>DAOTUH010000566.1:0-3106 GCA_034437255.1 Anaerolineae bacterium
AGCATCCAGCATCCAGCATCCAGCAAACAGTACAAGGAGCAGGTTATGCGTATTTTGGTTGGCGGTATCGGGCACGAATCGAACACTTTTACGCCCTTCAAGATGGAATTGGCGGACTTCCGTCCCAAGTACGGCGCGGAGACCCTCGCGCCGCCGCTGCGCCACGGGGCTTTTGGCGGCATCGTGGAGACGCTGCAGGCGGCTGGGCACGCGCTGGTGCCCTCGGTGACAGGGCACGCCATGCCCGGCGGCGTGGTAAAGCAGGAGGTCTTCGAGCACCTGAAGGACGCGCTGTTGGGCGCGGCGCACGACGTCGACGCGGCGTGCATCTTCCTGCACGGGGCCATGCGCGCCGAGGACGAGGACTATGGCGACACCGTCGTCGTCCGCGAACTGCGGGCGCGCCTGGGCCCCGACGTGCCCATCACTGTGGCGCTGGACATGCACGGCAACGTCACCCGCGAGCTGGTCGAGGCTGCCGACGCGCTGGTGGCCTACCACCGCGCGCCGCACACCGACGCCTACGAGACCGGCGTCAAGGCGGCGGAGATGCTGCTGCAGATCCTGGGCGGCGAGATCGCGCCTAAGATGGGCTTTGCCCGCATCCCCTTCTTGCTGCCCGGTGAGATGGCGCAGACGGCGCGCGATCCCATGAAAGCGATGATGGAGCGGGCCGAAGCGCTGGAAGAACGCCCGGAGATCGTCTCCACGACCATCGCCAACTCGCACTGCTGGGCCGACATCCCCGACACCGGCGTTAGCTTTGTGGTGGTCACCGACGGCGACGCGGCGCTGGCCCAGGCCGAGGCGAACCGGCTTGCGAAAGCATTCTGGTCGCGCCGGGAGGATTTTGGCGTCAGCGCCGAGGCCTATTCCATGACCGAAGCCGTAGACGCCGCGCTGGACGCGCCCGAATCCACCGTCTTCCTCTCCGACTCCGGCGACAATCCTGGCGCGGGCGGCACCACCGACGTGCCCGAGCTGCTGCGGGTCATGCTGGAGAAGAACGTGACCAACGCCGTTGTCGCCAGTCTTTGGGATGCCAAGGCGGTCGGCGCCTGTGTGCGCGCCGGAGTGGGGCGCGAGGTGGCGCTCACCATCGGCGGGAAGTTGGACAGGGTCCACGGCACGCCGCTGCCGGTCCGGGGAACCGTGCGGCTGATCTCCGATGGCGTCTATTACGTCGAGGGCATGCGGGAGCCGCACCGGCGCGTCGAGCGCGGCGTCATGGTCGTGCTGACCGTGGCGGGCATCGACGTGGTGCTGACGACGGAGCGCGCCAGCTTCCACGAGCCTGCGCAGCTGCGCGCGCTGGGCATCGAGCCGCTGGCCTACGACCTCGTCGTGCTCAAGCGCGGCTATCTCACTGATCCCTTTGTGCAGATCAGCCCGCGCTCAATCCTGGCGTTCACGCCCGGCGCAACGAATTGCGTCTTATCGGAGTTGGACTTTGTGCGCGTCCATCGGCCCATGTACCCGCTGGATCAAGACGCAACGTGGGCGCCGGGTAGATCAACGGATTGAACGGATTCTCACCGTACAAGCGGAGAAACCACTGCCTTCCGGGAAGCTCAAAACTTCCCGGAAGGCAGAGGAGATGGCGTTTACGTCTCGTCGTAGACTGCGCGCAGTCTGTCGAAGCGGGCAAGGCTGTCTTTGAGGCCGCCGGGCCGATTGCGGGTGAGCCAGAGTTTCTTGTACTCCTCGATAGCGGCTTCTAGATCTTCTGCTAGAGCAGCCGTATCTTCGTCCTCTCCCATCTCCCAGAGCGCGTGCTTGCAGGCGTGGCGGAGCAGGTGCGCGGCGTTCTCGAACTCGCGTTTGATCAGCGCCGCGTCGCGCCGTGCCATCTGCGCTTCATCCAGCGGTTTCATGGCAGCGTCGATAGCCTCAAGCGTGTGCTTGAAAACCTCGGGCGCTATCTCGACCTTTTGCCGGTCCAGATAGCGCTGCTGCAGAATCCAGAAGAGGACGCTGGAGTTGTGCGGCGTGTAGCCCAGCTCGCGGTAGACGTTGCCCAGGTCGTAGGCGAGGCGGCCCATGGCGCCGGTAGGATCGTCGAAGGCGAAGCGGCTGATAGCTTCGGCGACGTCTATGTCTTCGTTTGCAGTCAAACACCAGCTATACGCCGCGCCCATGCCAAAGCCCAGGTAGCTGATGGGCAGGTGCTGCCAGTGCCCGTTGTCGCCCCAGTCGGTGTTGAGATAGCCAGTGGCGCCGTGCTTGAGGCCGTTTTCGGCAGCGCTCTTCAGATTGCCCAGCGCGTTCTCCGTCCGCCCGGCGATGGTGTTCCACGACGACGTGCCCGGGCAGACGGTGAACGGCACGCCCGCCGCCGCGAATTGGGCGCCGTGCGCGTCGAAGGCATGATCCGCTTCGTAGCCCCACTCCAGCGCGACGGCGTCTCTGGGCAGCTCTGGCACCAGCTCGGGATGCTGGACGATGATGTCACCCCAGAATTGCATCGTGTAGCCCCGTCGCGTCACGTCCGCGTAGATCTCCAGCAGGAAGTCGAGGTAGACGCGCCCCTTGCCGCGCGCTTCGCAGCGCGTTTTGCTCTTGCCAGAGCCCAGGTCCCAGGTCTCGTCGCAGCCGACGTTGAGGGTGCGGCTGGTGAAGTTGGGCAGCAGCTCGTCGTAGAGGCTGCGCATCAGCGCCAGGCTGCCCGGCTCCGCCGGTGAGAGGCTGAACGGCCCCTTCCGCGTGCCACCCCAGGGCACGGGGAACTCACCGAGGTTCTCGGCCAGATGCTCGTAGCGCTCGTGCTTGAGCCAGCGCTGCATGTGCCCGAAGGAGTTCTGATTAGGCACCAGCTCGATGAAGCGCTCGCGGCAGTAAGCGTCCAGCGCCATGATCTGCTCCGCCGTCATCGGCGAAGCGTCTTCCCAGACGATGCGGTGATCGCGGTAGGCGAAGGTGTGCTCGGTGTAGAGCTGAAACTCGTTGACCTTCCAGCTGGCCAGGCGATCCGCCAGCGCGAAGAGCGTCTCCATGGTGGGAACCTTGTCGCGGCTGATGTCTAACATGACGCCGCGCGAGGGGAAATCAGGCCAATCGTGGATCTCCAGGCAGGGCAGCGCCGGCTCGTCGAGCTGTGAGAGCAGCT
>DAOTUH010000567.1:0-2040 GCA_034437255.1 Anaerolineae bacterium
GCACCGTAGTCCCTGGATCGCCGGACTGCGCCACGGGCGTGGCCGATACGTCCAGGCTGTAGACGGCATCGACGGTTGTGGTGAGGGTAGCAGAGGCCATCGCCGGGTCGTTCCGCGAAATGACCAACATGTCCGCCACACTATGTGCCTGGCTCATAGCATAAGGGGGAATGTCGACAATGACCGGCAACTGCGTGCCGGCGCCGGGCTGGAGCGGGCCGACGATACGCGGGGCCGAGATAGTCCACATGTTGTTGTCCAGGGATGCAGAAACCTGGAAAGTGTCTGGTACATTTCCGGTGTTGGTCACGCGCAGCGTGTACTGCACGGAGCTGTCGGGTGACCCCGAGCGACTGTCCGTCAGAGGTGAAAGTGTCACACTGTAGGTAGCTGGCTCGACCAGATATTCATCGACTCGGGCGGCTAAGGGTTCGTCAGCCACGATGATCGCATTGCCTTCGAAGTTATTATCTAAGGCGGTCACGTCTCTTAAATCGAAACGTTGCCAGCCATAGAAGGGCAATGTGACCGACTGCGTCAAAACCGAAAAGCCATCTGGTGAATAGTACTGGATTTCCGCCGTGGTCTCCAAATCTCCAACGTTCTGGAGGCTGAAGATGGAATACGCGTTGCTGCTGCGCGCGACGTGAGGCAGGACGAGATGCATCGCTCCCCCCGCACCGGAGGGTGGTGCGCCATAGGCACCGCTGGAGAATCGGGGTACGACGCTTTCATAATCTGTCTGTTCACCTACGGCAATGGGTTGTCCGCTACTGAAAGTCGTTGCCCAAATGCCTCCGTTCGGTAAGGTGCTTTCCTCGCTCAAGTTGATGAGCCGACCTCCACTTGGCGGAAGCGGGAAGGGTCCCTCACTATGGGCTTTTGTGCCGTCGTCGAGGTAATAATCCAACACGGCGTCTGCAGAGTTTGCGTTAAGGTTAAGGGCAAAGAGCGTCGTGGTGCGGGGGCCACCGCTCTCGTTGAAGGTTTTCATGGCGCGAGGTATATAACCATAGTTACCCGCTGTGCCTAACGCTTCCTGGGATTCTCGAATCTCCGATTCTGCGCTGATTTGTTGCATTAAGCCGGCCAAGGACTGATCCGCCGTGACCTCGACCCACCCCACAAAGCCACTGTGAAGCCCCAGCAAGGCTCCGTTCCAACTCACCCGCCCAAAGGGAGCGACGACCGGGGGACTGTCTGATTGGGCCACTGTGCCATCGGTGTAGATGAACTGGGCACTGATGGTGGCATCACTGCTGCCGGTGTTCATCACTGTGACATAGGAGTTTAACCCAACGCTACCGGCTGCGTCGTAGTAGAACGGACCGAAGCGCAACGTGTTGCTGACGGCATCGGTGCCGCGGTAGACGGCCAAATTGTCGTCAGAGGCGGTGGTGCGCTCATGAACGACACTCTGGACGGGTTGGTCGGCGTTGACAACCAGCGCATAGCTCTGGCTATCGGATAATTCTGCTATATTTTCAGATTTCACAATCAAACTGCCAAAGGGCGGGATGGCCTCCGGGTATTCCAGGTCAGGCACGTCGCTAACGCTGAAGAAGGCCAGAGAGACATTGGCTTCCATGCTGGTGGGGTTCTGCAAGAAAAGCGTTGCGTTGTGATCAAAGTAGTTCTTGGGGAAAGTAACATGATAGAGACGATAGTCAGTTAGTTCGCCTTGCCTTTCATCGGCCCCCAGGTCAGGGGCCAACCCACTGGGCCGCGTTTCTCCGTCGATATCCGAGGTTACCCCGGCGTCAACGCCTAAGTCGATGGCGGCGGAGCCGGGCAGCAGATGGTAGCCATCCGTATCGAAGTTGGGATTGCCGGTGAAGTTGCGATCAATGGAGACGATACCGCTTCCGGCGGTTTGGGTGATATTCTGGTGCCACAGTACGCTATCAAGAGTGACCGTGCTGTAATGGGACGCCAGAATAGCCACGTCATGATTGGCAAAAATGGTGTTGGTCAAAAGGGCGTGAGCGGGATTTAACTCGGCTGCGTTGATGACGAGTGCGACCCCATCATCATCATCAT
>DAOTUH010000568.1:0-11555 GCA_034437255.1 Anaerolineae bacterium
CTTTTACGGACGTACTTAGCTCCCTTGATGTTCACGTGGAGAGCAAAAATCAGAAACCACATGTTGACAGTTCATAGGTGAATAGCTTTGTTTAGACAGCGGGAAAAGCATGATGGCTGGTTTAGCATATCCCTACCGCAATTGGGATCACGTATAATACACGCTGTCAAGGCTATTAGCCTAGGGGTATTGACCCTTTCATTTGCGTTGACATACTTCATCGGGACAGTGGATTTCTCTGGAGGGCGCTTGCCCCCAGAATATAGCAACAACTTACTGTATCCTAGTGACCTGTTCATCGTGCTGGCAGTTGCTAGCTGGTTGTTTGAACAGATCAGTCATCCGAATCAAGAGATTTTCCTAAACCCTATATTGCCGACGTTCGCCTTGACGATTCTAGCAGGCTGGGCCACTGCGAGTCTCCTGTGGAGTCTAGTGCCTCCGTTGACAGCGGCGTTCGCGCTACGCCTATGGCTACTCTTGGGAGTGTATATCTGTGTGCGTCATGCCTCCTTAAGCACACGGCGCTGGATTGAGAGATTTTGGATAGGTATGGGCTTAGTGCAAGCCATAATAGGACTGGGACAATTTCTCCTCCAACATCAAGTGGGGTTAGAATGGGCTGGCGAGCTGGTCCGTGATGCTAACGTCCCAGGCGCTATTGTGGTCCAAGCAGCTGACCAAATGTGGTTGCGCTCTGCAGGATTGACATCTTCCCCCAACGCCTTGGGGACACAACTAACGGTAAGTCTGCTACTACTCACAGGACGATACTTGGATAACAATCATCGATCTACCATAAGCATCTTGGTTTACCTCGTGGGGATCAGTTTACTTTGTGCCGGGATTGTAACCACCTTCAGCCGGACCGCTTGGGGTGGCTTGACCATCGGTATGGGAGTCTTAATGCTGTTAGCATGGCAGAGATCCTCATCTAAACTGCATCGACGAAGAACTCTGCTGTTATCAGGATGTCTGTTGGTGGGTATGTTGATCTTCCTCATTATCTATGGACCACTGTTTGAAGCACGTCTGTCGGGAACTCTGGCGTTAATTTCCTCGCGACTATCTGTGCCCAATCTGACAGAGCAGGCAAACATCGCACAACGGATCACCTATCGGCGTGACGCTTTGATGCTATGGCGTACGTCTCCATGGTTGGGCATGGGGGCTGGAAGCTCTTCCCTAGCGAGTTTGTTGATGTCCAATGGAGGAAGAATTGCTAATCCTGGCCCAGTCCACAGTGTCCCGCTGTTACTACTTGTCGACTTGGGACCAATGGGATTAGCTGCCTGGGGAATGCTGATTCTTGCAGTTCTTAAGATCAGTTGGCAATCTCGACATAGCCTGTTCGAAAAACCTATGCAGGCCGCCTGGACTGTTGCGTCTGTGGTCTTGTTACTGATGGGCTGCTTTGATCATCACTTTCTTACCTATCAACAGGGAAGAGTAGCCCTCTGGCTAACCCTTGGGGCATGGGCCGCCGGAGTTGAGTGAGCATGTAGTGTGAAACAAAACAAAATCATTCACCTCATCAGCATACTCTTATTTGCCATGCTGCTATCTGTCTACCTCTTAACAGCAGGCGAAGGGCTTTACTCTATTGACGGTGAGGTTTTGTTCTCCGTTACCTGGGCATTGGCAACAAAGGGGACGCTAGACATCTCCTGTGATCTTGGTGTCCCCGGAAGAGATGGACGTTGCTTTAGCAATTATGGCTTTTTCATGCCTCTCGCGTCAGTACCGCTGGTTTGGTTGGCTAACGGGATAAATCAACTGGTACTCCAGCAACCTTTCCCACTGGTAGCACGTTTTTTTGTTGCCAGATTCAATCAGATCATCACTGCAGCGAACGCAGTTTTGCTCTTTCACCTCGCTCTACGCTTCTACGAAGAGTATGTAATCAGCTTAATTGTGGCACTGCTCTATGGTGTAGGAACTTATGCCTGGCCCTATGCGAAATTTCATTTCCGCGAACCGCTTGCTGCGTTAGGACTGCTTTTAGGGATATATGGTATATTCTCTTTTGCCGACTCCGATGACTTATGCAAACTACTGCTGAGCGGCCTGGGATTCGCATTTGCCACGTTCACACGCCTATCTTCCTTACTGTGTTTTATCCTTACCACGTTCTATCTAGAACGGAAGTTACAGCAGATAGAAAACCAGCGGTCGAAACCTCAACACGCTCGTGCGGTGTGGTGGAGCGTGCTTCTGCTCAGCCTGGGCATTATTGTGTTTTATAATTGGTATCGTTTCGGTTCGATACTCAACTTCGGATATCCGGGCGAAAGTTGGAGCACACCGCTATTTGAAGGCTTGTATGGCTTGCTACTAAGCCCGGGCAAAGGGATATTCTGGTATTCGCCTATACTACTACCTAGCATACTAGGTATGGTTAATATGTACACAAAATACCGTGCCGAGGTTCTTTTGCTATTAGCCTTCTGGGTCAGCTATCTACTATTTCACGCTGGATTTTGGATCTGGTGGGGAGGGGACTGTTGGGGGCCCCGTTATTTAATTCCGGTTCTGCCATTTCTTACACTTTTCGCCGGCTCACTTCTGTACAGCAAACACATGTGGTGGCTACTGTTGCTTTTTGGCCCCCTGAGCATTTTGGTACAAGTCTTAGGAGTAAGTATCGATTACAATTATTATGCGACTTCCCTACCGACACACATGCAGTTATTTAGCTGGCAATACAGCCCGCTAGTGCATAGCTTTCGCCTTATGCGGGCTCAAAAAGGCAGTAACCTATTAAATAGTGAGCTGGCTTTATTGGGGATCAAGCATAACGGCCTACTAGTGTGGCGATGGATCTGGGGAAGTATACTTACGTTTACAAGCATTGGCTTAGGCATCATATTATGGCGTGAAAATTGAGTAGGCCTATGGAAAAGCGATAGGTTGGATTCCTGGCTTCCCGCGGCATAGCATACCCTTTGACCGCGCTTTGGCAACCGCATAATTAGAGCAGCAAGGAAGTCCTGGGTGGGGAAAGTATCATCAAAAATGGCTTCAAAATGTCCTCGTTTCCCTAAAAAGCGGCACTTTCGTTCCGTCAGTGGGACGATGTCTTTCATGTCGTTTCTATTTGTGCGGTTGGTAGGCTGCCGGTCAAACCTCACGATAGGGCATAAGCATTGTTATGCGTTGACTTTTTCCTAGACACACCCTAAAATGGGGCGAAAGCGTCGCTTTCGCCCCATTTATCTGCGCCAAAACCGTTCGCATAATATCAAGAGGTACCTCATGACCGACTATCTACGGCCCTTCCTGGCTCACCTGCGCGCGCAGGACCGCAGCCCGCACACCGTCAGCGCCTACGAGAGCGACGTGCGCGGCTTCTTCGCCTGGCTCACCGAGCGCCTGGGCAAAGCCGTCCCGCCAGTGGAGGTCACCCCCTACGACGTACAGCGCTACCGCGATCATCTCGTCGACCTGGGCCGCCAGCCCAGCACCGTCAACCGCAAACTGGCCGCCCTGCGCGTCTTTTTCGCCTGGACCCGGCAGGAAGAGCACGCCGGCACCAACCCCGCCGCCGACGTCAACGGTGTCAAACAAGAGCGCCGGCCGCCCAAGGCGCTGACCGGGCAGCAGGTCTATCGCCTGCAGCGCGAAGCCGCGACGCAGTGCCAACTGGCGGAAGCGCGGTTCGAGGACCCCACGGCGCCCACCGTGGTCACTGCTTACCGCGACGCGGCTCTGCTCAATCTCCTGCTCTATGCGGGCCTGCGCGTCTCGGAGGCCGCGGCGCTCAAACTCACCGATCTCGACCTTGGTGAGCGAAAGGGCACGGTGATCGTCCGCGCCGGGAAAGGCCGGAAGTATCGCAAAGTCCCGCTGCACAAGAACGCCCGCCAAACTCTGACCGCCTACCTGGAGAAGTACCCCACCCTCGCGGACGACGACCACGTCTTTCAGAGCCAGCGCGGGCCGTTGGGCGCGCGGGGCATGCAGTTGCGCATTGCGGCGCTGGCCGAGGCCGCCGACGTAGACGACGTCACGCCCCACGTTCTACGCCATACTTTCGCCACGCGCCTGTTGCGCAAGGCCGAGACGGACCTGGTGACCGTCTCCGCGCTGCTGGGGCACGCCAGCGTGGCGACCACGGAGATCTACACGCAGCCCAGTGAGCGGGATCTGGCATGAGGTGGATCTACCGCTGCACCAGGGCAAGCCCCTGCCTGAGTACACACTCACCTTGCGGCGCGGGCTGTTCATCCTGGACCGGGAACGAATTCGATTTCGCTCAAGAATACCTAGAGGAAGGGCTTGCGCGGGCACGCGAGGCTGATCTGGTAGCATCTAATTTCACGCCGGAGCCCTCGGAGCCAGAGCGGCTCGACTTGAGCGGTCGCTGGGTAGCCCTGGTTGGGGGTTATGCCCCGATGCGCCATCGTGTTTGTAAGATACTGACGAACGAGCACAACCTGGAGCGCTTCACGGAGGTTCCGCCCTCTTGGGAAGAGCGCGTGGATCAAGCTCGGGTGGCGGAGGCTGTGCGCGGTGCAGATCTGATCGTCGTGGTTCACCGCTGCATCAAGCACGATTGAGGGCCGTGGTCGATGGCACAGCGCTGGAGGATCGGATTGAGTACGCGGATGGCAAAGGGCAGAGCAGCGTTATCCGAGCAGTGCGGGGGTATTTTGGATAGTACGGGGCTCACAATAATCTAGAATACGTCAAATCGCACGACTTGAGCGATAGGTCTTCAAGCGAATTGCGATTCAACATCGTCTCCAGCAGATGTCACACTTGGGTATATGATATTTTGAGAATCATGTATCTATTAGAAAGTTGCTTGCAAGGATTAACGTTTTGAAAAATGTTGAAACAAACTGAAGAACACTGAGGGCATCCACTGCTCGGTTAAAAATGTGGAGAAGGCAATGAACACCAAATCAGCTTCTAATTTATGCCGGGAGGATACTGATGAGTAGGAACTATGTAGTGCTTTATGAGGGTCTCAAGGCTTACCGAGATGCGATGTTGTGCTTTGTCAAAATCCAACTTGAAGCTGTCTATGGAGATGAATGGTGGGAGCGAGGAGTTCGACGAGTCTTTCGCGACGAGGACATAGATAGATTAGAAAAGAGCTTCGAACGCCGTTTTTCCGGAATTCCTGTTGTCAAACGTCCCGGTACTGAGCGGCACGAGATTCTCGATATAAACTATTTCAACAATATCATCCAAGGTAACTGGAAACAGACATTTGCAGAACCTTTCGGCAATGATCGAGGTGTTTTGGTCTGGCTCAAGGAGATAACAACTCTCCGAAATGCTGTCATGCATTTCGAGACTGGAGACCTTTCCAACGACGATACTTGGCGCGGGCTCGATACCATGCAGCGTATTTTAAGCATCGTAGATCCAGATGCGGCAAAGAAATTAACCCATCTGAAAATAAGTTTGCGCGAGGTATCAGCAGAATCTGATTTTCGCCCCACTTTGCGAGAAGGATCCCTCGACTATGAGCAAGGATTAACTCGTCTAGAGAACGCAGTTGTTCAACAGGAAGGCAAAGAGGCGGAAACCTACCTTGATCTTCAAGGATATCGCAGGCAATTGATAACGATATTTGGAGAAAGGAGGTTAGCCCCCGGCTTGTCGGATAATCAGCTTGAGGTCAGAAAAGAACGTGTTCTGCGTGAGCTAGAACGCCTGTCTACTCACTTTCTGAGCATTTCTTTCACCGACGCATGTACTGTCTCGCCAGTACCTCTCACTGCGGAGGATGCATTGATCCGAATTGAGAAGTTGAAAAGCGAGATCGGAAATCTGGAGAACCGGCTATATGCTAAGCAGTGCAAGAAACTGGCGCAACAGCAAACTGGTGAAGCCGTTCCAAAACTGGACAGGGATATTGAGAGGATTCAATCTCAACTTGCTCAGAAACGTGACGAATCAACACGATTGAGAGAGACAGCCTCTCCACTGGCTTTCTTTGGCGTGGATCGTGAAACCCAACCAAGCGGAACCCATCCTTTTGTCGAAGAGCAACCAATACATGTGTCTGTTGAAATGACAAATTTGGGTCGAAGAGCAGTAACCATTGATTATAAAGAAGGTATTCCTGACAGCTTCGAAATCCTTGAAGGTGATCTTGAGCTAGAAATTCAGGTAGCGCCAGGCGAGACTGTAATCCTTTCATATACGTGTTATGGAACACGCCCCGGTCGATATCGGCTGTTCACTAAGCATGTTGATTATGAGGGCAGAGCAAGTGACTGGGATGAGATTGAAGAAACTATTGTGGAAGTCAGATCGGGGACTGAACCACAGCTGGTCGCAGCGCGTTATTATCGTTACATTGAGGAGGGACTTGAGTTTCTCGTCCATATTGAAAACAAAGGCGACAAGATCGCTCACGATGTAGAATATGAGGAAATGATAGAGGTTGAGGGGCAACTCGAAGCCAATACCGTAACGTTCAAGGGTGATGTTCCTGGAAGTTCGTCTCAGACTGTTGGACAATTGTTGAGAACCTCAGACCCCACGGGAGTTCGGTTTCCCAAGAGTACAAAGATGGTCTATAAAGACAGTCAGGGACTAGCGAAATCATTGGTTCTACAACCAGATTGGAAGCGAATTGAATATGATTTTCCGTTGACACCAAGGGATATCACCACTATAGGTCGTGACTCCGAAATTGAAGTGATTTCTACACTGGTTGATCAGGTTTGGCAATTGACGCATGGGAAATATCGACCAGGGTTAAAGCGTCTGTTACTGATGAGGGGAATTGAAGGAGCAGGCAAGACCAAGTTGATCTACGACCTTCTGGAACAGGCCAAACTGCGCGGCTTCCACTGTTTTGTAGAAGATGCCAAGGACAGAAGCCCAGTTAAGCGTATGCTGAGACGATTGCTCGGTCTAAGACCCGATGAAGAAAACGACAGACTGATTTGGCAACAATTGGAAGAGCAACTTCCGAAAGAGGAGCATGACTTGCAGCGACAGACCGTTTTCCGCTTTATCTCTACAATGCCAGTCCAGTTTGGCAAAGAAGAGATGGACTTTTTGAAGGCAAACGTGCTTGCATTGGTGAACGTATTATGTCGGCATGTTCCAACTCTTTTAGTGTTTGAGAATATACACTGGACTCCGGAAGGTGCTGAAGAACAACTTTTGTCAGCACTATTGCATAATGTGCTACTGAGCAAAGATGAGCCCGTTTTGCTATGTGCAACCTACCGCCCTGGGGAAGGCGACGCTTTGCCGGTTATTAGCAAGCTCGAGATGTCACGCGATTACTATGAGGTGCTTGAACTGGGTGCCATGGACGAGGAGGGAGTTGAAGCGATTGTGGATCGGATTGTCGATTTCCCACGTTTCAGCGAAACTCTCCATAGGTTCGTATACGATCGGTCGCACGGCAATCCACTCTATTTGATCGAGATATTGAGATTGTTGACAAACCCCAATGCGCAGTATCTGACTCGTGTTGGCAGTGAGTGGTATCCAGCTTACACTGTAGATCTTAGTAAAGCCTTACCGGAGACTATAGAGGAGATCATACTTGAGCGGGTTGATCTGGAACTTCCACATGAAGCTGACTTTGTGAAAACATTGTCAGCCTTAGGCTTTGAATTACCATTGAACCTCATCGAGGCTCTGGCGACTAGAGAATTTCCCCAATACTCTGCTCATGATCTTGATAAACACCTCACAGCACTTGAAGAATCAGGATTCTTAATCGTGCCGGATGAAGAGGGCAGATTGTCAAAGGTGGAAGGCTATGAATTCGAGCATCAGATGAAAAGAGAGGTTCTTTACGACAGCCTATCCGAAAGCAAACGTTTTCAGCTAAGGCAGCATGTTGCAGAAATCCTTCTTACTGACCGGATATTTGCCGATCCCGATGAACAGCTGCGTCAATTGGCACGACACCTGGTAAAATCGCCTAGAGACTTCAGAGCAGCGCATGTGGAAGAGATCAAAAAGGCGGCCACTCTTGAGAGGGGGTTGAGAAACTTCTCTAGAAGCCTAGAATTCTATGATACAGCCCTTGATTTGGTATCTAAGAACAGTTTTGAAGCAGCGCATCTCATGATAGAGCGGAGCCGACTACAGCAAATGCGTGGTAATCTGGTGCCAGCAGAGCAGGATCTAGAACAAGCCTACAGGCTTGTTTCCTCTGAGTCTCCTCTGGCAAAACAGGAGGGCAAGAGAGCCAAGGAGCTAAGAACACTGATAGAGAAAGAACAAGGTCGACTGTTACTGAAGCAACCACAGGCATCATTAGACCGAGCCAATGATCTACTTTATCGAGCTCGTATAGGTTTGGAAGGCAATCTACGATTAAAACGTTTCTTCCCCCCTAAATCTATGGAGTTTCATCGCGATCTTGTGGAGATCTATTTGGCTTTGGCTGAAGTTTGGCTTCGGAAACGGAGATTCAAAGTTTGTGAAAGGGCCTGCAAGCGAGCTGAAAGGCTGGCGCAGAAGGCTAGGACAAAGCTCCAAAATAAGTCGCTTCTGCCTCGGGTTTACAAGGCCCTAGGTGATTTGCACCTCGAACGCGGATTCGAACGAGAGGACTATGAGGAAGCACTTACATGGTATCGCCTGGCACTGAAATCCGTAGAAAAGGACAGATATGAGCGGGAACGCCTTTAGGTGGCCTTGGCAGAGACATATCGAATTCTGGGCAATTCTGACAAGGCCCGTCAACATTATGAGAAAGCTATAGAGATTCAAAAGCAACTGGGTGATGTTTATGGTCTGGCTCTTAGCTATGGAGGAATTGGTGATCTGTTCGTAGAGCAGGAAGCGTTTGAAAAAGGTCGTTACTACTGCGAACAAGCTCATCAGCATCAACGATCTGTCGGGGATCTCAACAGGTTCTGGCGTACTTGCGTGTCTTTGACAAAGATATATCAAAATGATGAAAATTTCGAGGAAGCGGGGAAGTACTGGTTTGAGGCGCGAGATATTTTGTTTGAACAACGCCGCTTTGATGATCTTCGGATAAAGAAACAGCGGGAGATTTACTCTCTAGTTTGCCGACTTGCGGACTACTATCGTGAAGACGAGCAGTGGGATAGGCTGCGCACTTGTCTGCAAGATCGAGACTATATACTCCCGACTATCAATTGGGAGCGTGAGGAGTTAGCCAGCGTGCAAATGCAGCTAGGAGAAGCCTATTTCAGGATGCACCAATGGCAAGAGGCAGTTGCGGCTTTCACAGAAGCTCTTGAGGTTGCTGATAAACTAAACACCCGAGCCAAGATACACGAGTGGTTGGGAGATGTCTACGCAAACTTCGAAACCCCAACCCGCACGCTTGCCCCAGCCAGGGTCGAAGCAGAGAAGGTACTGGATCAAACAGAGCGTCACTATGAAGAAGCGGTGAAACAGCTAGTGTGTCTAGAAAACATTCACCCTGCGATCACAGTGTATGAAAAGCTCCTTGACCGGATTGTAACCGATGAGGCAAGCCTGGTTCAACTTCCCTTCACTTTTTTGCGTATTTTACGCGAGATCCAGCCTCAACAAATTCACCAGTGTGTACATGATCAGCTTATAGACAAGACCGAAGAAGTGCTGCTTAGAAATGAGCTACCTGCGGAGGCCGGAGACATCTTAGTCTACACGGCACGTGAAGTGACCAGACTAGACGATAGTATCATGCCATTTGATGAGAAGCTAAGGTATCTTCGTCGGGCCAAAGCGCTCTACCAAGAGGGAGATCTGGAAGATTTGATCTGGGGTCTCAACATGCTCATTCCGTCTTATTGTCGCTTAGGACTTTGGGACGAGATTGTACATTGCTTTGAGGAATTGTTTGAGTTAAATATCCAAGTGAAGGATGTAGATGAATTCATTGAAACTTGCGGAGCAATCCCTATACTCTCGGACAAGATCGATGCAGAGAAGCTTGAGCGTTTTGTTGACATAGTGTTGTCAGGCCCGCAGCAAGTTCAGTTTTCTCGACCACAACGAGCGCGACTGTACCTCTACGTAGCCAAGTTTCACAGTCACATCGCCGGTAAACTTGATGAAGACAAGGACTTACAACGGTATCACAGCTTGGCACTAGAGTATTATGAAGAAGTGCAAGAGATGGCTAGACAAGATACAGCTATGACAGCTACCGCGCTCCACGATTCAGCCCTGATTTATCAGCATCGTGAAGAGTATGATGAATCTCTGCAGAGACTTAGTGAAGCCATTCGAATCGCAGAAAGAGTCGGCGACTATAATAGTTCGGCGGAGAGTCGTTCTGTGCGGGCCCAAATCTATGCCAAGCTCGAACAGCTCGATGAAGCCTACTCTGACTACGAACGATCTCTTAAGTTTCTACAACGTGCGGGAAAACATTGGACTGAACGTCTTCAGCATCAAGATCAGCGACCATTGAGCCCGGCTGAAGTTGTCAGTATGCGCTATAGCATAGACTGGTTGGCAAGTACTTGTATGAGTTTTGCTAAATTCTTGATATCCAGGGATGAACTTAGCCGAGCGCGTGACCTAATAGAACAAGCGACATATCTCTATAACACTATTGGGAAGCCCAAGGCTGCTAGGGCTGCTCAGATAATACTAGCTTTCTCCAACCTGACGTCTGGTGCAGGCTCTTTGCCACCTGCTGTTTCTGTCAAGAGAGGCTGGCCCTGTCCCTCCTGTGGCACACTCTTGCTAGAAGGCTTAGCTGAATGCCCAGAATGTGGAGAATGGTTATGTCCTCAATGTGGGGCTGCTATTGAGGAGGAAGTAACACAATGCCCAGAGTGCAAAACGAAATTAGCAATAACCTGTCCAGGAAATGCTTCTTTTGACGGAGAAGATGAAGAAAACGGCAGGGAGGGATAGGAGAGAACGGTATGAAATTCGAACGAGGCTTGGCTAACCTAGATAGTATTCTGAAACAAGCCGGGATAGCCACAGATTCAGAGACCTACCTAGATTTCACTAGCTGGAGACGGCAACTATCGGAAAGCATCAAGAATGAGAGACGTTTCAGTGTCCTGAGTCCACAAGAGCAAGAGCGACGTGAGCGCATTCTGCGTGAGCTAGAACGGTTGGCTCTAAGGTATTCCGATAGAAGCTTCACAGAACTATGTAAAATGTCTATTCCAGTCCTACTGGGAATTCTGGGTGACTTTGAGACTTCTTCGACACCAACAAGCCGCCCGGAGCCGCAAATTGACATTCCCGAATCGGAATCATCTATAAAAGGAGATGATATGGACTACGAACGTGGACTTGATGCTCTCAGACAACTTGCCGAGGGCACCGATTGGCACCAGGATTTCACCGTTCACGAGGCACCTTTGCTGGAGAACCTTCGCGATGAGCGCCGCTACGGCCCCAGTGAGCAGACCCGCCGCAACCGTACGCGCATCGTGGATCGACTCAATGCGCTGGCTCTCGAGCATCTGGGTATGAGCTTCAACGACTTGTGTATGGGCAGGCAACCACCACCTAGGCCCTTGACCGAGACCAAGGGCAATGGTGTGCCCGCTGATTCAGAACATCTCTATGGCACTGGCACCTCCTGGGCTGTGCTGGTTGGCGTCAACGAGTATGAAGATAGCGCAAACTAC
>DAOTUH010000569.1:0-11020 GCA_034437255.1 Anaerolineae bacterium
GCCCAGAACGTGGACAGCAAGACGCTGACGCTGCAGTATCTGGACGCCCTCAAGACGTTGGGCGAGGGTGAGGCGACCAAGTTCGTCATCCCCACCGAGTTCATCAATCTGGCGCAACCGCTGTCGACGTTGGCCAAGGACGCCCACAAAGAATAGCACTCAGCGGTCAGCAACCGTGAGCAGGATGATTTCCCCTGCTCACGGCGTGCTGCCCTGTTATCTCCAAAGCGAAGATCCCGAAAAAGGAGTCTAATTTGATCGAGAGAGAACATAGATGGCATGGCCTGCGCGTGGAAGAGACCTGCGAGGCGCTTGATACAGACCCTAGCGGCCTGAAAATGAGTGAAGCCGAACGGCGGCTGGAGAAATTTGGCCCCAATGAGATCGAGAGCGGCGAAGGGGTCAGCAAACTGGAGATTCTGTGGGCGCAGGTAAAAAACCCGCTGGTTCTCGTGCTGGTGATGGCTGCGGCGATCTCCTTGGTCGCCGGCAAGACCGCCGACGCCATCGTCATCGGCGTGGTCATCGTCGTCAACACCCTTATCGGCTTCTTCCAGGAGTACCGGGCCGAGGAAGCGCTGGAGAAGCTCAAGTCGCAGGCCGCGCTGGAAGCCGAGGTCGTGCGCGACTGTCCGGACGTAGGCGAGTGCCTGGAGATGCGTATTCCCACGACGGAGGTCGTGCCCGGCGACATCATCCTGCTGGACGCCGGCGCCAAGGTGCCCGCCGACGCCCGGTTGATCGAGGCGATGAACTTAGAAGTGGAAGAGGCCATGCTCACCGGCGAAAGCCTCAGCGTCCGCAAAATCACCGAGCCGCTGGAGAATAAGGAATTGGCCATCGCCGAGCGCACCAACCTCGTTTACGGCGGCACCATCGTCACCAACGGGCGGGGCCGCGCCGTGGTCTACGCCACCGGCGACGAGACGGAGATGGGCAAGATCGCCACCTTGATCCAGGAGACGGAGAAGGTGACGTCACCGCTGCAGCGGCAGACTCTCGATCTGAGCAAAAAGCTGGGCCTGTTGGCCGTCGGCGTCGCCGCGCTATCGATCATTCTCGGTCTTATCCGGGGAGTGCCGCTATCGGAAATCTCCCTCTTTGCGCTGGCCTCGGCGGTCTCCTCGATCCCCGAGGGGCTGCCGGCGGTGATGAGCATCACGCTGGCGGTGGGCGTCAACCGCATGGCCAAGCGCAATGCCATCATCCGCCGCCTGCCTGCCGTGGATACGCTGGGCGCCGCGACGGTCATCTGCACCGATAAGACCGGCACGCTCACCAGCAACCAGATGACGGTGCGGGAGATCATGGCGGACGCCAAGACCATCCAGGTGACCGGCGTGGGCTTCGCCCCCAAGGGGCGCTTCCTGCGCGATGAAGAGCGCTACGATCCCACCGCCACGCCCGACCTGCGGCTGGCGCTCCACATCGGCGCCCTCTGCAACAACGCCCGGCTTGTCCAGCACCAGCACGAAGAGGGCGAGCCCACCTGGGAGATCCGTGGTGATCCTACGGAAGGTGCGCTGGTCGTCGCCGCCGCCAAGGCCGGGCACCACAAGGAGCGGCTGGAAGCGCGCTACCACCGCATCGACGAGCTGCCCTTCAGCTCTGATACCAAGTTCATGGCGACCTTCCACCAGGGCCAGGAAGGCGAGGTCTGGGTCTTCGTCAAGGGCGCGCCGGAGGCCATCCTCGAACGCGCCCCGGAGATCCGCGAGAACGCCAAGGTGCGGCCCATGATAGAGGCCGACCGCGAGCATATCCTGGAGGAGAATCACCGCATGGCGAGCAGCGCCCTACGCGTGTTGGGGCTGGCGTATCAAATCATCGAGCCGGAGGAAGTAGACGCCTTCAAGGAAGCGCTGGAATACGGTCACGAGGCTGATCTGGTCTTCGTCGGACTGGTGGGCATGATCGATCCGCCGAGGCCGGAGGTGCCCCCCGCTGTGGAGCGCTGCAAGCGCGCCGGCATCCGCGTCATTATGGCGACGGGCGATCACAAGGTCACCGGCGCCGCCATCGCCCGCGATGTGGGCATTCTCGAAGAGGGGGGCGAGGTGCTGACCGGTGCGGAGGTGGGGCAGATGAGCGACGAGGAGCTGGACGCAGCCATGGAAGAGACGACCGTCTTCGCGCGCGTCTCGCCGGAGCACAAACACCGCATCGTCGCGTCGCTCCAGCGGTTGGGCCACGTTGTGGCGATGACGGGCGACGGCGTCAACGACGCACCCGCGCTCCAGGCCGCCCAGATCGGCGTCGCCATGGGCATCACCGGCACCGACGTCACCAAGGAGACCGCCGAGATGGTGCTCACTGACGACAACTTCACCAGCATCGTCAACGCCGTGGAGGAAGGACGTGTCGTCTTTCAGAACGTGCGCAAGGTGGTCAAATTCCTGCTGGCGACCAACGTCGGCGAGGATCTCACGCTGCTCAGCTCGCTGGTCTTGTTCGCATCAAAAGGCTTGATCATCACTCCGGTGCAGATTCTGTGGGTCAACCTGGTCACCGATGGCATCCTCGACATTACCCTGGCGATGGAGCCCAAAGAAGGCGACGTCATGGAGGAGCCACCGCGCGATCCCGAAGCCCAGATCATCAACCGTGAGGTGCTGCAGAACATCCTCTTCGTCGCCATCTTTATGGCGGCGGGCACATTATGGATATTTAGCCGCGCCGACAACGAGAGCGGACTAATGCGCGTCCAGACGCTGACATTCACCACCCTGGCGATGTTCCAGGTCTTCAACTCCCTCAACTGCCGCTCCCGGACCAAATCCGTCTTCCAATTAGGTCTCTTTAAAAACCACTACCTGATGGGCGCCATTGTCCTTTCCATTCTGTTACAACTATTCGCAGAGCATGTGTCCTTTATGCAAACTGCCCTGGGCACCGTCCCGTTGACCTGGGCAGATTGGGGCTTGATCATGCTGATTTCCAGTTCCGTCTTCGTGGCCGAAGAAGGGCGCAAGCTCATCCGGCAGCGCCTGCAGGCCCAGCGCGAATGAGCCGGTAAGGAGATATCTAAGGAGAAGATCCTATGCTTATAGACACCATCTTTCTAGAGCTCATCCTGGTCATGCCCCTGCTGGCATCCCTGATACTGATCCTGCTGCGCGGACGCGGTACGCGCTTCGCCGGCTGGATCGCCGGCGGCAGCGCCGTCGTCACGCTGGGCTCCGCCTTCGCCCTGCTGCCGACGCTCTACGGCGGCGGCGAGCCGGCTGTGGCCTTTTCCTGGATTCCTGCGGCGAACATTCAGCTGCGCCTGCACGTCGACTGGCTGACGCTACCCTTCCTGGTCACGGAGGCTGCCGTCACCTTGGTCGCCATCGTCTACAGCTGGGGGTATCACGAGCTCGACGAGCGCAGCGGTTACTTTTACGCCCTGCTCCTGCTCTTCGGCGTCGGCATGTCCGGCACCACGTTAGCCGACGATCTCTTTCTCTTCTACGTTTTCTGGGAGCTGATGCTGATCGCGTCCTGTGTACTCATTCTGGTCTGGGGCGATGGAGAACGGCGCGGCGCCATCGCGCTCAAATACTTCATCTTCACGCACATCGGTTCGCTGATGGTATTGGTAAGCCTGCTGATGCTCTACGACGCGACGGGCAGCGACAGCCTGGTTGCGCTCCGGGCCGGCGGCTGGTCGCTGGCGCCGGGCATGATGACCACGGTGTTGACGCTCTTCTTCATCGGCTTCTCCGTAAAAATGGCCATCTTTCCCGTCCACCTCTGGCTGCCCGACGCCCACACTGTGGCGCCTATGCCCGTGACGATCATGTTAGCGGCGGCCATGTTGAGCATGGGCACCTACGGCATCCTCCGCTTCCCTTTCAGCCTATTCAGCTTGGAGCAGATCGCGCCCTTCGCCGTGCCCCTGATGATCGCCGGGCTGGTATCGGAGATTTACGGCGCGCTGATGTCGCTGGCCGAGCAGGACGTCAAGCGCATCATCGCCTACTCCAGCGTGAGCCAGATGGGCTATATCCTCTTCGGACTGGGGACGCTGACGGCTGCGGGCATTGAGGGGGCAACGCTCCACGTCATCTATCACGCTATCGTCAAGGCGCTGCTCTTTATGGTGACCGGGCTGGTAATTCACGCGACGGGCAAGCGCGAGATCGACGCCCTCAGTGGATTGGGCAAGGTACTGCCAGGCGTGACCGCCTTCGCCGTCATCGGCGCGCTGGGCATCGCCGGCATGCCCCCGCTGGGGATCTTCAACAGCGAGTGGATGATCTTCGCCGGCGGCTTCGAGACTACGCATATCGTCCTCTCGGTGCTCACGCTCTTCGCCTCCCTGCTCACCGTGATCTACGCGCTGCGTTTCGCCGGCGGCATCTTTTTCGGCGAGCGTCCTGAGGGACTGAAAGTAGAAACGCTACCGCCTGCCATGTTCTACACCACGGCAGCGCTGACTGCCTTACTCATCATTGAGGGACTCTTCCCCGCTCCGCTCTTCGACTGGGCGGCACACGAGCTACCTCTGATCCTGGGAGGAGGACTTTAATGACCGGTAACATCTGGGTCGTCTTACCGCTTGTCTGGCTAATCGGCGGCGCTTTCGTTCTGGGGTTGATCGGACGATTGTGGCGCCCCAGCAATGCGCTGTTGGCGGGACTGACGGCCCTAATCTGCATAAGCGGACTGGCACTTCTGGTGCCGTCCTTCACCTTGGCCCGGTCCGCGCTGTCGGCCGACGCCCCCCTCCCCACATGGGGCGGTGCGCCGAGCGGCAGCGTCTTGTTGGAAGCGACGCCGGGCGCTCTGGTGCTCACCGCTCTGGCCCTGGGACTGGGTCTTTTCACCGCTGTCTATTCAGGGCACTACATGAGCCGGGACAACCGCTATCCGACCTCATATCCGCTGTTGCTACTGATGCTGTCCGGGCTGTTAGGTATGCTGCTGACCACGGACCTCTTCAACCTCTATCTTTTCTGCGAGCTGATGAGCATTTCGGCCTATGTGCTGGTTGCCTTCCGCCGCCACACCGACACGTCCATCGAGGCAGGGTTCAAATACCTGATTCTCGGCAGCGTCGCCACGCTCACTATGCTGCTGGGGGTCGCCTGGATCTATCGGGAGGCGGGCAGCGTGGCGCTGCCGCTGACGGAAGGCATGCAGGGGCGTTGGACGCGCCTGGGGACAGCGTGCTTTCTCGTGGGGCTGGCGCTCAAAAGCGGCATCGTGCCGCTCCACACCTGGCTGCCCGACGCCTACGGACGCGCACCCAGCAGCATCAGCGCGCTGCTGGCAAGCGTGATCTCCAAAAGCACCTTGCTGGTGCTGCTCAAAGTCACGCTGGGTCTGGGGTTCCCCGCCGAGGATCTGGGCCTGCTGCTCATACTCTTCTCCTTCCTCAACATGACCTTGGGCAACGCCCTGGCCCTGGTGCAGCGGAACACCAAACGGCTGCTGGCTTATTCGTCCATCGCCCAGACGGGCTACGTGATGTTCGCCCTGGGCATCGGCCTGCACTACGACCTGCCGGCTGCGCTCAACGCCGGCTTCTTCCTGCTCCTGGTTCACGCTTTCCTCAAGGCGCTGGCCTTCTTGAGCAAGGGCGTCTGCCACTTTTACTGCGACACCACCCAGGTCGAAGAGCTGCGGGGGACGGCGCACCAGCTGCCGCTGGTGGCGATCACCTTCAGCGTGGCGCTGGCAGGACTGGCGGGCATTCCGCCGCTGGCAGGTTTTCCCGCCAAATGGTTCATTCTGGCGGAGAGCCTTTTGGCACAAGAGACGCTGGCCTACGTGGGGGTGGGACTATTTCTGCTGAACAGCGTTCTGGCCCTGGGCTATTATCTGCCCCTCATCGTGCGGCTTTTTATAGCACCGGCCGAAGAAGACGCTGAGCGCCTGCGCATTTCACCGTGGATGGGCGTCCCCCTGCTGCTGCTGGGCGCGTTGGCCCTGACCATCGGCCTACAGCCTACACCCTGGTTGGAAAGCGCAACGTGGTTAACTTTCTTCATAGGATGAATTTAGAAATTATTGATCTTTCAAAAACAAGAAATATATGGTATGCTAGGCGTTGAAAATCGGATACAGTAAGTGGAGTGGGGATGACACGTCACATACAGAGCTTAATCGGTGGTCTGCTGCTTCTCGCACTGCTGCTAGGCGCGGGACACGCGACGGCCCAGGAGGCGCAGGTGCGCGTGATCTTCTTCACGTCGCCCACGTGCGGGTTTTGCGCGCAGGTCGAGGAACAGGATCTACCGCCTTTGGAAAACGAATACGGCGACCGGCTGGACATCCTGCGGATTGAGACGTCGACGCAGCGAGGACAGCGGCTCTTTCAAGAGGCCCTGGAACGCTACAACGTCCCGGCGGAACGGCGCGGCGTGCCCATGATAATCGTCGACGAGACTGTCCTGGTCGGCGCCCGGGAGATCCCTGAGCAGCTGCCCGGCCTGATCTCGTCCCACCTGGAGGCTGGCGGGCTCGATTGGCCCAATATCCCCAGCCTGGAAGACTACATCGCGACGGAAGCGGAACGCGCTGCCGCCGGGGGTCAGCCGCTCTGGTTGGCCCGCTTCCGGCGCGATCTGCCTGGCAACTACGTCTCGCTGACCCTATGGGTGCTCTTGCTGGCCCTGGCGGCGGTCCTGATCCGCCCCCAACCCTGGCAGCAGGAGCTCTCCCGCCGCGTTCCTTTCTGGCTCAAGATGGGGACAGCCCTGGTCGGCCTGAGCGTAGCGCTCTACCTGACCTACGGCGAGACGACGCCGGGCGAATTGATCTGTGGGCCCATCGGGCAGTGCAACGTAGTCCAGCAGAGCGATCTGGCGATCCTCTTTGGTTTTCTGCCCATGGCCCTCTTCGGAGCGTTGGGCTATCTGGCGATCCTGGCGACCTACGCTTACGAACGATGGGGCCAGAGTCCCTATGTCGAGTTGGCGCCCGTGGTCAGTCTGGGATTGACGACCTTCGGCTTCGGTTTCTCCATCTTTCTCACCTACTGGCAACCCTTTGGCATCGGCGCCACGTGTATATGGTGCCTGGCCTCGGCGGTGACTATGAGTTTGAGCTACCTCTTTAACGCAGGAGCGGGCCGGGCGAGGCTGGAGAAAATCAACCGACGGGGATGGTCTACATATCTGCGCCGGTTGAAACGGCGTGCCCGCCGGGAGAAGCGTAAACAGCGCGTGTGGTCATCCAGATCTGCCCACCAGCGCGGGAGCGAGAACCGATGATCGGGAGGATTCTGTTAAGTCCACCGGCGGCCTTTGCGGTTTTCCTGCTGCTGGCTTACGGTCTTTACAGGCTGGGCGGGCGGATCGCAGCGCCAGGTGAACACCACGAGGACAAGCATCTGGCCTACACCGGGGGCGAGACCGTCTCACCGCCCACGACCAGCCGCATCTCCTATCATGCCTTCTTCCGGCTAGCGCTGCTCTTCGCCATCCTACACGTGGCAACGCTGGTGCTCTCGACGTTGCCTGGCGGCGTCGGTTCACGGCGGGCAGCGTCGGTCTACGCTGTTGGCATTGCCATCAGTGTTCTCGTGTTGGCGAAAGAGGAGGCATAACGTGCAACGTTGGATTGATAAGCAGGTTGACAATATCGTACGCTGGGCGCGCCGTAAATCACCCTGGGTCCTGCATTTCAACAGTGGCGGCTGCAACGGCTGCGACATCGAGATCCTGGATCTGCTGACGCCGCGCTACGACGTGGAGCGCCTGGGCATTCTCAAGGAGGCGTCGCCGCGCCATGCCGACGTGCTGCTCTGCACCGGCCCGGTGACGCGCCAGTCGCGCGATCGCCTGCGCCGGATCTACGAGCAGATGCCGGAGCCCAAGTGGGTCGTCTCCGTGGGCAGCTGCAGCTGCACCGGCGGCGTCTTCCAGGGCGGGCACAATATCTTGGGCGGCGTGGAACAGGTCGTGCCCGTGGATATGTACATTCCCGGCTGTCCCTGCCGGCCCGAAGCCATCATCGACGGGATCGCGCAACTACTGGAGAAAATCGAATGATATACGAAAAACCGGATATGGAAGCACTGCTTGCTGCGTGGCAAGAGGCCTTCCCCGAGCTAGAATTGACCGCGGAGACACTCCCCCGGGAAGAGATGGTGTTCACATTTCCACCAGAGGACGTGATCCCGGCGGCGCGCATCCTTATGAAACAGTTCAAGGTCACCCACCTCTCCACCATCACGGGTGACGATACCGGCGAGGGCATTGTTCTGCTCTATCACTTCTGGGCACAGTCGGGCATCACGCTGCGCACGCTGCTGCCCTATGATGCGTTACAGCTCCCCACCCTCACCGACCTCATCCCCGGCGCAGCGTTCTACGAACGCGAGGCCTGGGAGATGCTGGGCGTCACCTTCGAAGGACATCCCGACCCGCAGCCACTGCTCATGCCGGATGATTGGGAGGGTGAGCATCTGATGCGACGATCCGAAACTAGCGAGTAATGGATCAGTATTCAAGCCGTTTAACCCGTTGATTTTCTGAGGTGAGCATGCAAAAAGTGACCGTACCCATCGGCCCGCAGCACCCGTTGCTCAAGGAACCCATGTCCTTCCGGCTGACGGTGGAGGGTGAGCGCGTGGTCGAAAGTGCCCTGCGCCTCGGCTATGTGCATCGCGGCATCGAGCAGCTCTGTGAATCGCGCACCTACGTGCAGGCTGTGCATTTGGTGGAGCGCGTCTGCGGCATCTGCTCCCACGTCCACACGACCACCTTCTGCCAGGCCGTCGAGGCGCTGCTGGAGCTCGAGGTGCCGCCGCGTGGCCTCTATCTGCGTGCGCTACTCTGTGAGTTGGAGCGCATTCACAGCCACCTGCTTTGGCTCGGCGTGCTGGCGAACAATATCGGCTTCGACACCATCTTTATGTACGCCTGGCGCGACCGTGAGATCGCCCTGGATATCATGGAGGATCTCTCGGGCGGGCGGGTCTCTCACGCCGTCAACGTCATCGGCGGTGTGCGCATCGACCTGACGGAGAAGCACCGCGACGCCATCTTGAAGCAGCTCGACGCACTGGAAGAGCAGCTCATGCATGCGGTGGGGTTGGTGGAAAAGGAGCGCACGGTCCACGCCCGCACGCGCGATATCGGGTATCTCTCGCCAGAACAGATCCGTCAATACTGCGTCGTGGGCCCGGTGGCGCGGGCCTCTGGTTTGGACGTCGACCTGCGTCGCGACCAACCCCGTCCGCCCTACGACCAGCTGGAGTTTGAAGTGCCGATCCACACCGACGGCGACGTCTGGGCGCGGACGTTGGTGCGAATGCAAGAGACAGTGGAGAGCCTCAATCTCTGTCGACAGATCCTGAAGACGCTGCCCGAGGGGCCTATTTCAGCCCGCGCGCGGCGACGCGTGCCGGCGGGCGAGGTCGTCAGTCGCTCCGAGGCACCGCGCGGCGAAGTCATCTACTACGTCCGCAGCGACGGCAGCGACACCCCGGCCCGCGTCAAGATCCGCACGCCCACGCTGACCAGCCTGATCACGCTGCCCACGCAGCTGGAGAACGTGAGCATGGCCGACGTCTCCGTGGTGCTCTCCGGCGTTGATCTCTGCATCGCCTGCGCAGACCGTTAAAAAATCAACGGATTAAACGGATTGAGCGGATTGGGTCTCTGGTATTTTACCGGGTGGCGGGGAACGAGACCCTTTCCTTCACAGGGGATTCGGGACAGACTGCTACGCTCAGGGTGACACTTTAGTGGGGATTTGCGTGTATTTATCCGGCGAAACCCAAAAGAGCCAACGGATTGAACGGATTTTTTTTCTTTTCATAGAGCTAGATTGATGAAGACAGTCAGCAGATTAAGCAGATGTTTGGGTCTTTGTCAGGAGTTGATATCGTGAAAATCGGACTTCAGCACAGGTACCCTGCAACTTGCACCCTGCAGATTGCAACCCGTCTTTGGAGTTTTCATGTCCATCGTTAACTTGCTCATCTTCCCCGGCTTCCTGTTCCTTTTCCTCTGCGCGCTTGTCTTCGAGTGGGTGGACCGGCGCATCATCGCCCGCTTCCAGGAGCGCGTGGGGCCGCCGTGGTTCCAGCCGCTGGCCGACTTCATCAAGTTACTGGCGAAGGAGGACGTGCTGCCGACCGGCGCCCACGCGCAGGCCGCTGCGCTGCTGCCCATGCTCTCCCTGGCCGCCGTGCTGACCGCCGGGCTTTACGTGCCCGTCGGTGACGTAGTGACCGTTTCCTTCGAAGGCGACCTGATCGTGGTGCTCTTCCTACTCAGCCTGCCGGCGCTGGGCTATTTCCTGGCCGGTTGGGTCTCCGTCGGCGTCTACAGCCTCATCGGCGGACACCGTTCGCTGCTGCAATATTTCTCTTACGAGGTGCCCTTCCTCATGGCGGTGGCGAGTCCGGCGGTGCTCAGCGGCTCCTGGCGCATCGCGTCCATCGTCGACTATCAGGCACAGACGACGTGGGGAGTGCTGATGCAGCCGCTGGGCTTCGTGCTGGCGCTGGTAGGGCTTATCGGCAAGCTCAAACGCGACCCCCTGGATATCCCCAAGGCCAAGTCCGAGGTCGTTGCCGGTCCGCTCACCGACTTCAGCGGGCGGAAGATGGCGCTCTGGCACCTGAGCATCTACATCCAGACGGTGGTAGGGATTTTCTTGCTGGTAAATTTGTTCTTTGGGGAGAGTAGCCTCATCGGCACGTTGCCTGTCTTATTGATGTTTGGACTGAAGTCGTTGGGCATCTTGCTGCTGCTTTCCATCACCAGCGTGATCTACGCGCGGCTGCGCATCGACCAGCTGGCAAATCTGGGCTGGCGGGTGCTGGCGCCGCTGGCGCTGGTGCAGTTATTGGTCACGATTTGGATCGGAGGCTAGTGATGCCCAAATGTCTGGAAGCCATTGCCTTTCTCTTTCCCCGCATCTGGGAACCTTTCAAGCGCGGCCCGCGCACCGTAGACTATCCTTTTGGTCCGGTTGAACTGTCTGAGGGCTACCGGGGACGGGTTCGTATCAACGCCGATGCCTGCCGCGGTTGCAGCCTCTGCGTGCGTGATTGCCCCGCTTTTGCGTTGGAACT
>DAOTUH010000570.1:0-31262 GCA_034437255.1 Anaerolineae bacterium
CATCATCTCTTCCAGGCTGGCGTATTTCTCAGCCCGCTCTTTCTCAGGAATGCCCCGATCCTCGGCCCACTCGCGGGAGCCTGCCAGGCTGATGCGGTGCGGTGTGCGGATGCCCGCCACGACGTCCTCGCCCTGCGCGTTGGGCAAGCACTCGCCGTAGAGATACTCGTGTTCGCCCGTCGCAGGGTCACGGCTGAAGGCCACGCCGGTAGCGGAGTCCTCACCCATATTGCCGAAGACCATGGTCTGCACGCTGACGGCGGTGCCCCATTCGTGGGGAATGTCCTCGTGCTCACGGTAGGCGACGGCGCGCTCGCCGTTCCAGGAATCAAAAACGGCCTTGATGGAGAGTTCCAGCTGCTTGAGCGGATCGGTGGGGAACGGCTCGCCGAACTGCTCCTGGTACATCTTCTTGTACTCCTCGACCAGCCATTTGAGCCCTTCCAGGCTGACCTCGGGGTCGAGTTCGACGCCCTCTTTCTGCTTCAGCTCTTCCAGCTTCTCCTCGAAGTGGAGGCGGGAGTAGCCCATGACGATGTCGGAGAACATGGAGATGAAGCGGCGGTAGGCGTCGTAGGAGAACCACTCGTTCTCGGTCAGCCCGGCCATGGCGGCGCGGGTCTCGTCGTTGAGGCCCAGGTTGAGGACGGTGTCCATCATGCCGGGCATGGAGACGCGGGCGCCGGAGCGCACGGAGACCAGAAGCGGATTTTCAGGATCACCGAATTTCTTCCCAGTCTGCTCCTCAATGTCCTCCAATGCTTCCAACGTCTGTTCCCACATCCCGCCGGGTAACTCGCCGGTGTCCATGTAAGCGGTGCAGGCTTCCGTGGTGATGGTGAAGGCAGGCGGAACAGGCGCGCCCGCCGCGGTCATAGCCGCCAGGCCAGCGCCTTTGCCGCCCATCAGCTCCTTCATTTCCAGCAGCTCGGGCTCGTGCCCCAGGCGCTTCGCGTACTCGGATTTGGCGTTCCGTGCTAAATACACCCATTTCTTTGTCATACATTCCCTCCGTAAAAACTAAACTTCCACATCCATACTATTATACAAGTAAGTAAATCAGGAACAAAACCCTTCCCTACAGAATTCTATCGCCTCCGAGCTCCGTCCCTTGGGAAACCACCACAAACTTCCGAGAAGGTGACGGTTTTCGAAACATGACGGTTTTCGAAACATGCACAAAAACGATAAAATCTTATACGAAAAGAGTTGGTTTCTTGGCTTCAATGAAACCAACCTCTCCTTGCCAATTCACTCCTCACTGACAATAACCCGGCGCTGCAGCACATACCAGTCCTCGACAGTGCGGAACCGATCCCCCGTGTACATCATCGGTCCCAACTGCACGCCGCGCAATTTCGTATCGACGGCATAAGTGTAGGCGGGCACGTATAACGGGAACGCCGGCACTTCTTCCATGAAGAGCTGTTGGAACTCCTGATAGAGATGACGGCGCCTATCACGATTTGTCGTCATCCGCGCCTGCTCAATCAGCTCGCTGATGCGACGATGTTGGAATCCTGCATAGTTCTGGCCCACCACAGCCTGCGTCTCGTGCCAGAACGGGTAAGGATCGGGATCACCAGGCAGAACGAAATGCGCCAGGGCAGCTTCGTAATTCCGGCTTTCCAAAGAGCCGTTTCGCACCAGCGGCGGGACTGTCTCAAGTGTGACGGAAATGCCCAGTTGAGCCCACTGCTCCGCAATCGCCTCACCCAACGCCAAGTCACGCGGCTCCTCGGCGATGAGGAGAGAAAACCGCAGCGGATCACCCACCCGGTTCTTCAACAGACTCTCTTCGGTGGAACGCCGCCACCCGGCGTTGACAAAAAGCGCTCGCGCCTGCTCGGGGTCGTAGTCGTAAGACGGCACATCCTCCGTGGTATACGCCCAGGTACCAGGTAGGAAAGGCGTGTCCGGCACCACCCCCTGCCCCATCAGCACCTCTTCGACCAGGGCATGACGATCCAGACCGTAGAGCAGCGCCTGGCGAACCTGCGTGTCCGCAAAGGGCACGGTCTCTGTCAGCAACTCATTGAAATAGAGCATCGTCATCTCTGCCTTGGGCGCGGAGTAAAACTGGAGTGACGACCTCTCCCAGGCTTCGGACAAGAGTGCGGGCGGCACCCTCGCAATCCCCTCGACCATGCTCTCTTGATACGCCTCAAAGACCGCGCGCTCTGTGGGATAAAATCGCAATACCAGGCTCTCAATATACGGCGAGGAACCATAATAGCGCGAGAATCGTTTGAGCCCGACCTCGACGATCTGTCCTTCCTCGACAACGACGTCGGTCAGCCGAAAGGGCCCGGTGCCGACCAACGCGCGGTTGAACTCCAACGTCGGCAGATCCGCCGCCCGAATGCCGGCTAGGAGATGAGCCGGCAACAACCCTACCGTTGTAAAATCAAGGAACGGCGTATAGGCCTCTTCCAGAACAAACCGTACGGTCAGAGCGTCTACCTTTTTAACATCAACGGATCGCCAGAGATGGCCGATATGTGGCGGGCCGGGGTAATCGGGGTCCTGTAGCAAGCCCACGGTGAAGACCACATCGTCAGCGGAGACGGGTGTGCCGTCATGCCACAACGCTCGTGGATTCAGATGGAACGTGTACGTGATGCCGCTGGGGTCGATCTCCCAGCCCTGAGCCAGCTCGGGCGCGATATCGCCCTGCATGGTCATCCGCGTCAGGCCGTTGAAGGTCAACGCGGTCACGTCGCTATCCGCATCGTTGTAAAAACTGAGCAGCGGGTTCAGGGATTGGGGATATCCGCTCACCCCCTCGACGTAGGTGCCACCTGGGGCAGCACGGTACTCGGTGGTATAGGTGGCGGCGATGTAGACCAGCATCCCGGCAGCGACCAAGAATCCGACGCCGACCAGGAAAATCTGCCAACCAATCCGACGAAACATAAATCAATCCGTGAACGCGCGCTGTAGCGGGCGGTCGTTACAACAAGACGAGGACGAAGGCAAAAGAAGGGATTTCCACTTCACCTTATACCCTCGTCCCAGTCGTGGTCGCTTCACTTAACCGCAGCTATCCGCTGATCAGGACGTTGAGAATCGCCACCAGGAAGAAGAGAACCGACGTGCCTATCGTCAAGCGGAAGAGCAACAATTCCGCGCCACGACGCTTGCGAATCAAACTCGTCTGGCGACCGCCAAAAACGCCGCCCATCCCGCTGCTGCGCACTTCAAAAAGGATCAACACAATCAGGACAATGCCCAAGATGATCTGCACAATATTCAGGTAAGTCTGCATAGCTCCTTAGCCTCCAAATGTCACTACCCGACTGGTAATTATAGCATGCGAGAAGGAAAGTGCAATCAAAGGCTTTTTGGGATTTCGAAGTGAGTCCGCTGGCGAAAACGCTCCTTGCGCCATAGAATCTACATAGACGGAAGCAAGGCAAACGAAAACGGGGGTTGATGCGGGTGGCAAACATGACCGGAAGCTGCCTAGTGCGTCTGCACCACCCTAGAACTGCTTCGTTTGCCTTTTTCGTTGTCTGGCGTCTTATCACTTGCGGTCACGCGGTCAGGCTTACGGGTAGAAACCTAAACCCACCGTGCCGGGGCCGGCGTGACCGCCGACGACGGGCGTCACCACCGTACGGTAGAGCCGTTGCGGCTTGAGACGCGCCATCACTTCGTCGACCACCTCTTCCGCTGCCTCGTTAGCATCCACGTCAAGGACACTCGCCGCGACGGGTTTACGATCACCCAGCGTCTCCTCTGCCAGATCAAGCATCCGCTGAACGGCCTTGCGCCGACTGCGAATTTTCTCCAGGACCTCAACGTGCCCATCCTGGATCGTCAGCAGTGGCTTGAGATTGAGGGCAGAGCCCAGCAACCGCGCGGCCCCACCGATCCGACCACCACGATGCAGGTAATCCAACGTGGCAACCGTGAACATCAAAGTCGTATTATCGCGCACGTGTCGCACATGATCTAACACCTCGTCCAAAGCGGCGCCCTCCTGGACAGATTGATGCGCGGCGAGCACCTGAAAGCCCAATCCCACCGAGACAAAGCGCGAATCAACGAGCTGGATGTCCATCTGGGGCAACATGGCCTTTGCCTGGTTGGCCGAGAGCAACGTCCCGCTCAACTCGGAGGAAATAAACACGCCCAGAATGGTATCCGCATCACGCTCTTCTGCCACGGTCTTGAAGAACTCAACGAATTCTCCAGCAGAGGGTTGTGAGGTTCTAGGAAAACCCTCACGCTCTTGCAGCCAGCGATAAAACTGCTCCGGCCCCAACGTCACCCCGTCGATGTAGGTCTCATCGCCCCAGTGGATCTTGAGAGGAATAACAGGAATCCCGTACTCAGAGACAACGTCCGATGGCAAATTCGAGGTACTATCTGTCACAACCACAATGTTACCCATGAGTACACTCCCTGTGATAAAAATTGAATGAACGAATAATATAACTACTCGCGGTCAAGCGACCAACAGCCACATCACAGCCACATCAAGGAACGCACGACATAATACCGCTATTCTACTCTAGACCCTACAGAAAAACAAGGTTTACAAGTGGCTTTCCTGACAAATACGTGATTCGAAGTCAGCGACGAAGCCCTTGGGCACTTGTCCCGGGGCCAATGCCCCCAAGGGCTCGTAAAAGAATAACCTCCCGCGCAACTGCAACACGATATACCCTGGTTGGTACTTTCATGATCGAAATTTGCGAGCTTCAAACGTGTTTGTGGGGCTCCTCCCATATTGTTTCGGTTGTGCAATCGAGAAGCTAATTCTTAACAGACTCTAAGTGACTAATTATCATATTTGTTGGGCGGTGTCCGCTGAAGTCGCGGATCTGGCGATCCGCTCGAAGCGAGTGAGGTGATGTTAAGTCATTCAGGGGGTTGCCCTCCAAGGCAAGCGCCAGCAAATTCGCGTAGAGCCTTCCTGACAGATGCGATCCGTTTTTGTTGCCGGGAGAATACAGAGCACATCAGCTGCCTAAAACGCTCTTGATGCCCCGGAGCACATTCAAACGTGAACACGACAAACAAAACGTTGATCAGCGTGGCGAACGTTACTGGAAACCATCTGCCGCACCTAGACCATTGAAAATGCTTCATTTGCCCGCATAATACGTGAATTTGGCAATCCACTTCAAGCAAAAATAGACGTGTAGCGAGAATGATGAAGCCCTGCGTTAATTCAAAAGATGGTTCCAAAATTGCAGAAAATATGGTAAAATAGCATACTGTAACGCACGGATCAAAAGGCTACGCAGTGCGAGCTATCATAGGATGTGCAGGCCAGATTTGAACAGCCTAGGCACCCAAGCGCACAGGAGTACACATGAAGAAACTATTGATCGCTGACGACGACAAGGCCATGTTAGGACTTCTCACCACTCTCTTGCAACTCGAAGGATACGTGGCCATCACAGAACCGCATCCAGATGAAATCTTGACCAAAATTAGAAACGAACGACCGGATCTCATTATACTAGACGTCCATGTAGCCGGGCAGGAGACACTGGGGATTCTGGAGGAGATCAAACATGATCCCGAATTGGCCGGCATCCCCGTCATGATGATTTCCGGCATGGAGCTACGTGATCAATGCCTAGGATTAGGTGCAGACGATTTTATCCTCAAGCCATTTCACCCCCAGGAATTGCTGAACAATATCGCCCCCTTACTCAATAATAACGAAACACCCACCCGTGAATAGACAGACGACAAAGAGAAGGTCCGCACCCGTCCAGGTGGCAATCCTGACCGCCAGCGATCGCGCGTCGATGGACGTCTATGAGGACAAAAGCGGGCCGGCGTTACGTACGCTGATGACGCATGCGCTGCGTGCGGAGATCGTCGCCACTCAAATCCTGCCGGATGACCGGGCCCGGATTGCTGCACAGCTCCGTGCCTGGGTCGACGAGACCAGCGTCGATCTGATCCTGATCACCGGCGGAACCGGCTTCGCGCCCACGGACGTGACTCCCGAAGCGACCCGAGACGTCATCGAAAAAGCCGCGCCCGGGCTGGCCGAGGCCATGCGCGCAGCCTCCCTCCAGATCACGCCGCACGCCATGCTCTCACGCGCCGTCTGTGGCATCCGGAAGCGCACGCTGATTGTCAACTTACCCGGCAGTTCCAAGGCCGCCCGAGAGAATCTGCAGGCCATCCTCCCGGCGTTGCCGCATGCCATCACGCTCCTGCGCGGCGACCCCTCCAGCGAAGCCCAGCACCTCGTCGGTACCCGAACGGTCTGACGCCGAGCCTGGCTCTGTGACCTTGAAGGAGAGGCGGAACCGTAAACGCACGCACTGCAGCCATCATACGCTTTCCTCGACGCAATAGAAAACAGGAGGGAACACAATGCACATACTATCTGTCGAAGAGATGCAATCTTTGGAACAAGCGGCCGACGACGTCGGGCATAGCTACGCGCGGATGATGGAACTGGCCGGGCAAGGCGTGGCGCGCGCACTGCTCGAACGGCACACTGTGAAAGGGCGGCGCGTATTGATCCTGGTCGGGCCGGGAAACAACGGCGGGGACGGACTGGTAGCCGCCCGCTATCTGACCGATGCCGGCGCGCGGGTGACCGCCTATCTCTCGCGGCCTCGATCTGGAGAGGATGACCCTGTTTTTCAGCAGGCGGTGGATCACGGCGTCAAGATCGTCAGCCGCGAAGACGACGCGGACGGCACCACGCTCCGAAACCTGACGGCAAAGTCCCACGTGCTCATCGACGCGCTGTTAGGAACCGGGGCCACGCCGCCGCTGCGGGGCACCATCCAGGAGCTCCTCAAGGACGTGCATGAAGCGTTGCTCAGCTGGAACCATCCGCTCACGTCGCTCAACCGCGCCCCCCTGACCGGCGCGCCCCGCCCCTTCGTTGTCGCCGTCGATGGTCCCTCCGGCATGGATTTCGACACGGGCGAGATCGACGAGCTAGCACTGGTGGCCCACCTGACGATCACCTTCGCGCTGCCCAAACAGGGCCAGTTTCGCTTTCCGGCCGCAGAGCACATCGGCGAGCTGGTCGTGGCCGATATCGGCGTCCCGGACAATGTGGACGTGCCCAGAGCCAGGCCGGAAGCCGTGACGCCACCGATGATGCAACGTTGGCTACCCCCACGCCGCAACGACGCGCACAAGGGCAACTTCGGCAAGGCCTTTATCGTCGCGGGATCGGTGAACTACACCGGGGCCGCCGCGCTGGCGGCGATGTCGGCGGTGCGGGCGGGCGCGGGCCTGGTGACGTTGGGCGTCGCCGGTTCGCTGCACGACAGCATTGTGCCGCTGGTGCCGGAAGCGACGTACGTGCTGCTGCCGGGGACGCTGGGCGCACTCAACGCGAACGCGCGTACGGTGCTGGATGACGCACTCTCGGGCTACGATGCGTTACTGATCGGACCCGGGTTGGGACAGGCTCCGGAGACCGGCGATTTTCTGCGCGCGCTGTTGGGACTGCAACCCAAGAAACGCGGCGCCGGATTCCGATCGCCTTCGCAGACAGAAAACATCCCCAAGCTGGCCCTCCCTCCACTGGTCGTGGACGCCGACGGGCTCAATCTGCTGAGCAAACTGCCAGATTGGCCGGCTTTACTGCCGCCAAATACCGTTCTCACGCCCCACCCCGGGGAGATGGCGCGGCTCACCAACATGGAAATCGCGGATATTCAAAAGGATCGTCTGGGAACGGCCAAAGCCAAAGCCGAAGCGTGGGGACACGTGGTGGTGCTCAAAGGCGCCTTCACCGTCGTCGCCGCGCCCGACGGACGCGCGGTACTGCTGCCCTTCGCCAACGCGGGCCTGGCCTCGGCGGGCACCGGCGACGTGCTGGCGGGCGCCATCGTGGCGCTGCGTGCGCAGGGGCTGGCGCCCTTCGAGGCGGCGGCAGCGGGTGCCTACGTCCACGCACTGGCCGGTGAGATCGCCCGCACGGTCCACGGCAAGGCGGGTATGGCCGCCCACGACGTCGCCCACGCGCTGCCAGAAGCGTTCCGAGGGTTACAGGAGCGTTAAGATGGAGTTTCTAGAATCCGTCGACTGGCACCTCGTCGGCACAGCGCTGCTCATCGGCATGGGCGTGAGCGTCGTCCTGGCCGTCGTACTGCTTATTCTCACGTACCGGCGTCTCAAGCAGATCGACGTGCCGCCCGACGCCGATTTCTTCACCACACTGCGCCACGTCCCGCTCTCGCTGGCGCTGATCCTGGATCTGCTCGACTTCGGCCTGGACTTCCTGGGCGCGCCCATTGGCTGGCTGATTCTGAGCCAGTTGGGCCTGCAGAGCCTACGCGGCGTGACGTTGGTGGAAGGCCTACTACCCGGCACGCAGATCATCCCCACGTTGACCTTCGCCTGGTTCCTGGCGAAAGCGGGTGTGCGGATGCCGGAGGACATTGAGCGGTATCGTCCGCCGCCTATCGGGGGATAGCCCAACTCAACAACAGCAAACCTCTGAGAACTGGCAGTTCTCGGAGGTTTCTACTTTGGTAACCGTTTAGGTTTTTGAGCAAATAGGTGCAACGCACTTACGAATGGAAATAAACCTCGCTACGAAGTTCTCCAGGCATGGTTTCAGGCCTCCTGACTTGTGAACTTCGGCGAAAGTGCGTTGCACCTCAGAAGACTAAACAGATGACTACACTGAAATAACTATTAAAACTTGGAGTTTTCCAGAACTTGACACTATATGTAGATTCTTCGCGACCGAAATCACTAGATATAGGGGGGTATCAACTAAAACTCCGAGTTTTGGACCTTTTTCAGGTGAGTCAACAGATACCTTTTCTGAACAGCAAAGCCAACCCGGTTCAATAAAATTTACCATCACTTGAATTTCCTCAGCGTTCTTGGCGCCTTTGCGTGAGGTCGATGGTTATTTCAGGGAAGTCATGCTTTTGCTCGCAACAACAATGACGAAAGACCCGACCCGCTCAAGAGCCCGGTCACTCGTCCCCGGTCTTCGGTCGAGATTTTAAGACTCCTTCAGCAACTCCGCGAAGCGATACCCAAATTCCTCGCCCTCGCGCAGCAGATTGGGAGGCGCCCCACCCTTAAATTCCCAGACCATCTTCTCATCGACCTCCCAACGCAACGCCTCGGTCAGCTCGTTGAAGTCACGCCGGGCGCCGCCACTCCAGCCATAGCTGCCGAAGTACGCCGCTCGCTTGTTGAAGATGCGCTTGTGCTCCGCCATGTGCAGCGCGTCAACCATGGGCGGGAACATGCCGCCCTCATAGGTCGGTGCGCCGACGAGCACGCCACGCTTGGTGTAGAGACTGGGCAAATAGTAACTGCCATGGGTGTGCCGCACGTCAAAGATATCGACGGGCACCTCAGCCCGCGCCACGCCCTCGGCCACAGCCTCGACCATGCGTTCCGTCGTGCCGTACATCGTGCCGTAGAGCAGCGTCACGCCCAGATCCCCAGGCTCACCTGCGTACTCGGCCCAGCGCTTGTAGAGCTGGATGATACGCTCCGGCTCTTCGCGCCAGATCAAGCCATGCGACGGTGCCACGATATCCACAGGCACGTCCTCCAATTTCGAGATCGCCTTCAGCACCGGTCGAGAGTACAGGGCGACGATGTTGACGTAATAACGTAGCGCCTCGTTCTCGTAGAAATCCGGTTTGACGCATTGATCGTCAAAAATCGCGCCTTGAAGCGCGCCGTAGCTGCCAAAAGCATCGCAGGAGAAGAGCACCTTATCCGTCGTCTCGTAGGTCATCATCGTCTCGGGCCAGTGGATGAAGGGTGCGGAGACGAACTTGAGCGTCCGCCCGCCAAGATCCACCGTCTCCCCATCGCGCACCACGCGCACGCCCTCGGTGATGCCGTAGTAAGCGTCCAGCATATCCAGGGCCTTCTTGGTGGTCAGGATCTCCACATCCGGGGCGACGCGCCGCATAGTGCGCAACACGCCCGTATGATCCGGCTCCATGTGGTTGATGACGATATAGTCCAGACTCGCGGGATCTACCAGCTGAGCAATTTGATCCAACAACTCATCAGCCTTGAAATCCTTGGCCATGTCGATCAGCGCTGTCTTCTCGTCCCCCTTGACGACATAAGCGTTGTAAGACACACCCTCTTCCGTGATGGGCCACAGCCCTTCGAAAAGATCGGTGGTGCGGTCATTGACGCCGATCCAGTGAATACCGGGTTTCACCTCAATAGCAGGCATTGCAATCCTCCTCACGTGGGAAATTAAGCAACTCGTTGTTCAATATCCTCATTATGCGCCAGGCGCGGAGGCTGTCAAGAGTCCTCGGGCGCGACAACCTCATCTGTCCTGGGCCGCCGCGCGACAAACAGACCGGCCAAGACCAGCATGCCGCCGAGGACGGCTACCCACGTCGGCGGTTCCGCCAGCACCCACCACGCCAGCAACGTCGAGCCGATAGGCTCGGCCAGTACCGAGAGCGAGACGAAGGTCACCGGGAGATGGCGCAGCGCCCAGTTGAGCGAGGAATGCCCCACGATCTGCGGGATCAGCGCCAGCAGCAGCAACCAGAGCCAGGTGGACGGTGCGTAGCCCGTGAGCGGCACCCGCGCCACGAGCGCAACCAGCATCAGCACCGCTGCGGCGATAGCGTAGACGGGAAAGACGTACGCCAGCAACGAGAGCCGCGCCCGCAGCCGCCGCCCGATGAGAAAGTAGACGCCGGCAGCCAACGCGCCGACCAGCGCCAGGAGATCGCCCGTGAGCCCGTGCACGCCCACGCCAACGTCGTCCAGGCCGATGATGACGGACCCCGCGAGAGCCAGCGCCATGCCGCCCCACGTACGCGGCGCCAGCGGCTCGTGAAAGAAGAGATGGGTGATAAGGCCGACGAAGAGCGGCGAGGTGGTGACCAGCACCACGGAGGCCGCCACCGACGTCAGCGCCAGCGACGTGATCCAGGCGGCGAAGTGGCCGGCCAGCACAACGCCACCCAGACCCGCCAGCAACCACTCGCGACGCGACAGCGCGCGCAGTTCGGCACGGCGGGTGGCCAACGTGATGGGGGCCAGAATGACTGAGGCCAACGTCAGCCGCCAGGCGGCGACGGCCAGGGAGGGGATGTCTGCTTGCGCCAGGCGAATGAAAGTGCTGGCCGTCGAGACCGCCAGCACGCCCACGACCAGAATCAGGTGCGGTGGGACGACGGAACGGCTTTCGCCCATCCTACTGCCGCACTTCGACGGGCTGCGGTGGTTGCCGTCGCTGACGCCGTGCCAGAAGCCGTTGCACGCGCGCGTAGCGCTCCCGGTTGAGCAGGTAGAACCAGGTCACGGCCACGGCACCGATCAGCAGCAGTGCAGCCACCGGTCCCGCCAGCAGGCGCATGCCCCAGAGCGCACTCTGCGGCTGGGCGAACACCGTCGCATCAGGCGGCGGCGACTGGTAGCCAAGCCATCCCAGCACCTGCAACGCGATGAAAATGGCAAGGGCGCTGGTTAGCTTGCGGATAAAGTCCTTGACGCCGTAGTAAATCCCCTCGTGACGCGTGCCGGTCCGCAGTTCGTCCCAATCGATAACGTCGGGGAAGATGGCGTCGGGCAGCACGTGAGCCACAGAGACGCTGGTGCCGATCAGCACGGCCAAAGCCATCGTGAGCACATATTGATGCGGCTGAACCAGCACCAGCAATAGCAGCACCACGATGCCGACCAACATGCCAATGACGTAGACCTTGCGCTTGCTCAGCTGCTGTGCCAGCCACGTCCAGAATGGCAGGACAATCACGGCCGTAATCAGCATCAGTCCCAGCACGACCGATTCCACCGGCAGGTTGAGGCCGGGAACGGTGGCGACCAGGTTGCCCCCGACATCCAGTAGATCAAGAGGAAGGGCAGCACCCCGCCGAAGAAGGCCGCGAAGGACGCCAGGCGCGGCTCCAAGCCCACCACGTCGGTCAGAAAGATGGCGTAGAAGATCTGGTGCAGCGTGTTGAAGGACGCCATGCCCCAGTCGCCGGTTCCGTAGATGATCTTGGTCAGCGGTGGAATGGCGTCTTGTTTGGGTCGTGCTTGGTTCATGAACATTGCCTCTGAGGATTCTGGATATACGTTCGATGTAGATCAGATCGGCCGCCGGTAGATGCGGTGGCGTTTATACCACTGGACGCCGCCGGCCATCATATCGCCCAGACTCTTTTGGTTGTTCTCTGCGACTTGGGCCACGTCGCAGAAATCGAACTCACGCGCCTTCAGCGTCTTCATCAGTTCCACATAGAGCACCGCGTTCGCGCCAACGCCCTGATATTTGGGCAGCAGGCCAATGCCGTTGGCACTGAGCCGGCGCGTGCGCTTGAATTCGCGCAGCAGCCTGATCCAGCCGAAGGGCCAGAGCCGGCCCTTGGTGTCTCGGAGCGCGGCAGAGATATCGGGATAGACGAAGGCAAATCCCGCCACCTCGTCGTTCTTCATCACCACCTTGAGCATCCGCGGATCGGCGATGGTGAGCAGCTGCTTGCTGATCATCTGCGTCTCTGCGTCGTCGAGCGGGTAGTAGCCCCAAACCTCGGTGAAAGCCTCGTTGTTGACCCGTTGAATCCGGGAGGCCCAACGCCGCAACTCGCGCTTGCTCTGGAAGGATTTGACCCAGAAACCGCGCCGTTCCTTGACCCGCTCCGCGATCTGATAGAAGCGTTCCGGTAGATCATAGTCGCCCTCAACGTAACCGGAAAGATAGTCGATCTCTTTCTCAAAGCCCAGCGCGTCCACCAGATCCTGGTAATAAACGTAGGTGTACGGAATTCCCGGCGCGGCGCGATGCTCAAAGCCCTCGATAAGAATGCCCATGCCGTCGGAGCGCAGAAAGCCCTTGGGACCCATAAGCGTCTCCAGGCCGCGCTCGCCCGCCCACTCCTGCGCGGCGTCGAAGAGCCGTTTGGCGACGTGCAGGTCGTCTACCGTATCAAAGTAGCAGAAAAAGGCGACGCGGCTGTCGTGGTATTCGTTATAGTGGCTGTTGGCCAACACGGCGATACGTCCCAGCAACTCGCCCCGGTCATCCTCGGCGATAAAAAACTCGGCCTCGGAATGACGGTAGAAGGGGTGCTTATCGCGATTGAGCGTCGTGCGGACGCTGGAGGCCAGCGGCGGCACCCACTGTGGGCAGCGAGCATACAGATCAATGGGAAAATCGATGAAGCGCTTGACCTCGACCTTATCCTCAACCAGGAGTTTCCGCAGTTGGATCATGTCCTAGACCTCTCAGTGCGCTTCTGGCCTGAAAAAGGCCGCGCCCAGCACGCCAGGCCCCCCGTGGGTGACGACAGCCGGGGGGACATCAAGAATGTGAACCTCGTAGGGCAATTGCAGTTTGCGCTTCAAGTCATCGGCCAACACCCGGGCCTGATCGGGGACGGCCGCGTGCATGACCGATAGGTGACCGTTTTCACCGGGCGCGATCTGCTCAATGACCAGCTCCTTGAGACGTCGCTTGGCGCGTCTGAGTGTACGCACCTTCTCCAGGCTCTCAATGCGACCTTTCTCCATGGTAAGGACGGGCTTCAGCTGAAGCACGCTGCCGAGCAGCGCCGCTGCTCCCCCAATCCGCCCGCCTTTGGCAAGATATTCCAGGGTATCAACCAGGAAATAGATGCGACATCGTGCAGTAAGTCCGTAGATGCGCGCCTCAATCACGTCGGCGTCGAGACCGGCCTCGGCCCACTGTCCCGCCAACCGCAGCATCGTCGCTACGGGCGACGCGACCACGCGCGTGTCGATGATGCGAATATCCAAATCGGGATAATCGCGCGCCGCCACCTGCGCGCTCCGCACCGTCCCGCTGACGACCGACGAGGGCAAGATGCAGATCGCCGGTTCACCGGTCTCGGCCAAGGCCGCGAACTCCCTGGCGAAGAAATCTGGCGGCGGCGCGGAGGTTTTCGGCAGCTCCTCGCTTTCCTGCAATTTCTTCATAAACGTGGCGTTGTCGATCTCAAGACCTTCGAGGTAAGATTCTTCACCGAAAATGATAATCTGGGGCATGATCGAAATTCCATATCGTTCAGCCACCTCGGCGGGAAGCCCTGAAGTGGTATCACCCATGATCTTAACCATGATAACGACTCCTTACTCTAAGACCTCCGAGGTCCACAGACTCACACTGAAAAGAGACCTGAAATGGTTCCAAAACGCCTTGTTCTCGGTATCATACTGGGAGACCTCGGAGGTCGAGGTCTGGGTAGGTAACGAGTATATTGAGGCAACGCAAAAGCGCTCTCTAACGACTGGTCGGCAAGTAACGAGCGAGTTTGTGAGCGAGATTGGAAAGTGGGAGGCTCTGCAGCCAGAGGCGCCCCGGCCCCCGGAGACGCGCCAGGAACAGGCCCTCCCCGGAAAAGAGCACGTTGGTGACGCCTTTCACCGAGGTGATATCGTAGTTCACGGTGGGATCGAAGGCGGCGATGTGCCCGGGATCCACCTGAAGCATCTGGCCCTGTTCCAGCGTGTAGGCGCGTACTTCGCCAGGGATTTCCAAGAAGACAATGCCAGGTCCAGTGACCTTCTGCAGGATGAATCCCTCGCCGCCGAAAAGGCCGGTGCCCAAGCGCTTGCGAAAGTGCATCTCCAGCTTCACGGAAGATTCAGCGCACATGAAGGCGTCTCGTTGACAGATGAGACTCTGACCGGCCTGCAACTCATGTGCCAGAACCTTGCCGGGTACTTCTGGCGTAAAGGTGACGAACCCCTGCGCGCTGCGACACGTATAGGTCGTCATAAAGAAGGATTCGCCGGCCAGCTTGCGACCCAGTCCCGCCATCAGCCCACCTTTTGTGTCGGTCTTCATGGTGATATCGCCACCCATCCAGGCCATTCCACCCGATTCAGTGTAAACGGACTCACCCTGCGCGAGATGAATATCCAATGTCTGCATCACCGTTCCGTGGATTTTGTACTGCATCACTCCACCTCCTAAAAATAGTTTAGAATCAACTAACCTCTTCTTGGACAGAATCATGACGCCTATCGCGGACGATGCACACTCACGCGCTATCTTGGGGACGTCTCGGCGTGCATCTCGTTGATTATAGCACCAGGGAGTGACAAAACAATAAACCCGTCCCTTTCCCCGTCCTGCCGGGGATTTCGAGGGGGTTCCCGCTTGATCAGGCGCATCAGCGAAGACGAGACCTTGAATCAGCGGATTTAACGGATTTTCGGCTAATGCATTTAGGATAGTTCGTACTCAGGCACGCAACCTTGGCATTGCCCCTCAGGACAAGTGAAATGGAATGCCGGCATGCGTGACAAGAGACGCCACTCCGCTTGTTTTGACACTTGCATTGCCCATGAAATTTTTGTATCATGACATTAAGAGCTGGAAATCCATCCACCTTTCCACTCCTGTTACGCCAGTCAATCATAGCAACGGGTTGAGCATACATCACATAAGGAGAGCATCATGGCAAATCTGTTGAAAAATGGTGGTTTCGAAGATGGTGCATGGCATAAAACCCACACGGGCGAAGAAGTTCCCGAAGTCAGCGCGCCCAAGCATTGGATTGCCTTCTGGAAGGATGGCGAACCTAACGCGCGCAGCGGCGACGTGAATTGTCGACGGCCCGAGTGCAAGGTCATCCAGAAAAAGCCTCCCTTCCTGGATCCACCCCGCATCCACAACGGCAACCAGGCCTTTCAACTATTCACCTTTTTTGGCGTGCATGATGCAGGCATCTACCAGCGCGTGGAAGGCCTGACCCCCGGCACCAGGGTACGCGCGACGGCCTGGACGCACGCCTGGTCCAGCAACAAAGACGACCCCCACAACAGCCAGACCGAGGGCGGCGGCAAATGGAACTTCGAACAGTTCGTAGGCATTGATCCCAGCGGGGGCACGGACCCATGGGCTGACTCTGTCGTGTGGAGTGAGCCGCGAAACGTCTACGACGAGTACGAAAAACTGCCGCCTGCCGAGGCACCGGTGGGAGACGCAGGAGCGGTCACGGTCTTCATCCGCTCGACGGTCCAGTACCCGTTCAAACATTGCGACGTTCACTGGGACGACGTCGTCCTTACCGCCGTGGGCGAGCCGGAAGAGCCGGAAGAACCCGAAGTCCCGCCCGGCACTGAGGTGCAGCTTGAGGTCAAGCCTGACACGCCCCTGGCCAAAGAAATCTTCGACGTCGTCGCAAAGAACGCCGCAGGGCTGGGACGGCTGCGCCTGGTCTTCGACGGCGGTGAGGTGCTGCGGAGTGAGCCTCACGTTAGCGACACCGGCGTGACGTGGCACGCAGTCACGCTGGATACCGGCACCTACACCGTCAAGGTCTTCTCCGGCGAGACACTGCTGGGGAAAGCCGAGTTCACGGTACGAAAAGCAGGAACCACCATTTCTTGATACGTGGACAGGTGGACCTAAACGAAAGCCCCGCAGCAGCTGCGGGGCTTTCAGCATCAGGCTGAGCAGGTATGTCAGAACTATCTACTCTTTATCTCAATACCCCTCGTTGTGTAGTAAAACGATAAGGACGCCTGCATGCCTTCTTTAATCCGCTCATGGACCTGTTCCATCACGGGGACAAAGAGCAATCCTTCACTATTATCTTTTGGACACAAGATACCCAGGCGCGTTTTCTGCCGGTGCTTTTCAATCGCCCAATCGCCATTGAATCGCCGTCGGAAAACTTCACCTAAAAAAGCCCCCCAGATCGTCATGATCCGCTTATTGGGCGAAGGAAACTGTCGCACGTGACGATCAATCCACTCATCAAGGAGCTGGAGACCGATGGCGTCGTACTCGACCTCGACGTTGGCAAATCGAGCCAGGCTCTTATGAGCCCGAGCAGCCAAGGCCTCCATCTGCTCCACTTGTGTCTTCGGCAAGAAGTGAACAGAACGCTTCGGCATCTAGAACCTCGTTACGGAATTATGGTTAATTTCACTAAAACAACGATGAAATCAGATTCCTACGTCGGTTAAATCTAAGTATAGCACCCCTCCACACGGAAGGCAAACTCATGCTAGCAACGACCTGACTGCCGCAAGTCCCCATGTTACGTAAAGCGTGACACTTGGATTTCTTGTCACTGATCCGCATCAAAAGGGTGCTGCTCGTTTTTCCCAAGGTTAACTTTCAGTATAATAGCGTTATCAAAGATTTCAAGCTTTAACAACTCCGGTTTGGTATCTCAATAGCATCACAAGATGATCCTGTACATCCTGTCAAAGGCCGGCCGGAATACGACGTATTCATTATCACAGGTAAAAAAGGAGACACAGATGAAACTCCATCCCCAATTGTTGGCACTGTTCACCGCGATGGCCTGGGGCATCGGCGGGTTTTTTGAGAAGAAGGGACTGCACCTGGGCAATTTATCGCCGCAGATGGGCATTACCATTCGCACGGCGACGGCACTCGTTATCCTGGGCGTCGTGAGTTATCCCGAATGGAAAACGCTATCGCAGGCATCGCCCAAAGCATTGGCCATGATGATCGTGGGAGGCGGCGTCGCGGCAGGCGCCGTGGGCATGCTCTGCTTCTACGCTGCGATTAAGGGCGCGCCCCTGGGGCAGGTCATGCCTATCGCCTTCACGTCGCCGCTATTCGGCGCGTTGATGAGCCTCATCTTCGGTACGGAGCCACTGACTTCCAAAACCGCCCTCGGCACGCTACTGACCATCGGCGGCATTGTGCTTCTGACGTGGGGATAGCCGTCGCAGGTTTGGTCACCAACGGACCGCCAGATATGCAGAAGGCCCCTCAACCTAGGGGCCTTCTGGCAATATGTTTCTTCTGTTCAGTCGCCGTCTGTGTCGAGCGTGTTGTCCACGTCCAGGGTGAAGGTTTCGCTCACATCTCCGGCGACGACAGTGTAAGTGCCCGCCGGCAGACCTGCAACGTCCAAATCCACGGTTTCCTTGAAAGGCACCAGGGCCTGGGTACAGGCTTCGCCTTCGCTATGCGTCTCGAACTCCAGCGTGAAAGTGTCGTTATCGCGCGGGGTCTTGATCTCGTCCAGCACCACACAGCCGTTGGCAAGATTACCGCGCACCGTCGCGCTAACCTGGATCGGGAAGGATTCCATGATACTCAGGACCACTTCATCGACGAAAACCGGCGTCTCCTGGCCCGCATCTCCATCCTTGGGCGGGAGTGGTCCCAGGCCGGGTTCACAGTCGCCGTTGTAGAAGGCCCATTCCTCACACTCGCTGCCGTCGTCAAAGACACAGACGCCATATTGGCCTCCGTCCTCGTCCTCTCGGGTCTCCACCACACCGCCCTGCTCCTCACAGTAGGCAGAGGCGGGATTCGGCATATCCGCGTCAGCGCGGGTGTCGGGAATAGCGCACCCAGCGACCATAACCGCTAGCGCCAACAACATGAAACCGAACCATTTGATGCTCATCTCCGTTCCTCCTTATATGCTTTGGCGTTTGTACAACACCTCATAGACGTCTGTCCAATGGGTTTTGTTCCAGGACATGGAAGAAGTACCAGGAAACAGAGAAGCGAAAACCAGAACAGGCCAAATTGGGCACGGGGCGAACACGGCATAACATAGAAAATGCAAGAACTGTAGCAAAACCGCGAGCGCAGTCCGGGTTTGCCCCTGTCCCAAGATAAAAGTCTCGTCTTTGAGTCTGTTAAGAATTAACTTCCCGATTGCACAACCGAAACAATATAGGAGGAGTCCCACAAACACGTTTGAGGCTCGCAAATTTCGATCACGAAAGTACCAACAGGGTATATCGCGTTGCAGTTGCGCGGGAAGTTATTCTTTTACGAGCCCTTAGTGCTAATTCACATCCGACAGCCACGCGAGACCAGGCGCACTGATCTCCAGCCGTTCAGCATCGAGATAGCGTAAGAACGTGCCGAAGGCCTGCACGATCGCTGGCCGCATCACCTCGGTCGGTTGCACACCGGGCTCCCACCACCAGCCTTTGATCGTCAGCAGCCCGCGCTCTCGATCCAACTCAGGCTCAAACCGGGCCACGAACCGATCACCGTAGAGCACGGGCAGCACGTAGTAGCCGTAGCGCCGTTCCTCGACCGGCTTGTAGACCTCCCAGATGTATTCGAAATCGAACAGCTCCTGCACCAATTTCCGATCCCACAGCACGTTGTCCAGCGGTGCTAGAAACGCGATATACTGCGGCACATCATCGTCATTCGCCAGCAGCGCCCGGAGGCGTGGTTCATCCTCACGGCGCAGGTAATACGCCGGCCTGGAGCCCGCCACGCGCACCTCGACGACCTCGCTCCGGCTCAACAAGCGTTTGAGCGCAGCCCGCCGTTCGGGGCTCTTGAAGTCTCGAATGCCCAACCACGCACCGCCGGCCCGGTTCCACAGCAGACCCACACCCCCGATGCGACGGCGCACGTACCAGTCGTGATACGCGGCTTCGGTCTCGTGGGGATCGGGCGCGAAAAGGATCTCCTCGGGGAGATAGCGGGCGGCAAAATCGTACACCTTGCGGGTGTGCACCTTGTGATGCACGATCAACTCGCCCCAGGCGTACATGGTTTCTAGGGCAGCGCGCACCAGCCGGGCCGGACCCCAGGGCCAATCCATGGTCTTCTCATCGTGCTTCAAGTCGATAGATGAGAGCGGCCCGCGCGCTTCCAACGCTCGACGGACCAGGGGGATCATCTCCTGCACGGCCTCCTGGTTGCGCCGGGGATGTTGTCGTGCGGCCTTGCGATTCCGGCGAAAGTAGGGCCAATCCTCCACCGGATAGATGGACATATTCTTGTCCCAGCCGTCGATCAACGCACGCTCTTTATACAGCAGCGCCTCCAGCATCTCCGGCCGATAATGCGCGATGCGCGATTGCAGCACCAGGTCGGGATTGCGCCCCACCACGTCCAGCGGATCGAACTGGATGCATCCCACGCGCTGGATAAAGGCGAGGACATCATCTTTGTCTGCACCCTGGCGCGGCGGGTAGAGGCCCTGGTGCGTCAGGATAAAACGGCGTGCCTGTCGCTTGGTCAACGTCAACGTGTCTGTCATAAGCGTACCTCCTACACGCGCTTGCCGGCCAGCCGCTGGAGCAACTGCGGCAGTTGTTTCTTGATGCGATTATCATAGACCAGAATACACACCGGCTCCGCGCCCACCACCGTGTTGCCGCACAACAGAATATCGGCGTCCTTGGCCGCCGCGATGACGTGAAAGTCCTCGCCCTGGAGATGACCGAGGCGGCAGCCCGCGAACTCGGGGAAATTGGTAACGGCGATCTCCTCCAGATCGAACTGGCCCCGTCGGTTTTTGTTTTGCCGTGTTTTTTCTGTGTTCGTCCGTGTCCAATTTTTGGCCGACCTGGAAGACTCACCGACTTTTCCTAGCACAGTCTGTAGGATTGATCAGCCTGGCAAAATGTACTCAGTCACTGGTGGAAAGCACACCATCCGCCGGGGAACACGTCAGCGGGGGCAGGTCCGTTGGCGTGTCCACGGACGGAATCCGCGCCTGGTAGCCGACGGCGCTCTCCAGCGATTCGTAGGGGAGCAGCGGACGCGCGGAGACGGCGTAGAGCTCACCGCCCTCGGTGAAAATCGAGCCTTCGGCTTCACGCAGTCGCGCCCAGACCTCATCCGCGACGTCACCTTCCAACACTAGACCCCAGGCCATCTCGCGGCTCTTGACGCCCTGTGCTTCAGCCTGCTCATAGAGGCTTGCCAGGGAGGGCTCGTCCAGGGGCCACGTCGTCTCCGACGTGCGCGACGTGTCCTCGGGAAAGCGGTACAGGCTCACGGCCAACCGCTCGGACATGTACGGCGTCAGATCCGCAGGCCGATAGGCGTCCAGCAGCGTGTAGGTCTCGGCCAGCCCAACCGGCACGTCGAGTTCAGGACGGTCGCGGGCGTCGACAAGCGCCTCAGCGCGGACGCTCTGTGTCTTCCAAGCCGCAATCTTGATGAAGGTCATGGAGACCACACCAAACCCTTGCTGGTTGATCATCTCGTCATAGGACGCCATCTCAACCTCGAAGAAACCCGTCGACTCGACGGTGTTGAGCAGTTGACAGATTTCGGTGCGACTCAGCGTCTTGGCCTGCAATCCCTCGGGCATGCGCCGGACCAGGAGGCCATCATGGTAGAGAACGAGGTCCGGCGGCGTGCTGACGCCGAAGGGCGCCGGATCTTCGCGGCGCGTGGAGAAGTTGACAAGCACCGGTTCCGCCTGCCAGGTCTGCCCCTGCGGCGTGACGGTGGGAGACGGAGACGGCGTTGGCGTCGGTACAGACGTAGGTGAAAGCGCACATGCCGTCAAAAGGAGCACGGTGCAAGATACAAGAATACACGAGCGCACAGATAAGATACTTGTCATCTCAACACCTCTGTCATACCCATGGGCAAGGATATACGGCCTACGCCTTGATCCGCGCCATGGTGTAGGCGTCCACGTACTTTCCATCACGAAACGCGAACTGGCGCAGCGTCCCTTCGTTGACGAAGTCAAACTTCTCGTAGAGATGTACGGCGGCCGCATTATCCGTGTACGCCTGGAGTTCGAGCCGCTTCAGATTGAGCCAGTTATCCGCCAGATCGACCACCGCGTGCATCAGCGCCGTCCCGATCCCCTTCCCCTGCCAATCGTCCCGCACGGCCATGCCGAGATACCCTACATGCTGACGACGCGGTCGGTTGGGAAACGTGAGCAGGCTGAGCTGGCCCACCACCTCGTCCTCGACACAGGCGACCAGGGGGAACACACCCTCGGACGGCTCGGCGAGGCGTTTGCGCCACCGTTCAGTAGAAGAATACGGCACCTGCAATGTGCCCCAGATCGCTTTCGGACCGTCGAAGATCCGGTGGACGGCCTCGTAATCCTCGGGTTCTGCACGTCGAATCTCGATATCCATGGCAAATCTCCTCGTGTATCCTTGGCAGTGTCAACGGCTGGCAAAGAACATGAAGAACATGGAGAATGCGAGGATCCACATATCGCGCAGCGCGTTACGTATCAGCGGATCCTTGAAGCGCGTAACGAAGTCTTCGGCGGTTGCGCTTCTTTTCCGTTTTTTGTCCATCGTGGTTCGCCTCCTTGCGTTTGTGAATACGCCGACCTAACATCGCTCCCGGCGTGGATACCGAGGGAACAGGTCATGTCTTCCAGCATTATACAAGAGATGGTTTCAAAGCATAATGGCCAATTCTATTTGACGACTAACATACATATTGTATAATGTGGCTAAGTTATCCAATTTACTCGATAGAGGAAAAGGTCTCATGGTAATCAAAAGCATAAGCTCAACAAACGCTCAGAACAACTTCGGGAAAGTCCTTGATGACATCACGCAAAACAGCATCCGATACATCGTCAAACGCCGTGGCACCGCTCAAGTCATTATCCTCAGTTTTGACGATCTCACCAGGCTCCTGGATGACGAGCACGAACGCCAACGCATGTACACAGTTCTGAGAGAACTTCGTCCGAGTTATCAGCTGGGGCAAGTCTTGGAATCACAAAAAGAGTGAGCTTGCACTCTATAGGAGCCTATGATAAGACCACACGCTAAACAGCTGCAGTTGTTCAAGAAAGAGACATCCTCGACCTCTGATAACGGGAGTTCTTACTTCAGTGATCCATCTTTTGCCGTCAATAAGACGCTACCCGTTCACCGATGGGTGCCCTGGATTGCGGGGTTCTCCAGCGATTTCGTCAGGGACGTGCTGGATCATCACCTGGAGAGCCCCGGCACGGTACTTGATCCCTTCGCTGGCGTAGGCACAACCTTAATAGAAGCCAAACTGATGGGACATCGGGCTATCGGATTCGAGATCAATCCTTATGCTGCGCTGGCCTGCCGGGTGAAAGCCAATGCCCACAACATCTCTCTGGACGCACTATACGCCAAAATCGCGCACCTGCAGGATTTTTACGAGGACAAGCGCTCCGGTCACTATACGCCCAGAAGCGCGCCGCCCAAAGGCTTCCGAACGCGATCGGCATTCTATAGTCCCAAAGTGCTCACCAAAGTCTTGATTCTCCAGGACTTCATCGAAACTATCGCCGATCCGGGCTTACGGGACCTTTTCAGGTTGACCTTTGCCGCCACCATGGTCCGCTATTCCAATTACTCCTATGAACCGAGTTTGGGCAGACGAGTGAGCGCGGGCAAATCGGAGATCCACGATTTTCCGGTTGGTCAGATGATTGTCCACAAGCTGCGAGAGATGGCTGAGGACATAACCTGGCTGCAAGATCATCTCCCAAAACGCTTACAGGAGACAGACGTCCACAACATCTCATTTTTCAGATATGAGACATTCTTAGATCCCTCGTCCGTTGATCTAGTTATTACCTCGCCCCCTTACCTGAATAACTATCACTACAACAGAAACACACGTCCCCAGTTATATTGGCTGGGCTATGCAGATCGACCGAAAGACCTAAAGCCACTTGAACACGCGAACTTTGGCAAGTACTGGCAGACGGTCCGATCTGAAGAGTGTGTGGATCTGACCTTCTCATTGCCCGGCACAGATCTGGAAGAACGTTTACAGATGCTTAGAGAGGCCAACCCTGAAAAAGGCGTTTACGGGGGCAACGGATGGGCCAACTATGCCGCATCATATTTCAACGACTGCTACACGTTTTCGAAAGCCCTCAAACACGTGTTAAAACCTCAGGGATCAGCCGTGGTGGTTATCGGAAACAGCATATTACAGGGCATTATGATACCCACCGATTACTATTTCGGTAAAATCGCCGAATCGTTGGGGCTGGACCTGGTTCGCATTGAGGTTCCCAGGGCCGAACGTGTGGGCAACAGCATCATTCAGTCAGAGGTCCGCGTCGTGAAGGCCAAAAAGTCGCACCAGCTCTACGAAGCCGTCGTCGAGCTCAGAAAGCTTGGCTAGCACACAGAAAGCCCGTTGAATCACCGCGACTGTTCAACTTTGCGTACAACTTCCTCCACGCTCGGAGCATCTCCGGTTAATCTATCTGCCCAAGATCTGCCTGGGTGCAATACATCCCACTCCGATTTTGCCTGATTATAGCGACCACGGCCCGGATCGTGATTCCCGAAACCATCAATGACCGAGTTCCAGAGCGGACTATACCGCCGGATCAACTCCGCTTCTACAGGAACAACCAGATCGCTCTCGATATCTCCAAGAATCATAAACCGACATAGGAAGTCCTCAATCTCTAGATTGTTGGCCTGACGTATGCTTCGAACATGCTCTCGCAACCTCAAGTAAAGAGCCGGAGCCTCTGTTTGCCGCGATCTCGCGGTGCCGCCAGCCTGGCGGCACCGCCTTGCCGACATAGATCGGTTGAGTTGGAGTCTCTCGATTCTGTTTGGCGATGTCGGCATATACGTCAAAACGTCCCACGTCGTAGAGGGCATAAACGCCCGTTCCGATGAACCTCCCCGGCAGCGGCAACGTGTGAATAGGTGTCTCATTGAAAAACGCGATGGCTTCATCAACCACGCTTTGAAATCGAGGTGAGTGAAAGACGTGCCGGTGATAATCGAAACTCATCGAGACTCCCTCTCTGATATAGACTAAGCAGATGCACAAACGCGACGTTGGGTTCCAGTAGCATTATACAAGAGATGATTGCATGGACAATGAACCGTGGTCTGCGGGTACCGTCATCAGGAAAGTTGACGCCGTAGAACAGAAAAGAGGCACCGCGCGTGCTACGCGATGCCTCTGGCAGTCGGGGCGCGCGGATTTGAACCGCGGACCTCACGGACCCGAACCGTGTCTGCTTCCGGCCTCTTCTCCAGCGCACACGGATCATCCCTGGACAATACCGTGTGTGCTACGATAAAGTTCCACGCAAACGAACTGTGTCCGCTGCGTTAGCTCTCAAAATGGGCTCCCACAACTCGCATCAAATCTACATTTACAGGGATGATAATTATGATTATACTACACCTCCGGAATTTTTCCCGAAACCAAAGGCTACTGCTACAGGCATAGGAGTCGATCCTTAATGACCTCTCGGTTGGTGACGTACGCTAAATCCAAATATTCTAGCAAGAGTAATGGCATATTTTGCACTTCCTTTACTAATCGAATACTACGGAACCACTGTTGGAAAGGGCAGGGTTAGGCTAATTGGTGCTGTGGAGGATATGACGGGTACATGACTGGGAATCGTAATCGACCTACGCGGTATCATTGCTCCAGAATCTGAGAAGAGAAACATCTCCTCAACGCTTTTCATAGGTATCACATGCACAGAATTACCGTTTTCGAGGATATAGAGCAACTCTCCAACTTCTGCGATGTACTGTATGGATGATACTTTATTTTCAGTTTCTGGATGAACAATATAGCTTGGGAAATACAGCCAATTCCCGTCACGCATCTGACGTGATTGTGAAAGCGAAGTGATGAAAACCGGTTTGTTGGTAATCAACCCCACAGAGGGTAAAGACTGCTCTCCTCGTAGATGGGATTGGGCAATTTCGCTTCCTATTTTCGCAGCTGCATCAATCATCCTGAAGCTCAAACCAAACAGTATAATGACACCCACAACTGCGAATAGCATCAGTCTTTGATAAGATGCAGGAGAAGTGAAATGAACAACAACTAGAGATAAGATTGCGGCCATTCCAATCAAACCAGCGGTAAACATGTAGTAGTTAATGCTCTTCAGATTAATCGGTGAAATTCTCCATGGAAAGTTAAGCCAAATCAACAGGATACACGCAATTGAGCCAATGTTATATGCCAGTATCTCTCGACCCCGCCACTCTGCATGGGGTCTGGGGTAAATCAGACTGATGATCGGCAAAGGGATTGATAATACGAAGACAAGATTCACCAAACCACTTACGTGTACAGGACTAAAGATGAAATGCCTGTAGGTCAAATTGGAGATACCCAACTCACTGTAGAAGCCCTGGAGAAAACTCCTACAGCAACTCGCGGAGTAGCGATCCCATCCCATCAAACCAGTACGGCTGGTACTTCTCGCCCAATTTGTTCCTATCCTCGGTGTGCAAGAAGACCGAGACGCTGACGTTCAAGCCGTCGTGGTGCAAGACCTTGGGTTGACCATTCCCGTTCTCGAAGAGCTGCCGATAGCCATCGACCTTATGTTGATACTCGGCGTAGGCTGTTCCCTTTGGATCGACGAAGACGATGTGGTAGTCCGTCCCCTTCTGCAGCCAGAAAACGAAGTCCGGCTTGAAGGCCCGCATCCGGTTAGCATGGGGATCATAATAGGGTAATGCCACCTCGTCCAGGTGCTCGTCCAGCTTGCTGAAGAGCCACCAGTCGAATTCCTTGAGAAGGTTCCCCTTTTGCTGCACATACCTGTTCAGGTGATTGACAAACGCGACCTCGCTGGGCACTTTGATGATGTGCTGGATGTAGTCCACCCGCTCGCTTTCGGCAAGGATGGTTGGCAGGTAATAATGTTGGGCAATGTGCTCGATCTTGATCGTCTGTCCATCGTGCGTGTAAGTTACAGCAGAGTTCAGCTGATTCATCTCCTGTTCCAGTTCATCAAAGGACATCTGCTGCTGGTCCAAGCGCGTTCTCAGCCGCTCACGGGCGGCTGGATAGTCTCTTACCTCGCGTAGCTTCTTTTCCAGACCGTAGATATCCCGCAGCGTGACCTTGATGCGCCGGTAGTGGCGGATCTCATCCTCCAGATCCTTCAAGGTATCGAAGGTCTGCGGCACGACGCCAAAGTAGGTGCTGGTCCGCCGCACCAGTAGATCCAGATGCCCGATGGTCTGACCGTCGGTGCGATAGTAGGTCTCCGGCTTCTCAAAGCTCCGATGCAGCCACGCCAGCCGTTCCGGCGCCAGTCCGTGCCGCGCCAGCAGAATACGGTCGTCCACCGCGCCGACGTAGCGCTTCAGCAGCGCCAGTTCGCTATCCGTCGTCGCGAACTTGCTCGGCGCCCGATCCTCCACCAGCAGATGATCCGCCAGCTTGAAGACGGGGATCAACAACCGGCGTGTCTCGGCCTCCGGGTTGCGCTCCAGGGCCAGGGTGTGCGCGGTCTCCTTGCGCCGCACCTGATCCAGGTGGTCGATGACGAAGTGCAGCGCGCTCCGGTTGGTGCCGAAGATAAAGAGCGTCTCCAGCGGCAGCGCCTGGGGATCGCCCAGCGCCTGTACGCGGGCAAAGACCTCCCGCGAGACGGTCCCGGCGTTCATCAGCCAGCGCAGGCGCCGCCGTGCGTTAGGCAGCGGTTCGATGCGCACGCCGCGCCCCACCGACTGCAGGATGAACTTGCGCGCCTCGGTGCCCATGCCGATGTTGACGAAGCACATCACATTGGGCCGGTTGGAGTCCCAGCCTTCGTAGAAGGTGCGCGATCCCATCAGGATGTTAACGGTTGCGTCGTCATCGTCCAGCCGCTCGAAGAAGCTCTCGTCCTCGAAGGTCTCGTTGATCTCGTAGCCGCTGAGTTCGCCCTTCAGCCAGCCGGCGATGTCGCCGATCTTGATCAGCGCAAAGGGCTGCTCGGCGGTCTTCAGCTTGAAGGCGACTTCCTGCGTGTTCGAGGGCCGCTTCAGCACCTCGATCTCGCCGGTGCTGCGCCCGTTGAAGACCAGTTCGCGCACGTCCGCCAGCGAGAGGGCGTGGAAGCGGGCCGTGTCCAGCTGCACCGTCGCGTCTTCAAAGATGAACGCGGGATGCTGCCCCAGTTCCGACCAGAGCTCGTCCTTCGCCGCCGCCCACGTCGCCGGCGCGACCTCGCCTTTGCCGATCTCCGCCAGCGCGCGGAAGAAGAGTTTAACGTCGGCCTCGGCGGTGTTGACGGTGTGCCCCATCATCACCAGCAGCGGCTTATGATATTGGAGATCCTCCAGGTCGCCTATCGCTCTGCGGTCGTTGACGATGTAGGCCAGCGTCAGCAGCGCTTTCAGGACGATCTTCTGCTTCTCTTCGTCGCTGTAATCCTCCTCCCAGTCACGGAAGGCGCGGATCTCCTGCTCCATGACAGCGATGTGCTTGCCGTAGCCGGCGCGGATAAACTCCGCCAGGTTGAAGTTGAAGACCGTCGTCGCCACGTCGCGTTCGTCGGTGAAGGTGGCGGAGAAGTTGAAGAGGAATCCGTTGCGGGAGAGGATGGAGTAGATGTGCTGGCGCTTCGACTCGTCGCGGTCGCCCTTGTGCGCCTCATCCAGCAGCACGTACCACCGACCGTCGTTCTCGTAGTTGCGGAAATCCAGGATTTTCGTGCCCGCCTCGTCGCTCAGGTTATCCGAGCGGTAGATGAAGACGGGAACTTCGCCCGGCAGCGGACGGGTGCCATACTTCACCTGCTCGTAATCTTTGAGCGAGTAGAGACGGATGGAAAGGTCGCTGTGCCCGGCGTTGAACTCCTGCACGTGCGCCTTCAGCTGGGCGATGAGATCATCGCGGTAGGTCAGGATCAGCAGATCGTTGTCGGGGATCTCCTGGCGCTCCATCAGCCGGTGAAGGATCTCAAGCAGCTTGATCAAGACCAGCGTCTTCCCGCTGCCCGTTGCCATCCAGAAGCACATCCGGTTGATAAAGTCCTGGTAACTGAAAGTGACGCGGGTGTTGACCTGGAGCGCCTCTTCCTTTACGGGCGTGTAATAGTCGGAGAGCATGGCGATGAGCTCGCGGTTCTTGATGGTGTGATTCTTGAGCTCAATCTGCAGCGCGTCCAGCTCCAGCCCGTTGCGCCGGTACCAGAGCCGGTACTCGTTCTTCCGATAATGGGTCTGAGGTACAACGCGCTCGCCCGGTCGGTAGTCCTGCCATTCGTCGTAGTAGTGCTGCAGCGCGACCAGGGCGTGTTTCAACGCCTCCTGCTGGTAATCCCACAGCGTCTTGTCCCGGGAGAACGTCTCTAGTTTGAAGTCGTGCCATGCCGCCTGGAGCGCCTCGAAGCCGGCGCCCTCGACCATCGCTTGAAGCAGTTCGTTAGCCATCGCTTACCACCAGATCAGCGGCTTGATGAGCTCCCAGTCTGGGTCGCGCAGGTCGACGCGCTCGCCGTCCTCGAAGGTCACCGCGTCGGGCGTGAGGCGGGCGATACGTTTGCCGCGCACGTTTGCCAGCGACTCCGCCAGGTCGATGTCATCGTAGAGCCGGGTGAGGTCCACGTGAACCTCGTGCGTTTCGTCATCGATCTCCAGCGCGTGCAGCTGCTTGAGATCCGCCAGGAAGACGTACTGCTGGAAGACCTCCGCGCCCTCCTCATGAGGATGGGCGAAAGGGGCAGCGTCCTGCACGTAGATCGCGTTGCGCAGCGCGTCCTCGTACTGCTCCAGCGCGTAGTACTTGACGAAGTGGCTCATGCCCTCGCCCTCGTCCCGGGCCACCCCGTCCTTCCATTCGTTGGAGAAGGCTACCTTTTTGACGCGGGGCAGAAGCACGTCGTCGAAGTAATCCGCCATCTCCACCATAATGTATTTGCGTTGCCCGCCATCTTCACGGTTGAGATTCATTACCGCGTGGGCTGTCGTTCCAGAGCCAGCAAAAAAGTCAATCGTCAAGGATCTGGGAGTACAATTAGACGCTCTCAAACAGTCTTCAACCAAATAGACACTCTTTGGATATGAGAAGGCCTCTCGTCCCCCTAGTAAATCTTTGATTATTCTTGTTCCACTTTCTGTTGCAGAGTATTTAGCATCTTCCCACCAAGTACCAGGCAATGCACCATCTTGATTGGGGTAGTATTTTCTATAGATTTGCCACTCATCGGCAACTTTCCGGGCTATCAGGTTTGATGGTGCTTCCTTTTGTGCACGTCGCCAACCAAGATTCCATACTCTTTCATTATCGTCGGTGTCGATTGGCAACACAACCGTTTCGTCTTCTTCTGGTGGGTCCAGGGATACCCATTCTTGTTTCTCATCAGACCAATCCAAAGATGGTATCTTAATCTTGCCTTCCTCTGAAATATATACTGGGTAAAAAAGTTTAGGCCTATCTTCTCTGTTAGATCCGGCACCTGTTTTTCGGAAGTTTATCCATGCAAAAAAGCCTTCATCATCAGATTGGGGGTAACGGGTAAGATCTTCTTCTGTTCGAGGAAGTCTTCCAACAACTGCTTCGTCAGTGTTCCCGAAGAAAAGGGCATACTCATGATTTTGGGAAAAGCCCGAAGCCATTGCTCGACCGTGAGGATTATTACGTACCACCACTGTTGTTAGATAATTATCCTCTCCAAATAGATCTCGAAGGTATTTTGCTAATATTGGAAACTCATAGTCGTCTATGGGTATACAGAAAATTCCCTCTTCTTCCATCAGCGGTGTCGCCAAAGGAACACGATTAGCCATCAGACTAAGCCAAGAAGAATGTCGGTACTGATTTTCATAGTGGATCTCACTCGCGGTTGTGTTATACGGTGGATCGGCATACACGCATTTGATACACTTGTGATATCTAGCCGACAATGTATTTAGCGCCTGATAGTTCTCGCTGTGAATCAACCAGCCGTCCAGCGCTTCATCCAGGTGGTCGAAGAGGCCCACAATCGCCATCTCCAGGTCGGGTACGTGACGCGTGTCCAGCGGCAGGTACTGGTAGCGATCATCCAATCGCTCACCGAAAAGGTCGCGTTCCCAGACATCCTCCGGCGTGAAGGCCTCGCCCACCATACCCAGCTCGCGCCACTCCGCCGCCTGCGCCGCCATCCCCGCGTGTGATAGGATCTGCGCCAGCAGTTCCGCGTCGCGTTCGTCGATGCGGTCCAGCGTGATGACGTAGTGACTGTCCCGCACGAACTTGGGCTTGTTCCAGACGCGCACCAGCTCGTTCTCAAACTGCGCGATAAAGTCGATGATCTGGTAGGCCAGTTCCTTCAGCTTCTGGAGCATCTCCAGCCGGCGCTGCACCCAGACGTTCTGTCCCTCGAAGACGTAGCGGTAGAGCCAGAGATCAAACTGCTCCTTGAGGAACGCCTCGGCGTCCTTGTTGATAAAGAAATCCACCTCGCTCTGCTTCTCGAAGACGCGGAACGCGCGCTGCACCACGTCTTCGCCCACGTCCAGGTCCTCGCCTCGCAGGGCGCGCAGAATATCCAACAGCTTGGTCTTGCTGCCGTAGCTCGAGTACTCCACCCGGAAGACCACCGTGCCGTCCTCCCGCACCCGGTCAAAGCGATAGACCAGATCCCGCTTCTCGTTGGCCTGCTTGTGCTCCAGGTCGGAGACGTCGAAGAAGAAAGCCTGCGCGTCGTCAGAAGCCGGGTCGTCAATCTCCACCTCCAGACTTCTGAACAGCCGGTCGGTCTTGACGTAGTAGAGCATGTGCGTCTTCCAGAAGAGAATCACGTCCTTTTCGTCGGTGTAGACCTGCTCGTAGACGCTCTGCGGGTAGCGCGTGCGCCGGAAGTAGATCGAGCCGCTCTCGCTGA
>DAOTUH010000571.1:0-10038 GCA_034437255.1 Anaerolineae bacterium
ATCTGTGTAATTTGACAATCTCATATTTTACAAATGTTCTATACCAATGCTCGGAGTCCCCGTCCCCGGAACGGCTTTAGCGCGTAAATGCCTGTGTAACTGCCCCCGAGAGCACGTAGCCTGCCCGGCGGGGTGCGGGAGCTGGGAGCATTTTTAACAAAATCTGACATTGTCAAGGTAATCTGTGGAGAGAATTAAAATCGCTTTTTAGGGCATGGTTCATTTTGGCTTCCCAGAGGGCAGAAACTCCTCTACACTTATGAACAGTGGAGAACTCCAAAAACAAGGCTAAATCCGTAGAAAGGGTGCTTTGTGAGCCAAAGTGATTAGTTTTCGTCATTTTTAACTATCGAACGCGTCGCTTGACTCACCGAATTTGTAAAGGAGTTTTTTAGCCCGAATGAACCATGCCGAAAATAGCCATTTCGTGCATGCTGGCATGGGTTTTTAGCCAACGTGATTGGGTCATCGCAGGTGCGTTGCACCTTATACCGTAATTTCAGGTTCATTGATGACTTTATCTAGCTACCTGATATTGTGGACAAGTTAGCCATCAAACACCAGGTCACCCAAGACGAGGTTGAGGAAGTCTTTTTCAACCGACCACGCTATCGCTTTGTTGAATCGGGACATCAACCAGGTGAAGATGTATACGCCGCAGGGGGACAGAGTGATGCAGGGCGTTACCCGATCGTCTTTTTCATCCACAAAACAAGTAACGTCGCTTTGATTCTGAGCGCGCGGGATATGGAACGGAAGGAACGCAGACATTATGAACGAAAATGACAAGCTCAGAGTAACCACCATCTCCCAGGCCAGCACCCTAGAAGAAATCGGTGATTTCTGGGACACACACAGCTTGGATGAATATTGGGATCAAACCCACGAGGTGGAGTTTACGATACGTGCCCAGCGCAGACGACGCATTACGCTTGATCCAGATCTGTACAAACGCTTGGAAGTACAGGCTCGCGCTCGGGGTATTCTGCCAGAGACATTGGCCAACCTGTGGCTGGATGAACAGTTACAAAAGGTGAGGTAGCGTCCAGGCGATACAAAGCGGGGGAGAACCTGATCGATCCTCCCCCGCTTTATTGTGCCTGGCTGTGATTATGAAACCTGGTAGTTCGGCGGTTCCTTGGTGATGACCACGTCGTGGGGATGGCTCTCAATCATGCCGGCGTTGGTGATACGAACCAACTCTGTGTTCTCGCGCAGCGCCGCCAAATCCCTCGCTCCCGCATACCCCATCCCAGATCGTAGGCCTCCCACCAGCTGGAAAAGGTAGTCTCGCAGCGGGCCTTTGTAAGGCACGCGCCCTTCGATCCCCTCCGGCACGAGCTTGCCGCTGCTATCCTGGCCCGAGCCGTAGCGATCTTTGCCGTAGCCCTTCATGGCGCCGAGGCTGCCCATGCCCCGATACTCCTTGAAACGCCGGCCATCATAGTAGACCACCTCGCCCGGCGATTCGTCCAGCCCGGCCAGCATGCTCCCCAGCATCACGGCGTGCGCGCCTGCCACCAACGCCTTGACGATATCCCCGCTGTAACGCACGCCGCCGTCGGCGATCACGGGAACGCCATGGGGACGCGCGGCCTGCGCGCAGTTGTGAATGGCGGACATCTGCGGCATCCCCGCGCCCGCGATAATGCGCGTCGTGCAGATCGATCCCGCGCCCACGCCCACCTTGATCACGTCGGCCCCAGCCTCGATCAGTGCCTCCGCGCCTGCCGCGGTGACCACGTTCCCGGCGACAACAGGAAGATCGGGCCAATGATGCTTGAGGCGCTGAATCGCGCGGATCACACCGGCGGAGTGACCGTGCGCCGTGTCGATCACGATGATATCGAGCCCCGCATCGACCATCAACTGCGCCCGCTCCTCCAGGTCGGCGCCCACGCCGACCGCCCCGCCGCAGATCAGGCGCTCCTGCGCGTCCTTCGCTGCGTTAGGAAAATCCAGCGCCTTCTGAATGTCCTTGACCGTAAGCAGCCCCTTCAGCACGTCGTCGCCATCCACGACAGGCAGCTTCTCGATGCGGTAGCGGTGCAGCAAGCGCTGGGCCTCCTCTGACGTCGTCTCGACCGTGGCCGTCACCAGCGGCTCCGAGGTCATGTACGCCGTCACCGGCTGATCGTAATCCTGCGGATCGACGAAACGATAATCGCGATTCGTCAGGATACCCAACAAGCACGAGTCCTCATCCGTGATAGGCACACCGCTGATATGATACGTAGCCATGATCTCGGCGGCCTCGCCCAGCGTCGCCGTCGGCGGCAACGTGATGGGTTCCACAATCATGCCCGACTGTGAGCGCTTTACCTTGGCAACCTCGGCAGCCTGATCCTCTGGCGATAAGTTGCGGTGAATGATGCCCAGCCCACCCTCACGGGCGATGGCAATCGCCAACCGCGCCTCGGTAACCGTATCCATCGCCGCCGATAGCAGCGGAATGCTGAGGCACAGATCTGGCGCCAGCTGCACCCTAACGTCGGTTTCGTTGGGCAAGACTGCGGTGTAACCGGGCACAATCAGCACATCATCAAAAGTCAAGGCTTCAAATCTATCAAATAACTCATTATTCATCATCATTCCCCCAAACTGACTGTCCATCATGACTTCTTATGACTTCAAAATACCTCCCAAACTCGTCAAGAGTGCTTGCATCATACTGGAGATTGAGATTTTGACAAAGATCGTTCTTTCCTCTCTTATCGTCCTGTCTAATGACTGATGTCTGACATTTAATATGAGTATCCCGCCGAATTCGCAGGATTAACTTGACTTTGCCTCACCCCATAGTATCATGCCCAGCATTAAGAAGTGTAGAGCCCTTTAACTAGGGTTACAAGCACGCTTTCTACGCACGCTTTGGCAAGAGGGGGACTCTTAAGATGCCAACTTTCCGCGTGGAAGTCTATGGACGTAGGGCCGAAGACGGGCGAGCCGGCGAGTTGCTCGACCAAATCGAACATCTGAGCCTGTCGAGGGAGATCAAACAGCTGGCCGTCAGCAATCTATATTTTCTTCGTGGTGACCTTGCTCCTGCAGATATCGAGCAGATCGCCACTGAACTACTGACCGATCCCATCACCGAATGTTATCGCTGGCACGCCCTCTCCAATCCGCTCCCCGCCACATCGGCGCCCGCGATTGAGGTAGGCCTTCATCCCGGCGTCACCGATCCTGTCGCCGCACATCTGCTCAAACGCGCCCACCTTCTGGGCATGACGGCGCTCGACGCCACCACGACGGGCATGCGCTACGTTTTTCAAGACCCGCTCCCGCCGGAGGATCTGCACACTCTGGCCCGCGAGATCCTCTGCAACGACGTGATCCAGTTCTACACGCTGGGCGAGATGACGCCGGAGTTTGTGCCCGAAGCCGCCCCCGACGATACCATCGACATCGTCACCATCCGCGACTTGGACGACGCGGCCCTGGAGCGACTCAGCCTAGAGCGGGTGCTCTTTCTCTCGCTGGCGGAGATGCAGACGGTACAGCGTTACTTCCAGGAACGGGGTCGCGAGCCCACCGACGTGGAGTTGGAGACGCTGGCGCAGACCTGGTCCGAGCACTGCCAGCACAAGACCTTCAAGGGCGAGATCGCCTACACGTGCCACGGCGGGATGCGGCGCAGGTTGCCCTCGGGCGCCGAGCCAGACGCGCCCTACACCGAAACCATCCCCAGCCTGATCCGCACCTATCTCAAAGCCGCCACCAATCAGCTGGCCCGGCCCTGGGTGCGCTCAGCCTTCGTGGATAATGCGGGCATCGTCGATTTCGACGAGGCGTACGAAGTCTCCTTCAAAGTGGAGACGCACAATCATCCTTCGGCGCTGGAGCCCTTTGGCGGGGCGAACACGGGCGTCGGCGGCGTGATCCGCGACGTGATGGGCGTCTCGGCCCGGCCCATCGCCTGCACCGACGTGCTTTGCTTCGGTCCCCTGGACATAGACGCCGCCGAGGTGCCCGACGGCACGCTGCACCCGCGCCGCATCGCGCGCGGCGTCGTCGCCGGCATCGAGGACTACGGCAACAAGATGGGCCTGCCCACCGTCAACGGCGCGATTTTGTACCACGAGGATTACGTCGCCAACCCTCTGGTCTACTGCGGCTGCGTGGGATTGGCGCCTAACGACATCCACCGGACCGAGCCGCGCCCTGGCGACCTGGTTGTGGCGCTGGGCGGACGCACCGGACGCGATGGTCTCCACGGCGCCACGTTCTCCTCGGCTGAACTCACGCACGAGACCGGACAAACCGTGGGCAGCGTCGTGCAGATCGGCGATCCCATCACGGAGAAAGCCACGTTGGAAGCCATCATCCAGGCCCGGGACGAGGGCCTCTACACTGCCATCACCGACTGCGGCGCGGGCGGCTTCTCCTCCGCCGTCGGCGAGATGGGCCAGGACGTGGGCGTCGAGGTGGATTTGCAGGACATCCCGCTTAAATATCCAGGATTGCGCTCGTGGGAGATCTGGCTCTCTGAAGCCCAAGAACGGATGATCTTAGCCGTGCCACCGGAACACCTGGACCGTCTCGCTCAGATCTGCAGGGGCTACGACGTGGAGATGACGGCCATCGGGCACTTCACCGGCGACAGACACCTGCGCGTCCACTATGGTGACAAACTCGCAGCCAACCTGGACATGGACTTCGTCCACGAAGGCTGGCCCAAACTCACACTCCAGGCAGAATGGCGACCAGACAAATCCCCAAACCCCCAAATCACGCATCACGCAATACGCAATACGCAATCCTTCACCTCCGACGTAACGCGCCTCCTCGCCCACCCCGACGTCGCCAGCAAAGAAAGCGTCATTCACCGGTACGACCACGAAGTGCGCGGTGCGACGGTGATCAAGCCGCTGGTGGGCGTGCAAGACGACGGTCCCTCCGACGGCGCGGTGCTCAAGCCCCTCAAAACCGCCGGTTATCGCGGCCTTGCGCTGGGTGCGGGCATCAATCCCTACTACGGGCAGTGCGATCCCTATGCCATGGCGTGGGCCGTGATCGACGAGGCGCTGCGCAACGTAGTCTGCGTGGGCGCCGATCCCGACCAGGTGGCAATTCTGGACAATTTCTGCTGGGGCAATCCCCGGCTCCCCGACCGGCTGGGCGGTCTCGTCCGCGCGGCGCAGGGATGCTACGACGCGGCGCTGGCCTACGGCACGCCATTCATCTCCGGCAAAGACAGCCTCCACAACGAGTTCACCGACGCCCACGGCGAGAAACGCACCATTCCCCCCACCCTGCTTATCTCGGCGCTGGGCATTGTGCCGGACGTGCGCGCCGCCGCGACGATGGATCTCAAACAGCCGGGCCATCTTCTGTACATCGTGGGCGAGACGCGCGCCGAGCTCGGCGGCTCGCTCTACCACCGGCTCCACGGCCTCGCGAGCGGCGCGCTCCCCTCCCCCGTGCCCGATGCACCCGACACCTTCCGCGCCCTGCACGCTGCGCTCCGCGTGGGACAGATCGCCGCCATCCACGACTGCTCTGAGGGCGGGTTAGCCGTCGCCTCGGCGGAGATGTGCATCGCCGGGCGACTGGGGCTGGCGCTGGATCTATGCCCACTGCCGCGCACCGACGACGTGGACACGTGGGCCGCGCTCTTCGCCGAGAGCAGCGCGCGCTTCCTCGTCGAAGTCGCACCGGAGCATGCCGCCGCCTTCGAATCGACGCTGGCTGGACGGCCCTGTGCTCAGTTGGGCAGCATCACGCACCAGCCCGCGCTCTGCATCACCGGCCTGGATGGAAACGTAGCGGTAGAGAGTGAGGTGGATGCGCTGGTGCAGGCGTGGCAAGGAACGGAGATCATTTGAGGCGAGTTTCGTATTGCGTATTCTGTCTCCGAGCGGCAAGTATACGCAATACGCAACACGCAATAGGGGATACGCAACACGCAATACGGAATAGGAGCCATGTATGTCAGAACCCAACGTCTTAATTCTTCAAGCGACCGGCACAAACCGCGATCCTGACGCGGCGGCAGCCGTGACGGCCGCAGGTGGCAGGCCCACGATTTTGCACGTCAACGCGCTGGCGGAACGGCCCGCACGCCTGCACGAATTCCAGATGCTGGTGTTGCCCGGCGGGTTCTCCTACGGTGACGCGCTGGGCGCCGGGCGACTCCTCTCCATCGACTTGCGCTGGCTATTCCAGGAGGAACTCGCCGAGTTCGACGCGGCGGGCAAGCCCATCCTCGGCATCTGCAACGGATTCCAGGCGCTGGTGAAGAGCGGCTGGCTGCCCGGCCCGCCCGGTGACGGCGTCCACGCCACGCTCACCCGCAACGCGTCCAACCGCTTCGAATGCCGGTGGACCTGGCTGGCGCCAAACCCCGCCAGTCCCTGCGTGTTCACCCAGGGGCTGACCGAGGCCATTCACTGTCCCGTGGCCCACGGTGAAGGGCGCTTCGTACCCCAGGATGCAGAGACACTCGCCGCGTTGCAGGCCAATCGGCAAATCGCCGTCACCTACATCACCACCGACGGCGACATCCCAACGTATCCCGCCAACCCCAACGGCTCCGTCGCCAACATCGCCGGTATCTGCAACGCCAAGGGCAACCTCTTCGGCCTCATGCCTCACCCGGAGGATCATATCATCCCCGAACAGCACCCGCGCTACCAGAGGGGGGAGCAGGGGAATCTGGGGCTGGCGCTGTTCAAAAAAGGGATAGAGTATGCAGCCGGTTTGTAGATTCACAACTTAGCTCGAGAAAATTATTGCGTATTGCGTATTCCGTATTGCGTATTCCGTATCTCGTCTGACGGAATACGCAACCCGCAATACGAAATACGCAGTATACAACAAGGAGGAGACAATGTTAGACAAAAAACTTATTCGAGATACCATTCCGCACACGGTCAGCGACCTCACCATCGCGTGGCCTTATGAACGCAGCAGCGGCAAGGTCCGAGAATCGTTCCATCTGCCCCCCGACCAACGTCTGCTGGTCGCCACAGATCGTCTCTCGGCTTTCGACAAGGTGTTGACCACCATCCCCTTCAAGGGCCAGGTACTCAATCAGTTGAGCGCGTTCTGGTTCCATCAGCTAGCCGATCTGGTTTCCACCCACCTCATCGCCGTCGCCGATCCCAACGTCAGCGTGATCCGCGAGTGCGCGCCGCTGCCCGTCGAGGTGATTGTGCGCGGCTACATCACCGGATCCACCAAGACCTCGCTCTGGACGCTCTACGCCGCCGGCAAGCGCTCCATCTACGGGTACACGTTCCCCGAGGGCTTGCAGAAGCACGATAAGCTCCCCGAGCCCATCATCACGCCGACGACCAAAGCCGGGCCGGGCCAGCACGACGAACGCTTGACCTGCGCCGAGGTCGTCACGCGGGGCCTGGTCACGCCGGATCTGTGGGAGCAGGTACAAGCAACGGCCCTCGCCATATTCGAGCGTGGGCAGGAGATCGCCGAAGCTGCCGGTTTCCACCTGGTGGACACCAAGTACGAGTTCGGACTCGCGCCCGACGGCACCCTGACGCTCATTGACGAGGTTCACACGCCGGATTCCAGCCGCTTCTGGAGAACCGACACCATGGACCAGGAGCCACCCGAGCAGTGGGACAAGGAATTCGTCCGGCTCTGGTACGCAGCCCAAGACTATCGCGGCGACGGCGAGCCGCCTGAGCTGCCCGATGACGTAAAAGTTAAAGCCGCCTGCCGCTACATCGCGCTGTACGCAGGGCTCACAGGCGAGGCGTTCACGCCCGGCGATATGCCGGCAGAGCAACGCATTGTTGCTGTGTTGGAGAGCTTCCTGGGAAAGTAGGGAAGTATTGCGTATTGCGTGAAAGCGCGATGCGCAACAGGAATTAGCAGTGAAGGAGGTTATCATGTTAGCTATTATTCTTATGGGATCACCCAGTGACCGGGATTTTTGCGAGAGGATCGCCACGGCACTCCAAGGTTACGACATCCCCAGCGTCATGCGTGTGGCGTCAGCCCACAAGGTGCCGCATTACCTGCTCGAGATGCTTGCCGAATACGAAGCCGATCCGCAGCCGAAGGTCTACATCACCGTGGCAGGCCGGAGCAACGCCCTGAGCGGCCTCGTCGATGCCGCTGTTACCGCGCCCGTCATCGCCTGTCCGCCTTACTCCAGTAAATTTGGAGGCGCCGATCTCTACTCGTCGCTGCGCACGCCCTCGGGTGTGGCGCCAGCCGTGGTACTGGAGCCGGTCAACGCCGCACTGCTCGCCGCTAAGATCCTGAGCATGGCGGATGAGACCGTGCGCGAGAGCGTCCAGGCGGCGCAGGTGAGGCAGCGGGAACGGTTGTTTGAGGCTGACCAGGCGGCATGAGTCACGAGTCATAAGTCACAAGTCAACAGTCAGACGTCCAGACGGCACGCGGAGATTTTGACTTCTGACTTAATGACTGGGAAGGAGTTGCTATGCAACTTGACAAACCCAACGAAGCCTGTGGTGTTTTTGGCATCTATACGCCGGATGGGGATGTAGCCAGGCTCTCCTTCTTCGCCCTGTACGCGCTCCAACACCGGGGGCAGGAGAGCGCCGGCATCTGCAGTTGCGAGGACGGCAAAGCCAACATCTACAAGGGCCTGGGCCTGGTCTCGCAGGTCTTCAACGAGGACAACCTTTTCGAACTAGGTGGTAATCTCGCGATTGGACACACACGCTATTCCACCACGGGCGGCGCCCAATTGATCAACGCCCAGCCCTATCTCATCGAGACGTCGCTGGGGCCGCTGGCGATTGCCCATAACGGCAATCTCACCAACACGCCCACCCTGCGCCGCAAGCTGCTCAAGCGCGGTGTGGGCCTAACGTCATCTTCGGACAGCGAAGTCATCACACAAATGCTCGCCGGAATGCCCGGCGACACCTGGCACGAACGCATCGCCGCGTTCATGAAGCGCGCACAGGGCGCTTACTCGCTCACGGTCCTCACCCGTGACGCCATCTATGCCGTGCGCGATCCCTGGGGATTTCGCCCTCTGTGCCTGGGGCGCCTGAACGCCAAGGGATGGGTTGCCGCGTCAGAATCGTGCGCCTTGGGCACCATCAGCGCACCCTTTGAACGCGAGATTGCGCCCGGCGAGATCGTACGCTTCAACGAGGACGGCCTCACCGCGTGGCAGACCGCCCCGGCGCAGCGCCTGGCCCTCTGCATCTTCGAGTACGTCTACTTCGCCCGGCCCGATTCCGTGCTGGAGGGGCAATCGGTCCATCGTGTGCGGCGGACGATGGGCGGTCGTCTGGCGCAGAAACACCCCGTCAATGCGGATATGGTCGTCGGCGTGCCGGACTCCGCCACCGCGCACGCCATCGGCTACGCCGACGCCTCCGGCATCCCCTATCGCCAGGGCCTGATCAAAAACCGCTACATCGGGCGCACCTTCATCCAGCCGGCCCAGCGTCTGCGCGAGCGCAAAGTCGCCCTCAAATACAACCCGTTACCTGCGCTCAAGGGCAAGCGCGTCGTGCTGGTGGACGATTCCATCGTGCGCGGGACGACCAGCCGGCCCATCGTGGCGCTGCTGCGGCAGGCCGGCGCCACCGAGGTGCACATGCGCGTCGCGTCGCCGCCCATCCGCCACCCCTGCTTCATGGGCGTGGACATGGCGCGAGGGGAAAACTTGATCGCCGCCAACATGAGCGTGGACGCCATCGCCGATCACATCGGCGTGGACAGTCTCGCCTATCTATCGATAGACGGGCTGCGTACCGTCGTCCCCCATGCAGGTACGCGACACTGCCAGGCCTGCTTCACGGGCGATTATCCGGTGGATGTGGAAGCGGGTGTGGACAAGGAGATGTTTGAAGCGTGATGCGGCACAAGGGGCAAGGGGCAAGGGGCAGGAGGGGGCAGGGGTGATGAGACTTGTGAGAAGGCTGTCCTAGAAAACAGACGTCAGTGCTGTGTAATACGCAATAGTGAGCTAATGGGAGACATGTCTATGAAAATCCTCATCATCGGTTCCGGCGGACGGGAACACGCCCTGGCGTGGAAACTGACACAATCGCCCCACGTGACGAACGTATACGTCGCGCC
>DAOTUH010000572.1:0-25090 GCA_034437255.1 Anaerolineae bacterium
CCGTTTATTGCTCTTTTATTTCTACGTGCTCGATTTGCTTTTTCTCACGCTCTGGCGATGGGTGTTGCCGCGCCTGATGCGCCGATTACAGGGATTTTCCCGTCCCCGTCGTGTGCTTATCGTCGGGGCGCGTCGACCCCGGGCGCGAGGACTGGACCACGCAGACGACGCCCAAGGTCATCGGCGGGGTGACGGACGCCTGCCTGGAGGCAGGCGCGGCGCTCTACGGCACCGCCGTCGAGACCATCGTGCCGGTCTCCTCGACGGAGGCGGCGGAGATGGTCAAGCTGCTGGAGAACACCTTCCGCGCGGTCAACATCGCCATGGTCAACGAGATGCTGCTGATGTGTGAGAAGCTGGCTCTCGACGTCTGGGAGGTGATCGAGGCCGCGGCGACGAAGCCCTTCGGCTTTATGAAGTTCACGCCGGGGCCGGGCATCGGCGGGCACTGCATCCCCATCGACCCGCTCTATCTCTCGTGGAAACTCAAGTCGCTCAAGTACACGGCGCGCTTTATCGAGTTGGCCGACGAGGTCAACTCGGGCATGCCCGAATACTGGGTCCGCCGGGTGCAGGATGCCCTCAACGCGGAAGCGAAGCCGGTCAAGGGCAGCCGGGTGCTGGTCCTGGGCGTGGCGTACAAGCCGGACGTCAGCGACCTGCGGGAGTCGCCGGCGCTGGACATCCTCCATCTGCTGCAGGAGAAAGGGGCCGATGTCGTCTATCACGATCCGCACGTCCCGAGCATTCAGCACGACGGCATCGCCATGACCGGCGTACCGGCGTTGGGCCCCGCTTTGGACGCGGCCGACTGCGTGGTGATCGTCACGGACCACAGCGCCTACGACTGGGCCGACGTGGCGGCGCGCGCAGCGGTGGTGGTCGACACACGTCACGCTATCCAACGTTAGAACGTTAGAACGTGGCAACGTTCTAACGTTTTTGTCATTTGTCATTTTCCATATAAAGGAGCCTTATGAGCCACTATCTCGTCACTGGAGTTGCCGGGTTTATCGCGTCGAAGGTCGCGGAGTTTCTGCTGGATGACGGACACACCGTGGTCGGCGTCGACAACTTCAGCGACGCCTATGACGTGCGGCTGAAGAAGTGGCGGCTGGCGCAGATCGCCGAGCGTCCCAACTTCGACTTCCACGAGCTCGACATCACCCGGCGGGAGAAGGTGCGAGCGCTGTTTGAAGGATCGGTGGCCTTTGACGCCGTCATCAACCTGGCGGCGTGGGCCGGCGTGCGGCGCTCGGTGGAAAATCCCTGGATCTATCTCGATACCAACGCGACCGGCACGCTCAATTTGCTGGATCTCTGCCGTGAGCACGGCGTGGAGAAGTTCGTGCTGGCGTCGACGTCGAGTCTCTACGGCAAAGACAATCCCATGCCCTACCGTGAGGATCAGGACACGAGCCGTCCGCTCTCGCCGTACGCGGCGTCGAAGAAAGGCGGCGGAGGCGCTGTGCTACACATACCACTACCTCCACGGCATCGACGTGACCGTCTTCCGCTACTTCACGGTCTACGGGCCGGCGGGCCGCCCGGATATGAGCCTCTTTTGCTTCACGCAGTGGATCGTCGAGGAGCGTCCGGTGACCATCTACGGCGACGGGATGCAGAAGCGCGACTTCGCCTTCGTGGACGACATCGCCCCCGGCACCATCGCTGGGCTGCAGCCGCTGGGCTACGAGATCATCAACCTGGGCTCCGATACGCCGGTGGTGTTGATGGACACGGTGCGCCTCATCGAGGAGCTGAGCGGCAAGGAGGCGAAGTTGGAAGGAATACCTGCCGCGCTACCCTGCCGATGTCTACGCGACGTGGGCCGACATCAGCAAGGCCGAGGAGCTGCTTGGCTGGCCCCCAGACTTCCTATAAGGAAAGCATCGCGGCGCTGGTCGAGTGGTACGTCGAGAACCGCGACTGGGCCAGGGATGTGGCGACCTAGATGCAGTCGGTGATCGGGTCTGAGGCTGTTGTCCACGGAGTCGCGGTCTGTTTCGCACCGGCGACGAGGTCAGGGAAGCGGTAGAGATATGCAGAAGACACTTCGTTGGGTTGGCATTGGTCTTATTCTTCTCGGAGCGTTCCTGGTTGCGCTTGCACTGGTGCGTGGCGAGCCGGGCCCGGCTCCGGCGCCGTCTCCCACTCAGACGCTCGAACCGTCGACGCCGATGCACACGGCGACCTCCACCCCGGTGCGGACGCCGACGCCGGAGCCCATCGTGCCGACGGCGCGCCCCTCAGCGACGCCCACCCCTCCAGCGACATCTACCGTCACCGCCACGGTGACGTTGCCGTTGATCACGCCCACCGCCACCGCCTCGCCCACCGTCACGCCTACGCCGCTGCCGCCCACCGCGACGCCGGTGCCCGCGCAGAGCGCTCGCTGGCGCGTCGGCGTCTCCATCCCCACCGGCTCGCCGCGGGACTACGATCTGGATGCGCTGGGCGTCGGCTGGGTGATGAACTGGCGCGCCTACGCCGCGCCGCCGGTACCGGCCGGCGTCGAGTTCGCGCAGATGGTGCGCATGAAGGGCGGGCAGCTGAGCCACGACGCGGCGACGCTCACCGCCATCGCCGCCGCTAACCCCGGCGCGATCTGGCTCGTCAGCAACGAGCCCGACGTGCGCTGGCAGGACAACGTCACGCCGGAGACCTACGCGCGACTCTACCACGCAGCTTATCACGCCATCAAGGCGGGCGATCCCGGCGCCGTCGTGGCCGCGGGCGGCATCGCCCAGCCCACGCCGCTGCGCCTGCGCTACCTCGACCGCGCGCGCGAGACCTACCTGGCCGAGTTCGGCGCGCTCCTCCCCGCGGACGCCTGGCAGATCCACAACTATATGCTGCGTGAGGAGCGCGACTCCTGGGGCGTCGACATCCCGCCCGGCTTCTCCGAGGACACCGGCGCCCTCTACGGCGTGGACGACTCCGGCAACCTGGAGCTCTTCAAGCAGCAGATCTACGCCTTCCGCCGGTGGATGGCGGCGCGCGGCTATCAGGGCCTGCCGCTCCTCGTCACCGAGTTCGGCATCCCCATGCCCGCGGACTACGGCTTCCCGCCGGAGCGCGTGGCCCAATACCTCCGCGAGACCTGGCGCTTCTTCGCCACCGCCACCGACGGCGGAATCGGCAATCCCAACGACGGCGGCCGGCTGGTGCAGCGCTGGTGCTGGTTCAGCATGGCGCATTCTCCGTATCCCGCCGGCGATCTGATCAACCTGGAGACGGGCCAATGGACCGCCGTGGGACGGGCGTGGCTGGCGTGGGTGCAGCAGCAATGAGCGACGAGAGCAGACAACGTCGCCGCGACCTGCTGCGCTGGGTGCTGGGTCTCGGCATCGCCGTCGCCGTCTTCTGGTGGCTGCGGCGTGACTTCGACTGGCCCGCCGTCGTCGACGCGCTGCAGCGAGCCGATTACCGCTGGGTGCTCCTGGGCGCTGCGGCCATCGTCGCCACGGCGTGGACGCGCACCCGACGCTGGCAGGCGTTACTCCATCCGTCCGCCGTGCGCTTTCTCCCCGCGCTGCACGCCCTGCTCGTGGGGCAGGTTGCCAACCTGATCCTGCCGTTGCGCGGCGGTGATCTCACCCGGGCCCTGCTTATCGGGCCGGAGGAGGAGACCAGCGCGGCGCTGGCGTTGGGCACCGTAGCGCTGGAGAAGGTCTGGGATCTGGTCCTCTTGCTGCTCTCGGGGTTGCTTCTGCTCCTCGTGATGCCCCTGCCGGGCTGGTTCGCCCGCTCCACCTGGGGCACGGGATTGACGTTGCTCGTCGGCATCCCTGTACTGTGGGCCGCCCTCCACTGGCGCGAGACGCTCTTCCGGTGGATGGGACGCCTGCTGGCGGCGCTGCCCGGCGGCTGGGATCGGGCCGTGTTGCCCCGCCTGCGGCGTTTGGCCGACGGCCTGGCCTCCATCCGGCAGACCGAGACCTCGCTGCGCGCTTTCCTCTGGACCGCGCTGACGTGGGGCCTGGGCGCGCTGGCCAACTGGGCCGTCCTGGCGGCCTTCGGTTTGCCCTCCGAGGCGGCGGCGCTGCTATTGCTGGTCGCTCTAATGGTCGGCAACTCCGTGGTGCCCACGCCGGCGCGCCTGGGCGTCTTCGAGGGCATCACCGTGGGGATCCTAGCCCTCTTTGACGTGCCCGGCGACGTGGCCCTGGCTGTGGGTTTAGTTTTGCATCTGGTTGTGATGGGGCCGCCGCTGTTGATGGCCGCGCTGTCGGCGTTGGGCGCTCCGCTATTATCAAAGGAACTTCATCATGTCACCTGATTTTTCCGTAATCGTGCCGGCCTACCAGGCCGCGGCGCTCATCGACGCCTGCGTCACCGCGCTGGACGCCCAGAGTGTATCCCGTGAGCGCTACGAGATCCTGGTCGTCGACGACGGTTCCACCGACGCGACGGGGGACGTCGCGCGTCGCGCCGGCGCCGACCGTGTTTTGCGTATTCCTCACCAGGGGCCGTCGGCGGCGCGCAACGCCGGCATCGCGGCGGCCCGGGGCGAGATCGTCCTCTTCACCGACGCGGACTGCGTACCGGCGCCCGACTGGCTGGCGCAGATGACGGCGCCCTTCACGGATCCGGAGGTGATGGGCGGGAAGGGCACGTACCGCACGCGCCAGCGCGGCTTGATCGCGCGCCTCACCCAGCTGGAGTTCGAGATCCGGTACGAGCGCATGATCGACCTGCCGCGCATCGATTTCATCGATACCTACGCCGCGGCCTATCGTCGGGCGCTGTTTCAGGAGCAGGGCGGCTTCGACACGGCCTTTCCCGTCCCCTCGGCCGAGGATGTCGAGCTGGCGTTTCGGCTGGCGCGTCAGGGTCACCGGCTTGTCTTTATCCCCGAAGCCTGGGTCTGGCACCGCCATCCCGCGCGGCTCGGGGACTACCTCAAGCGCAAGGGCCTCTACGGTTTCTGGCGTGCCTTGCTCTATCTGCGCTATCCGGATAAAGCGGCGGGCGACGCGCATACCGATCCCATGCTCAAGTGGCAGTTCTTACTCGGCGCGCTCCTGGGGTTGGCGCTGCTGGTGGGGATCTTCTGGCGACCTGGGTGGTGGGTTGCGTTGGGTCTGCTGCTTACCTTTCTGATGACCACCTGGCCTTTCGTTCGTTGGGCCTGGTCCCGCGATCGCGCCGTGGCGTTGATCTGGCCCGGCGTTACGCTGCTTCGCATCTTCGTCCAGGGCTGCGGATTGGGTATTGGGTTGATCCGACACGGGCTGTTCAAACACTTCGGCGAAGATGAACCCGCGCACGAAAAGACGCCTCGCCAGGCTTGAACCGTTCTGGATCGGCGCCCTTGTTCTGTTGATCTATCTCCTCACCCTGGCGCCCGATCTGGCCTGGGCGCACTGGGGCGCCGACGGCGGCGACTTCGTCACGGCGGCCCTCACGGGGCGGGTGCCCCACCCCCCCGGCTTTCCGCTCTATCTCTGGCTCGGCGATCTCTTCGTCCGGCTGCCCTGGGGGACGCCGGCCTGGCGCCTCAACCTGCTCTCGGCGTTGAGTGGCGCCGGCGCGGTCTTCGCAACCACGGCTGCGGCACGCCGTCGCGGTCACGAGATCACCGCAGCGGGCGTCGCCGGATTAACGTTGGGATTTGCCCCCCTGCTCTGGTCCCAGGCGGTGATCGCGGAGGTCTATGCGCCGGCGACCTGCCTGGCGGCGCTGCTCCTCTGGTGGCGGGAGCGCGACGTGGGAACGCGTCGGTGGGCCGCCGTCGCCGGCCTGCTCTGGGGCCTGGGCGTCGCCGTCCACCCTACGCTGCTCTTCCTCGCTCCCCTCTGGCTGACGGCGCGGCGGGAGCATTGGCCTGCCCTGCTGGGCGGCTTCGTCCTCGGTCTGACGCCCTATCTCCTGCTACCGTTGCGCGGGCCCTGGCCCCAGCCCTGGGGCGACCTGCGGACGTTCTCCGGCTGGTGGGACTACGTCAGCGCGCGCCTCTATCACGGCTATGCCTTCGCCCTCCCGCTGGCAGCGTGGCCCCGGAGGCTGCTGGCGTGGGCCGGCCTGCTGGCGCGCCAGTTCACGCCCGTGGGCGCGGCGTTGGCCTTCCTGGGCCTGCAACGGCGGGGACGGGCGGCCTCTCCGGCGCTCCTGAGTCTCCTGTTGGTCACGCTCTACGCCGTGGGCTACGACACCACCGACTCGTTGGTTTACCTGACGGCCTTTCTGCCGCTGCCGGCACTCTGGTTGAGCGACGGCGTCGCAGCGTTGGCGGAACGGCGCGTTTCCGTCGCCCTCTGGCTGCTGCTGCCCGCGCTGCTGCTGGCCCTCAACTGGAACGCCGTGAATCTCGCCGGAGAGGAAGGCCCGCGCCGCTGGGCGGAGGCCGTGTTGGCGGAAGCGCCGCCCGACGCCGTGCTGGTCACCGCCCAGGATGCGCATACCTTCACGTTGTGGTATGCTCAGGAGGGACTCGGCTTGCGCCCTAACGTCACGGTCATCGACCGCGATCTTTGGGCGCAGGCGGCCTATCAGACGTTTCTGAGGTCGAATAGCAGCCGGGATCTCGATTCACTGGACGTAGATGCATATTGTGAGGTCACAGAGGAAGGTTTAGCTTGTCCATGAAGACTACGACTGAGAAAGCCCGGCGCGATACGTGGTTGACGCCGTCACGCATCTGTCTGGCGTTGCTCTTGCTGGGATTTGTGCTCCTGGGGATTTGGGGGGTGAGCGTCCTGCGCACGGTGCGCTCGCTCCAGGATCACCTGCGCGCGGCGGAGGCGCTGATGGAGGGAGATCCGCTGCAGGCGTTGCAAGAGGAACCCGAGACCGTGACCCACCTGCTGCACGCCGCGCGCGCAGATGTGGTCCAACTGCGGCGTCAGACGGGAGTGTTGGCACAGCTGGGACCGGCGTTGGGCTGGTTGCCCAGGGTTGGGCCGCTGCTGGCGGACGCGGCGCCGCTGGTGGAGCTGGCGGATGGTCTGACGGAGGCGGGGGTTTTGCTCTGGGACGCCGCGTCGCCGGCGTTGGTGGGGGCGACCGGCGACCTGGACTTGTTGCCGCGCCTGGCGGCTGCGTCGGAGCTGCTTCAGCCGTCCCTCCCGTCCGCCTCCGCCGCGGTGGCGCGGGCGCAGGCCGCGCGGGCAAAGATCGACGTAGGTGCGCTGCCTTGGCGCGTGCGTGGCCCTTTGGAGAAGATTGACCCGCTGCTTCCCTGGCTGGACGAGGGGCTGGCGCTGGCGGAGGCCGCGCCACCGCTGTTGGGCGTGGACGTGCCGCGCACCTATCTGATCCTGGCGCTCAACGAGGACGAGCTGCGCCCCGGCGGGGGATTCATCACCGGCGTTGGCGAGGTGCGGCTGGATAACGGGCGCATCGTCAAGATGAACTTTCGGGACGCTTACGCGGTCGATGATTTCTCACAGCCTTACCCCGATCCTCCTGAGCCCCTGAACCGCTTTTTGGGGGTGGATCTCTGGGTCTTTCGCGATAGCAACTGGTCGCCCGATTTCCCCACGGCGGCGCGGCAGGCGGTGGCGCTCTATCGTCCGGGTTACGCGGTGGAGATCGACGGCGTCGTTGCGGTGGATCAGTACGCTGTGCAGCAGCTGGTCGGCGCGCTGGGACCGTTGACCGTCTCCGGCGTCGACGCGCCGGTCACCGGTGCGACGTTATTTGACTACATCCATCAGGCCTGGGCGCCGGAAGATGGCGAGCTCGACGGTGAGTGGTGGCGTCAGCGTAAGGACTTCATGGGGACGTTGACGCAGGCGGCGCTGGCGCGGTTGCAGAGTGGGCAGGTGGATGCTCGCGGTCTCGCAGACGTTACCTTACGGTTGCTGGAGGAGAAGCATCTGCTGATCTACGTGGAGGATGACGCCGTCGCCTCTCTACTGGCGGAACAGGGCTGGGATGAGGGTGTGCGCGCATCCCAAGGTGACTATCTGATGCTCAACGAAGCTAACCTGGGCTACAATAAGGCGTCGGCCAAGGTCCAGCGCGCGCTTCACTACCGCGTTGATCTCACGCAGTCGCCCCCGCACGCGGATCTCACGGTGGTCTACACGCATACCAGTGACGCGGACGTCACCTGCACACCGGAGATTCGCTACGATCCGGTCTACACGGAGATGATGGATCGCTGCTACTGGGCCTATCTGCGGCTCTATCTCCCCAAAGGCACTGTCCCGCGGGAAGCGAGTCGTCATCCTATCCCCGCATCGGCCTTGCATGGCGGCTCACGCTGGGAGGGGACGCCCACAATCTCCAAGACGGAGACCCACTTGATCGTCGGTCAAGCGCTGCTTCTACCCCCGTCCAGCCGGGAGATGTTGACGTTTGACTACACGCTCCCGGAGTCGGTGCTGCAACGCTCTGGAGAGACGTGGCGCTACCGCCTGGACGTTCAGAAGCAGCCGGGCGTGGTGGCGCTGCCCCTGGACTTCACTCTCCGGCTTCCCCCGCGCGCCGAGGTGGTCTCCGTCGCGCCGACGCCGACGGTCACCGGTGAGGTATTGCGCTACACCCTAGATCTGCGCCGGGATACGACGATCACCGTCGACTATCGCCTGCCCTGAAGGCCTCGACAGAATTCGCCTGTGGGTGTGTCGCCCCCAAAGTTGGCTTCTTCTTGTCAAGCGCCCACTCTTTGTTATGATGAGGCGCGATGAAGAAGATCACAGAAGTCGTTGTCGTTGACATCCACCACCCGGCGCCGCGGACCATTCGGCGCGCCGCCGACCTGCTGCGCGCGGGCGGACTGGTTGCCTTTCCGACGGAAACTGTCTACGGACTGGGCGCGAACGCCTTAGACGCGGAAGCGGTGCAGGGCATTTTCATCGCCAAAGACCGACCCGCCTACGACCCGCTCATCGTGCACGTTGTCACTGTCGAGGATCTCGAACGGCTCGTGCGCGACGTTCCCCAGGTGGCGCGAAGGTTGATCGAGAGATTCTGGCCCGGACCGTTGACTTTGGTCCTGATTCGCTCCTCTGTGGTCCCCGATGCGGTGACGGCCGGAGGCGACACCGTCGCGGTCCGTGCACCATCGCATCCGGTCGCCCGGGCCCTGATCCGCGCGGCGGGCGTGCCCGTCGCCGCGCCCAGCGCGAATCGCTTCGGGCAGTTGAGCCCCACGCGCGCTGAGGACGTCTTGGCCGACCTTGAAGGACGCATCGATCTGATCCTCGCCGCCGGGCCGACGCCGGTGGGCGTGGAGTCCACCGTGCTCTCGCTGGTGACGCCCGTACCAACAATTTTGCGTCCTGGCGGCGTGAGTCGTGAGGCGCTCGAGGCGGTGTTGGGCGCCGTTGCGGTGGCCGAGCGTCCGGTGGAGCCGCAAGAAGAGACCGTGCCCTCGCCCGGTACCGTGCTTCACCACTACGCTCCCCAGGCTCGCTTGGTCCTCTATCGCGGCTCGGGCGATTCCCTGCGCCGGGCGATGCGAGCTGCGGCGCTTCGGCTCCACGCCGAAGGGGCGCGGGTGGGATTGCTGTTGGCCGAGGAAGATCCGGCTTTTTTTGCCGGCTTGCCCTTGATCTTGCGGGCCGCCGGCTCTATCAACGACGTGGCCATGGTCGCCCGTCACCTCTTCTCGACGCTGCGTGAACTGGACGCTGCGGACGTCGACGTGATTCTGGCGCGTGATTTCGGGACCGAAGGGTTGGGGCTGGCGATTCGCGATCGGCTCACCCGGGCGGCGGGCGGAGAGGTGGTGACGGTAGAGGGGTAGTCCTTGCTCCTGAAACGCTAGTAAAAAAACCGGGACGAAGCTGGTACCTCGTCCCGGTGATATTTTTACGGCTACGCGCACTAACTCAGAAAATCCCGCAACCGACGGGCGTGGGCCGGATGCCGCAGCCGACTGAGCGCCTGCGCCTCGATCTGGCGGACGCGCTCTCGCGTGACGCCCATCTTCTTCCCGACCTCTTGCAACGTGTAGGTCTCCCCATCCAGCAGACCGTAGCGCATCTGGAGAATCTTGACCTCGCGCGGCGGCAGGTCATCCAGGATCTCCATCAGCAGATCCTTGAGCATCGTCGTGCTGACCTCGTCCGGCGGCGCCGGGCTCTCCTGATCTTCCACGAAATCGCCCAGCGTGCTGTCCTGCTCGTCGTCGGTCGGCATCTCCAGCGAGAGCGGTCGCCGTGCCACGTCTAACATGTGCTCGACCTTGTCCACCGGAATGTCCAGCTCTTCGGCCATCTCTTCCGGCGTGGGATCGCGTCCCAGCCGCTGAGTGAGTTTGTGCGAAATCCGCAACAACTTGTTGATCTGGTCGCCCATGTGCACCGGCACACGGATCGTCCGGCTCTGATCGGCAATGGCGCGCGTCACAGCCTGGCGAATCCACCAGGTGGCGTACGTCGAGAACTTATGACCCCGCTTGTAGTCAAACTTGTTGGCCGCCCGGATCAAGCCGATGTTGCCTTCCTGAATCAGATCCAGGAAGGGGACGCCGCGCCCGATGTACTTCTTGGCCACGCTGATGACCAGCCGTGAGTTGGCGCGTACCAGATGCTCGCGCGCTCTGATACCGTCATCCATGATTCGCTGGTAGTGGCGACGTTTCTCCGGCTTGCGGACGCGCTTGAGCTTCTGCTGAGCCTGCTTGCCGGCCTCCATCCGTTTGGCGAGCTCGACCTCCTGCTCAGCATCTAGCAACGAGACTTGTCCAATCTCTTTCAGATAGATACCGATGGGGTCGTCGATGGCTATGGCCCGGTAGATATCCTCTTCAGTCTCGCTGGGCTCATCGTTACGTTCCGCCCTGCCGTCGTTTTCGTGCAAGGTCGCGTCCTCTTCGTTCTTCTCGATGCGGATGTTCTGCTCCATCAGCAGGGTCAGGATTTCATCCAGCCGCTCGATATCGTTCTCTACCTCAGGAAAGACCTGGAGGATGTCTCCAAATGTGACATACCCCTGTTCCTCTCCCAGAGACAGAAGATAGTCCGCGCCGACCTGCTTGGACTCGCGGCGGCTTTGACGCTGTTTCTTGGTTTTTACTGCTTTCTGTGCTACCACCATATAATCCCTGATTATTCTATATTTGGTAAATAACGCTCTTGATTCCAGTGTATCCTATTTTTCAGAAATATTCAAATCCCATGAGCCATTCAGTACTGGGTCGAGATTCTGGTTCAGACGTCAACCCAACAATACCCTCTCTGACTTTTTGAATCGCCCAAAAAAGAGCACCGGTAGGCAGATGCCGACCCGTGCTCTAAAGTCAAGTTTTATGTGGGCGTTCACCCAATGCCTAGACACTATAACATAGGTTCCCTTTATTTGTCAAGTTATTCATCAGGGAAACTCTCGACATCCGTCGTATGGATTTCGAAGAGAGTCAGCTGACGAAAACGCTTCCTGTGCCGTAGAACCTGCATAGACGAAAACAAGGCAAACGAAGCCGGAGTTGCTGCGGGTTGCAAACACAACTGGAAGCCGCCCATTGCGTCTGAATCACCCTGGAACTGCCTCATTTGCCCATATCGACACGGTTGACGTGCGCGTCTCATCAGGTAGAATTAAGCGTTATGGATTACTATGCTGAAGCTCCGCTAATTGTACAGGGGGACCGTACGGTTCTCCTTGAAGTGAATAATCCGCGCTATGAAGACGCGCGGGACCATCTGGCGCGCTTTGCCGAGCTCGAAAAGAGCCCGGAGTACGTGCACACATACCGCCTTTCATCGCTTTCCTTGTGGAACGCAGCGGCGGCCGGCATGAGCGCCACGGATATCCTTGATGGTCTGGATCGTCTCTCCAAGTATCCGGTGCCCGATAACGTGCGGGTGGAGATCCACGAGGCCATCTCTCGGTATGGGCGGGTGCGGCTGACCCAAGACCCATTGGATCAAAGCAGGTTGCGTCTCTCCTCCGACGATACCTTGCTGCTGCTGGAGTTGGAGCGCAATCGCTATCTCCGCCCTTATATCCTGGAACGTCTGGGACCGCACACTCTACAGGTGCCTGCTTCGCGTCGAGGACACGTCAAGCAAGCCCTGGTCAAGGCCGGCTATCCGGCGGCGGACTTGGTCGGCTATGTGACCGGCGCACCGCTGGAATTTCAACTGCGCGAGATCATGGCGTCTGGTGAACCTTTTCGTATCCGAGATTACCAGCAGGAGGCCGCAGAGGTCTTCTGGGCCGGTGGCTCGGAAGCGGGTGGATCGGGCGTGGTGGTCTTGCCTTGTGGTGCTGGCAAGACCATGGTTGGCATGGTGGTGATAGAGAAAGCCCAGGCTCAGACCCTGATTCTCACGCCGAGCACCATCGCCGCGCGCCAATGGCGAGAAGAGTTATTGAACAAAACCTCGCTCACGGACGACATGATCGGTGAGTACAGCGGTGATCGCAAAGAGATCCGCCCTCTGACCATCAGCACCTACCAGATTCTGACGCATCGCAAACGCGGCACCAAGGGCAAGAATCTGCCTATGGAGAAGGAATTTCCCCATTTCCCGCTCTTCAACGCGGAGGATTGGGGCTTGATCATCTACGACGAGGTGCACCTGTTGCCCGCGCCTGTCTTCCGCATCACGGCGGAGATCCAAGCGCGCCGGCGCCTGGGACTGACGGCGACGCTCGTGCGCGAGGACGGCCGGGAGGAGGACGTCTTTTCTCTCATCGGGCCGAAGAAGTACGACGTGCCCTGGCGGGATCTGGAACAGCAAGGGTGGATCGCCCCGGCTATCTGCTGCGAGGTACGGGTGCCGCTGAGCAAAGAACGGCGGCTCGAATACATCACCACGGAACGGCGCCGGCAGTATTCAGTCGCGGCGCAAAGTCCCAAGAAAATAGAGATTTTGGACCATCTGCTGAACCATCACCAGGATGACAATATCCTGGTCATTGGCATGTACCTGGATCAATTGCACGAGGTCGCCGAGCACTACGATCTGCCCCTGATCACGGGACAGACTCCTAATAAAGAGCGCCAGGCTTTGTATGAGGCGTTCCGCGAGGGCGACGTCACGACACTGGTGGTCTCCAAGGTGGCGAATTTCTCCATCGATCTACCGGACGCCAACGTGGCGATACAGATCTCTGGGACCTTCGGTTCGCGCCAGGAGGAAGCCCAGCGGCTGGGCCGAATTCTGCGCCCCAAACGCGACGGAGACCGCGCCTATTTTTACTCCATCGTCAGCAAAGAGACGGTGGATCAGGAGTACAGCGCCAATCGGCAGCGCTTCTTGACGGAACAGGGCTACCAATACGTGATCTTGTACGCGGACGAGGTTCCAGAAGCGCTTGCGTCTCTCGAAAAAGCAGCCAGTGAGACCGATGCCTTCTCCACTGTCGAGTGAGTGCGGCCTGCGGTTCGGTCCGCTGGTGTGCGGCGTCTTTTTGCGCCGAGACAATCGCTTCCGGGCCCAGGTGCGGCTGGAGGGCGAGACAGACCCCGTCGCGGCGTATCTCCCCAATCCAGGACGCCTGGAAGAGCTGTTGGTGCCGGAACGCACCGTCTGGCTGCGCCCCGCCGACGCTGGTCGCCGGCGCCGTACCGCTTACGACCTCTGTCTGATCGAAGCACCCGGAGAGATTTGGGTTTCCCTGGATTCACGTCTGCCCAATTCCCTGGTCGAGAACGTGCTCGCCTGCGGCGGCCTGCCTGGATTTGAGATGTACTCGCAGGCTCGGCGCGAGGTTGTGCTGGGCGAAAGTCGCTTGGATTTCTTGTTGACGGGCCACGATCCCCACTGCTGGATGGAAGTCAAATCGGTGACGCTGGTCGAGGACAAGACCGCGGCCTTTCCCGACGCGCCGACGAAGCGGGGCCGCCGCCACGTGCGCGAGTTGCAGGCCGCCGTCGAGGTTGGCGAGCGCGCGGTGGTGGTCTTCGTCGTCCAGCGCGAGGATGCGCGCGAGTTCACACCCCACGACGCCACCGACCCCGCCTTTGGCACAACCCTACGCGCGGCAGCGGACGCCGGTGTCGAGGTGCGGGCCCTGCGCTGTCGTGTCACGCCGGAAAGCATCCAGCCGTTGAACGAGTTACCCATAGAGTTGTAAAGAGAAAAATATGCACGACGCAGAGAACGCGCGGAAACAGCAGTTGGCGCAGGCGACAGAGCAGCTCGGGTATAATACAAAGTCGCCGTCCTTACCACACGCTATAGAGCAGCTACCGGGATGGATGCTGCCCGCTGAGGAGACGCCGGAGGAAGCGGCGATCCAGCGCATTGTGGACGAGGAGTGGCCCGTGGCCCTGTTGCGTAAACAGATTCGCAGACTGGGCGTCAATCCGCAGGGACGCTCCCGCTTGGACCTGGCGACCCAGTTGGTGGAAACGCTACTAGATCGGGGACGTCTGCAGCAGGCCCTGGAGAGCGTGAGTGAGGCCGCCCGGACTTACTATGCGCAAATCCTCTTCAATCTACGGGTCCCCTACTACTTTGATCCCCGCACCGGCGAGATTCCCGTCTTGCAGAAGCCAGACGTTCCCGAGGAACAGTTGCTTGCCGAGATCACCGGCGCTGGATTGGCCTTCGAGCGCGAAAGTGACCTTCTGATCCCCGAAGCCCTGGTGGCCCGAGTGCCGCCGGTCTACCTGACGGTACCGGACAGCATGCGCATTGCGTCGCCGAACGCGCCCAAGTCGGCCGAACCTGCTCGCTTATTTCGACAAATCCAGCGTTTGTTGGGACTCATCCGCTCCGGCGAGAGCCGTCTGCGTCCTCAGCGCTACTGGAAGCGGGAGATTGTGCTCTACAGAGAGGGCGCGTTACCGCCGCTACCCGTGCCCGAGGACGCGCGGCGACTGAACCAGGCCGGTAGCTCACAGCAGACGCGTATCCGGCTCATGGCCCCGGAGCCGCGCCTCGCGCCGGAGACCCTGGAACGCTGGGCGGAGATCTTCGCGGGCGATCGGGAGATGGTGGAGCTCATCTATCATCTGCTGCGAGCGGTGGGCGTGCTGCGCCCCGGTTCACCGGTCACGCTGGAACCGCGCTACGCGGAGCACTTCCTGTCGCTGGCCCCGGGCCGGCAGATCGCGCTGTTGCTTGACTGCTATGAGACCGTTCAGGATTATGACGTCTTCTGGCCCCACTGGCGATCCGGGCACGTCGAGGTGCATTGGGATTATCGTCCTTATCGCAGGTTGTACGACTATCAACACACCATGCTCCGGGCGCTCAATCGGCTGCGTCAGACCGTTTTGGAGCTGTTGGGATTGCTGCCGGCGGATGTCTGGCTCTCCTTCGATGAGGTCGCTGAGGTCTTGGGGCCTTTGTTTATCCTGGGAACGCATCAGCTGCCCCCTGAGTCCATCAATCTCGTGGACGCCCAAGGCGAGCTGCCCGGCTTCCTGCGATACTATGCCCAAAACCTCATCAAGCAGATATTGTGGCGCTTCGGCTTGAGCGACGTAACTTTCAAGGAGACCGGCGCGTTGGAAGCGTTCCGTCTGCGTGCTGCGTTGCAGGATCTGCTATGGCGGCGTCGTGACGCGCTGCCCATGCCCGATCTGGCCTGGGACGCCCAAGACATACACTGGTTGAAGGATCCGGCCGGCCTGGCCCTATCCCCGCCCGTGCCTGTGGAAGTGCTGCGTCAAGTACAGCGTTGGGCAGAACCCCAGGGCGTGGATGAGGAGGGCGCGCTTTGCTACACGCTCAATCTCCGGTGCCTTTACGAGGTCTTCCTGGAGGGTGAGACGCCAGAGGCGTTGGCATTGGCCTGGGAGGCAGGGGCCGATGCGCCACCTCCGAAGAAACTGGCCGACTGGTGGGCGCACTGGTGGGCGCGCTACGGACACGTTCAACTCTATCCGCGCCAGGCGCTATTGGAAGTCCAGGATGAATTCGCCATGCAGGAGCTGCAGGTGGCGGTGCCGGAGCTCCGTGAGGCGTTGCTGGCCAAACTGACGCCGCAGGCTGCGTTGCTAAGCCGAGATCAGGTCGATGCCTTGATCCGCCAATTTGAGGAAAAGGGGTACATGCCTAAGGTCATCGCGCTGGAGTCACCCAAGCAGGGAGGGCGCTGATGGAATCGCTGCGCGTTTCGCTGGAGACTTACTACGCCGAGATCATTGACACCATCGCTGCTGCCAACGACATTCCTAACGCCGAGGAGCACACCAAGTCCGAGCTCGTCAACCTGCTGGTCGAAAAAATCCCGCGCCGCGCCGGGGATCCTGCTACGATGGCGGCGCTCTCCGAAGCGGAACGAGCCGCGCTGGCCGTGACCCTGAAATATGGAGGACAGTCCCCCCCCTCCCAGGTGGCGGTGCCCCTTGTCCTGGGTGGCTTGATTCGCCTGGAGAATGTAGACGTCGGACCGGATACGTTGCCCGAACTCAACGACGTATTGGAATCCTTGCTGCGTCAGGGATTCCTGGTCAATCTCACACCGCCGGTGGATCGGGCGACCCGCCGCGAATTCTGGCCGCTGCGCGCCATCGGCATTCCGCCGGAGGTGGTGCGGGAGCTGCCAAAGGCTGAGCTCTCCGTACCGGAGCCACAACTGGAGCTGTTGCTGACGAGCCCGCCAGAGCGCGTGGCGCAGCGCCCCATGACCGACGTACTGCGGCACCTATTCTTCGTCTGGGCCGAACTGCGCCGCGAGCCGGCGTCGGCGCTCAACCAAGGGGGCATTTATAAACGGGACGCGCGTCGCCTCGCCAGAAGCATGGGCCTGCCGTTCTCCGAGTACGAGGATGAAATCCGTTTTCTGGTCGATATCTTGGTCGAAATGGATCTGCTCGTTGAGACGAAAGATGAGATTTTTGTTAACGAGGCGGAGAACCCGATGCAGTTTTGGGAGCAATCGCTCGACGCTCAGGCCAAGCGGGTGCTATCCGTCATTATCAATCTCGGTTCGGAGATTAAGGTCGATCTGACCTCGCTGCAGGGTGGACGTGGCTACTATTACCGGAGCATCAGCCCACGTCCTGTTGACGTGCTCTACGCGGAGGTCATGGATATCTTCGGTAAGATGACGGATAACGTCTGGTTCCCTCTGGAGACCTTCTTGGGATTGCTCAATGGCGACAGGCCCGGGACGTTCCTCTTCAGCCAGCAGACGGTCACAGAGCTATATCGCGAGTTACAATGGAGAAGCCTACAAACCGATACATCGGCGTATGAGGCGCGCCTGGAACAGGCGTTGCGCACGGTGGAACGCCAGACGCTGAAACAGATCTTGGTGCATTTGAAAGACTTGGGCGTGGTGATGTTGGGATATGCAGACGAAGAGGACTCGCCCGAAGCGCTGCGTCTGACGCCTCTGGCGCACGCTGCCATCACCGGGCAACCTTACGAGGACGTTGGCGCCCAGCTGGGGCAGATCGTCCTCCAGCCCGATTTCCAGGTGCTGGCCATGGGGCCGGTGCCGCTGAGCACCCTGGCGCGGATCGAGCACATCGCCGAGCGTGAGAAGGTTCAACCCGCAGCGGTGACCTACCGCATCACGCGCAACAGCGTCTACTACGCCTTGCAGGCCGACGAGACGCTGCCGAGCCTCCTCCATTTTTTGGAGAAAGTGACGGAGATGCCCGTGCCCCAGAACGTGGAGCGGACCCTGCGGGAATGGGGCGCCCAGCACGAGCGCATCGTGCTGCGACAGCCCGTGTTGGTATTGCAGGTGGATCGGCCCGAGCGGTTGCAGGCGCTGCAGCAGGACGAGCACCTGGGCGAGGTCCTGCACCCGCTGGACGCGACGACGGCCTGGGTACCATCCCACAGCGCGCTCAAGGTTGAGCAGCGGCTCTGGGAGTTGGAGATGCTGCCGGCGCTCTCTCAGGGGCGAGATAAGGATCTGCCGCACAGCCTCACCTGGGACGGTGGCGGGCGGCTGCGGGCGCGCCACCCGCTTCCCAGCCTGTACGTCGTGGGTAACGTGGCGCGGTTCGCCGAAGCCGTGGAGGAGGACGACGACGGCTGGCGCCTCACGCCGAAGAGCATCCAAGCGGCCGTGAGCACGGGCGCCGACGTGCCGGAGATCATCGCGCGGGTGGAGGAGATGACGGGCGCCACACTGTCGCCGGAGTGGGAGAAGCGCCTGAAGGCCTGGGGCAGCCATTACGGGGACGCGCAGACGGCGCAGGTTCGCCTGCTGCGCTTCGAGACACCCAAGGCGCTGGCCGAGCTCCGCGCATCTGAACGACGGTTGCGTCGTCACCTCCACCCCGTCGGAGAAAACACCGGTCACCTGGCCGTCGTCAAAGAAGGTCACTGGGACGAGGTCCGGGCCCTGCTGGATGAATGGGGCGTCGCCGTCGAGGAAACCCCCTGGTGGTAACATGGTCGATTGCAGCATCCAGTACCCAGCACCAGTTTGACGACATCCTTCAACCGCCTATAATCGCTTGGGGAGGCTAAGGTTAAATGAAAGGGATTTTCGAGAGTTTACGCAAGACACGAGACGCTGTTTTCGGTCAAATCGCGACCGTTTTTGGCGCCGGTGAGATCACCGACGAGACCTGGGAAGAGCTGGAAGCAATTCTTATCCAGGGCGACGTGGGGGTGCACACGGCACTGACGTTGGTGGAGCGACTGCGAGAGCGGGTCCATGAAGAAGGCATCTATCGCACCGAGGACTTTGAGCGTATCTTGGAGGAGGAGATTGAGCAGCTCTTGCCCGAACCCGAACCGCTCAACCTGGACTGGCCGCTGGCCGTGATCCTGGTGGTAGGCGTCAACGGCTCCGGCAAGACGACCAGCATCGCCAAGCTGGCCCATCGCTTCCATCAGCAGGGGGACGACGTGATGCTCGCCGCCGGAGATACCTTCCGCGCCGCTGCCGTCGAGCAGCTCGATATCTGGGGAGAGCGCGTGGGCGTGCCCGTCATCAAGGGAGAGGAGGGCGGCGACCCAGGCGCCGTGGCCTACGACGCCATCCAGAAGGCCCGCGCTCAGGGCATGGACGTCCTGATCATCGACACGGCTGGGCGACTCCATACCCAGCACAACCTGATGGAAGAGTTGAAGAAGATCCGCCGCATTGTCGCGAAGCGCGTGGCCTGGGGACCACATGAGACGTTGCTGGTTCTGGATGCGACCACGGGACAGAACGGCCTCTCGCAGGCGCAACACTTCACCGATGCCGTTGACGTCAGCGGCGTGATTCTGGCTAAGTTGGACGGCAGCGCCAAGGGCGGCATGGTGCTCTCGATTGGCGAACAGTTGGGCTTGCCCATCCGTTTTGTGGGCACCGGAGAGAGCCTGGAGGATCTGGCGCCCTTTGATCGCGAGGCCTTTGTCAAGGGCTTGTTGGGCAAATCGTAGCCGCGTGGTAGACGCGCAAAAAGAGGAGAGGATGAAAACCGTACTGCTGAGCGTAGAGCGAGGTTGGCTCATGGAGCAGCAGTTGGCAGCGGTCAAGGCACTCGTGCCGGACGCCGCCATCGTGGTGACCCGCGACCGTACGGAGATGGAGGCCGTGCTGGACGACGTCGAGATCGCCGCCGGCCTGATCCCGCCGGAGATTATCGTGAACGCGCCCAACCTGCGTTGGTTCCAGCAATTTGGCGCGGGTGCTGACTGGCTGTTGGAATATCCAGAGGCCGTGGAGCAGCCCTTCGTGCTGACCAACGCCAGCGGCATTCACGGGATTCCCATCAGCGAGCATATCTTCGCGCTCTTGCTGACCTTTGGGCGCCGTCTCCACGACGTGCTTTACGCGCAGCAGCGCCATGAGTGGTCCACGCCCCCGGGTGAGACGCTTTTTGAGCTGGAGGACAAGACCATGCTGTTGATCGGGGTGGGGGCCATCGGCGAACGCACGGCACGACTGGCCCAGGCCTTCGGCATGCGTGTGCTGGGCATTCGCCGTGACCCGAGCGAAGCGGTGCCCGACGTCGATGCGATGCACGGTCCCGAGGATCTGGACGTGCTTCTGCCCGAGGCCGACGTCGTCGTGGTGACGGTACCGCTGACCTCGGAGACGCGAAACATGATCGACGCAGACGCGCTGCACCGGATGAAATCCACGGCCTACCTCATCAACATCGGACGCGGCGGCGTCGTGGACGAGGAGAGCCTGCTCCAGGCACTGCGCAATGGCGATATCGCCGGCGCGGGCCTGGATGTATTCGAGACCGAGCCGTTGCCGGAGGATTCGCCGTTCTGGGATAGGGACAATGTATTGATCACGCCGCATTATGCCGGAAGCACGCCACACTACGTCGAGCGCTTCATGGATATATTCTTGGAGAATTTGCGCCGTTTTCTGAACAACGAGCCGCTGCAAAAGGTAGTGGATAAAGAGGTCGGGTATTAACACATTGGTGTAAAAGAGGCACACTCATGCTCCCAGCCTCATTCCGGGAGCGTTTCAAGCGAGCTCAACGTGTCACTTTTGCCATCATGTGTATTGATTTATAAGGAAGATTGGAGAAGGGTTGGTCTCATGGCGTTTATCCTGTTCTGATGTGGCCATGATAGCATGAGGGGGGAGAGAATCATGGATTGGAAAGCTTATAATTTACCCGAAGAAGCGCAGCGTATTTTGGAAAACTGCCCCGAGCTGACGGTAGCCAGCACCCGCACCGAGCTGGTAAATCTGGCCTGCGGCGGCCTGGGCAGCAGCTATTTTGAGGTCACGTATGACCTTCCGGGGCAGGGAGAGGTTTTGGAGGCGACGGTAGCGCGCGTGAAGAACGGCGTCGCGGCCAATTATCCGGAACCCTACATGCGCCGGCGCGATCCGGACTGTCTCGTCATTGCTGACGATCTGCCCACGGACAAGCCCCGCTTTCGTGAGCGTTTCGGCGAGCCTTTCACTACTCTTCGCGAACAGACCTTTGCCTGGCTGGCAGAGCGCCCTCTGGTGATGTTTGGCTTTATCTCGGGCAAGGAAGGCATGGGCTGGGATACGGTGTGCATCGCGCCCGGCAACGCGGGATTCTTCGCGCTAGGCCTGGCGTTGCTGCAGGGCATCATCCCCCAGGACGAAATCCCCGATGATTTCGAACCACGGGCGATGCTTTATATTGCACCGCCCTTCCGACACACGCACTTCGAAGGCAAGCAGGTGGTGGTGCACAACCGTCTGCCCGATCTTCACGAGGTCTTCTCCTACAATCTCTATCCAGGTCCCAGCGCCAAGAAGGGAATCTACGGCGTCCTGCTGACGCAGGGTGAGCGGGAAGGATGGGTGACCACGCACTGTTCGACGGTGCGCATCGTCACACCCTACGACAACGTGACCACCATTATGCACGAAGCAGCGAGCGGCGGGGGCAAGAGCGAGTTGTTGGAGCAGGCCCAGCGCACGGAGGACGGGCGGCTGCTGCTGGGAGAGAACCTCGTTAGCAAGCAGCAGCTCTACCTGGAGATTCCCCGCTCGTGCCGGTTGCACCCGGTGGCCGACGATATGGCGCTCTGCCATCCCTCGCTACAGCGGCACAACGGCAAGCTGGTGCTCACCGATGCTGAGGACGCCTGGTTCTTGCGTGTGAATCACATCGACCATTACGGCAAGGACGTGCACCTGGAGCGCCTCACCGCCCAGCCGCCCACCGACCTGCTCTTTCTGAACATCCAGGCGGTGCCTGGTGCTCGGGCGTTGATCTGGGAGCATACCGAGGATGCACCGGGTAAGCCGTGTCCGAATCCGCGCGTGACTGTGCCCCGGGAGATCGTGCCGGGAGTTGTCAACGGGCCGGTGACGGTGGACTTCCGAAGTTTCGGCGTGCGTACGCCGCCGTGCACCCGGGAACAGCCCACCTATGGCATCATCGGGCTCTTCCATTTGCTGCCGCCCGCGCTGGCGTGGCTCTGGCGTCTGGTGGCGCCGCGTGGCTTCGCCAACCCCAGCATCGTTGATGGGAACGGCATGAGCAGTGAGGGCGTTGGCTCGTACTGGCCCTTTGCCACGGGACGGCGCGTCGATCAGGCGAATCTGCTGCTCCGCCAGTTCCGCACCAATATCCGTAACCGCTACATTCTCTGTCCCAACCAGCACGTGGGCGCCTGGAAGGTCGGCTTTATGCCGGAGTGGGTGGCTCGAGAGTACCTGGCGCGCCGCGGTGCGGCGCGCTTCCACCCGGAGCAGCTCAACCCGGCGCGCTGCTCGCTGTTGGGTTACACGCTGAATCATCTGCTGGTGGAAGGACGCACCGTGCCCCAGTATCTCTTGCACGTCGAAGAGCAACCCGAGGTCGGCGTGGAGGGCTTCGATCAGGGCGCGGATATTCTAGCCAGTTTCTTCCGCAAGCAAGTGAGGCAGTTCCTGGAGCCTGACCTCGATACGTTGGGCCAGGAGATCATCCAGTGCTGCCTGGATGGCGGAACCGTCGATGACTACGCAGCGCTTATTCCTTGGCTGGATGCCGAGGACGTACAGTGAGCGAAAACCTGAGTCAACGGATTAAGTGGACTGAACAGGTTTGTAACCGTTTAAGTTTGTGAGCAAATAGGTGCAACGCCCTTGCGAATCGAAATAAACCTTCCTACGAAGTTCTCCGAGCATCGTTTAAGATATACCGGCTTATGAACTTCGGCGAAGGTGCGTTGTACCTCAGAAGACTGAACAGATACACAGATTTCTGTTTAGTCCATTGACAAAAACGTTCGACGCTAGCTAAACAACCTGTAACCTGCAACTTGCAACCTGTAACCTATAATTATTTTTCGTAGGAGTTCACTATGAGTGATTTGGCCGCACGTCTTGAAAATGTCGCCACCCGTTTAGAAGCTATTTGGAGGCGGCTTTGACTTACCTGACAAGCATCGGGAATTGGAGGAACTGAAACAACAAGCAGCATCACCGGATCTTTGGGCCGATCCAGAGTCGGCGCGCCACACCATGCAGCGGCTCTCGTCTCTGCAGGAGGAAATCGATTATTGGACGGACTTGCGACAGCGCGCACAGGACGCGCAGGAACTGCTGGCGCTGGGTGACGAGGATCTGCAGCCTGACCTTGAGGAAGAAGCGGAGGAACTGGAACGCGAGTTAGAGCGGGCCGAGTTCCGCTTGATGCTTTCCGGCGAATACGACCGGGGCGGTGCTATCTTCACCGTGCACGCCGGCGCGGGCGGGACCGACGCCCAGGATTGGGCCCAGATGGTCCTGCGCATGTATCTCCGCTGGGCCGAGCAGCACGGATATAAAGCCGACATCCTGGATTCCATGGAAGGTGAGGGTGCCGGTCTCAAGAGTGCCACCATTGCCGTCGACGGTAACTATGCCTATGGTTATCTTCGCGCCGAGCGCGGCGTACATCGTCTCGTGCGCCTCTCGCCCTTCGATTCAGCCCATCGTCGTCACACGTCCTTTGCACTGGTGGAGGTCTGGCCGGACCTCGACGAAGACGTCGAGGTGGAGATCAACTCGGATGACCTGGAGGTGGAGACTTTCCGCGCCTCGTCGGCCGGCGGACAGCACATGCAGAAGAACGAGACAGCCGTGCGTATTCGGCACGTACCCACGGACATCGTCGTCCAATGCCAGAATGAGCGCTCCCAGGCGCAGAATCGCATCACCGCTATGCGCATTTTGAAGGCGCGGCTGATACAAATGAAGGAGGAGCAACGCCAGGAGAAGATCGACGAGTTGAAGGGCGAGCATCAGGCCGCCGCCTGGGGCAACCAGATTCGCTCGTACGTCCTTCATCCCTATCGGATGGTCAAGGATCACCGCACCAACCACGAGACCGGCAACGTCGATGCGGTGCTGGACGGCAGCCTGGACGAGTTCATCGAAGTGTATCTCCGCCAGCAGATGGGTAACGGGGAGGCCTAATCTCCCCAGGTCTTTCGTCTATGGATCTTCTATCCCGCGTGCGCGAATACATCCGGCGGCACCGTCTGCTGACGGATGCGCAGATGGTGGTCGTGGGCGTCTCGGGCGGTCCCGATTCGGTGACATTGCTTGACGTGTTACGACGGTTGGCGGACGAGTACGCGCTCGGGCTGCACGTCGCGCATTTGCACCACGGCCTGCGCGGTGCCGACGCCGACGCCGACGCTGACTTCGTCATGGCGCTGGCCGAGCGGTGGGATCTTCCCGCCACGGTCTTGCGCGTTGATCTGCCGGAGATCGCGGAGAAACACGGCCTGGCACTGGAAGAAGCGGCGCGCCGCGTGCGGTACGCTTTTCTGGCGCAGACGGCGCAGCGTACCGGCGCGGCGGTGGTCGCCGTGGGCCACAACGCCGACGACCAGGCCGAGACGGTGCTGATGCATCTGTTGCGTGGTGCCGGCCTCGCTGGCCTGCGGGGGATGCTGCCGGTCACGCCGCTCCAGGACTACCGGCTGCTGCCGCTTGATGTGCTGGACGAGAACTTGGCGGACGCCGCTGCGGATGCGCGGCTGATTCGCCCGCTGCTGGAAGTGTCACGCGCGGAGATTGAGGCGTATTGCGATGCGCGCCACCTTGGCTGGCGGCTCGACCGGACCAACTGGGACACGACATTCTTTCGCAATCAACTGCGCCACGAGGTGCTGCCCTATCTGGCAGAGATCAACCCGCAAATCCGCGAGCGGTTCTGCAATCTGGCGGAGGTGGTTCGCGCCGACTACGAAGTGTTGGACACCGTGGTGAGTGAGGCCTGGGACGAACTGCGGGTGAGCCGGCACGTCGACGCCATCGCCTTCGACTTGGCGGGCTGGCGGGCGCAACCGCTGGCGGTGCAGCGCTCGCTGATCCGCCGAGCGGCCTACGCACTGCGGCGCACGCTGCGCGACGTTAACTTTGTCCACATTGAGCAGGCGGTGAACGTGGGGCTTCACGGTCAGACCGGGGCCGAAGCGACGCTGCCGCGCGGATTGGTGGTGCGCGTCGGCTACGAGCACCTGACCATCGCCGACGCCGAGGCGCTCCACTTGTCGGAGAACCGTCCGTGGCTCCCGCCGGGGACGGAGCTCTCGGTGGCGGTGCCGGGCGAAACAGAGCTCCCCGAGGGCTGGATGTTGCACGCAACACTGCCAGCGTCGTGGTCGATGGCGGAGATCACGACCAATCTCGATCCCTTGGTAGCATGGCTGGATGCAGAGGCGCTTGGCACGCACCCCGTGCTCCGAACCCGCAAGCCCGGCGACCGGTTCGCGCCGCAGGGCATGGGAGGCCACCACGTCGACGTCAGTGATTTCCTGATCAACGTCAAGGTGCCGCAGACGTGGCGCGACCACTTGCCGCTCCTGGTCGCCGGAGACCGCATCCTGTGGATCGTCGG
>DAOTUH010000573.1:0-11686 GCA_034437255.1 Anaerolineae bacterium
TAAATTTTATTGATCTAGGCTGGCTTTACTATTCAGAAAAGTAAGGGCAAATTTAAAAATCTTGGCGACTGTCCGACCTTTGGTCGGCGGCGTCTTCGCGTGAGGCACAACCTTTTTTCAGGTGAGTCATCACTTGTTATTCTAAGGAATATAGGTATAATTGAGCATGTGAAATTGTAAAATTTCTATAGCATGCGAAAATGTCACGTAGAATGCATCAAAATCAACGTTGTCTCAATCAAAAACCTACAATCCAAGTTTTATTCAAGCACTGTCTCGCAGAAAAGACACCGTGCTTTTGGTTGTCTCATATTTCCCCTGATTGGAATTCCTTCTCTTTGAATCCACGGGTTTCCCTAATGAGGTTGTAAACAATATTGGAGTAGTGGTGATCTGAATAGTTAACATGAGGCACATTCATAGTCCCTAAACAGCGGTCGCTTGAAGCCTAAAAGCCATGAAGAGATCCACACAACAAGAAGTTGCTGTTTTGATGAACTATATGATACTTTGGAGAGTATATATAGCGCGTTGGGGATAACGAAAATGGGTATACTTTCTATCATCATAATCACAGCACGATGCCCAGCGTATTGGCCCAAGGAGGAATATAGATAATTATGATGGATTTTAATGAACAATCGGCTTCAGAGCATTTACTTGAAGTCAAGAATCTGACAACCCGCTTCTACACTGAAGACGGTGTCGTTCACGCGGTCAACGGGATCTCCTACACGTTAGATGAGGGAGAGACGCTGGGCGTTGTGGGAGAAAGCGGCTGTGGAAAGAGCGTCCATGCACTTTCCATTATGCGCTTAGTCCCGATCCCTCCCGGCAAGATTGAAGAGGGAGAGATATGGTTCCGGGGGAAGGACCTTCTGAAGCTGAAGGAGGAAAAGATGCGTCGCGTGCGTGGCGCTCAGATTGCCATGATCTTCCAGGATCCCATGACCTCTCTGAACCCGGTGCTGACCATCGGGTTCCAGATCACAGAAGCGTTGAAACTACATCAGGGTATGGACGATCAAGAGGCTCGTGACCGCGCAAGGGAGTTGCTGGGGCTGGTCGGCATCCCCAAGGCGGGTGAGCGGCTAGACGACTACCCCTACCAGTTCTCCGGCGGTATGCGCCAGCGTGCCATGATCGCGATGGCGCTTTCGTGTAACCCCAGCATCCTCATCGCCGACGAGCCGACCACGGCCCTCGACGTGACGATTCAGGCACAGATCGTCGAGCTCGTGAAACGATTGCAGCACCAGCTAGGCATGACCGTCATTTGGATCACGCACGACCTGGGCGTGGTCGCCGGCCTGGCCGAGCGGGTAAACGTGATGTACGCCGGTCATATCATTGAGACCGGGTCCGTGAAAGCCATCTATGGTGATCCTCACCACCCCTACACTGTGGGACTGTTGGGTTCGCTGCCCAAACCAGAAGGGGAACGCGGTGAGCGTCTGTTCTCCATTCCGGGCGAGCCCCCCGATCTGGTGGGGGAGCAAGTAGGATGCCCCTTCTATCCTCGTTGTTCTTATCGAGTTAACCGTTGCGAGCATGAAATGCCACCGTTGGAATCAATTGACGGGGCGGGCCATCAAGCAGCATGTTGGGAAAAAGAAAAGGTGAGAAAGGTAAGATGACTGATCAGGCAGCTGTAAGTGCTGAATATGCGAACAATGGTGACGATATTATCCTTAGCGTGCAAGGACTCAAGAAGTATTTCCCCATCCGCCGAGGGGTGTTTCGTCATCAAGTAGGGGATGTCAAGGCTGTAGATGGCATAAGCTTCAACGTCTACCGTGGCGAGACGTTGGGACTCGTAGGGGAGAGTGGCTGTGGTAAAACGACCACCGGCAGAACCATCATCCGGCTTTACGAGCCCACCGCCGGGAAAGTCCTCTTTGACGATGTCGACCTGGCGGATATGAGCATACGTGAATTACGTCACATGCGGCAGCGGCTGCAGATGATCTTTCAGGACCCCTATGCTTCACTCAACCCTCGGATGACGGTGCGCGGCATCGTGGGTGAGCCCTTTATGGTCCACCAGATCGCCTCAGGGGAAGAAAAACGCGAGCGGATTGCCGAGCTGCTTGAGATGGTAGGCTTGAGCCCTGATTTTATGAGCCGCTACCCCCACGAGTTCTCCGGCGGTCAGCGACAGCGCATCGGCCTGGCCCGCGCCCTGGCCCTCAACCCCGACCTGGTTATCTGCGATGAGCCGATCTCCGCGCTCGACGTCTCCATTCAGGCGCAGGTCGTCAACCTGCTCGAGGATCTCCAGGAGGAACTGGGGCTGACCTACATCTTCATCGCTCACGATCTGAGCATGGTCCGCCACATCAGCGACCGCGTCGCCGTGATGTATCTCGGCAAGATCATGGAACTGACAGACCGCTACACCCTGTATAATAACGCGCTCCATCCCTACACCGAGGCACTTCTATCCGCTGTCCCGGTCCCTGATCCCGAGATTGAGGAAAATCGACAACGCATTCTTCTAGAGGGTGATCTCCCCAGCCCGTCTGAGCCGCCGGTCGGCTGCAATTTCAACACCCGCTGCTCCAAGGCCATTGACGTATGCTTCGAAGAAGAACCACCTTTGGTTGATGTGGGCGATGAGCACTATTGCGCCTGTCACGTGATGTGTCCGTGTGACTGAGTAAGCCCTAAGTACGTATAGTGCATCATTACAAAACTATAGAAACCTACGTAGGACATAAAGGGGGTGATGCCTATAGAAATAGAGGAAAGGAATAGAGTGTCTACCAAACCTGTTAAATCGTTACAACTTTCAATTGAAGGAGGAGTAAAGTGAACAAGAGAACATGGTGGTCGATTGCCAGTGTAATGCTGATTGCGAGCATGTTGCTGGCGTCCTGTGCAACACCAACACCGGAGAAAATCGTCGAGACCGTCATCGTGACCCAAGAGGTTGAAGGTGAGACCGTTGAGGTCGTGGTTACGGCTACACCCGAACCGCCCACACCCGAACCCACGGAAGAACCTATGGGCGATGTCTCCCCGGAATTCAAGAACCCGGACACGTACATCGTCGTCACGGGTGCCGGTGAGCCAGAAACGCTAGATCCGTCCTGGACCTACGAGACGGCCGGCAGCGCTGTGGAAAACAACATCTACGAAGGCTTGATCTGGTTCAACAAGGACCGCACGGACGAGTTCGTGCCGATGCTGGCCACAGATTGGGCCCCCAACGAGGCCGGCGACCAGTGGACCTTCAACGTCCGCGAAGGCGTGACCTTCCACGAGGGCGGCACGCTGGAGCCCCACGACATTGCCTACTCGCTGCAGCGTGGCCTGCTGCAGGACCGCATTGATGGTCCCCACTGGATGACCCTGGAGGCCTTCTTCGGTCTCTACACCATCGAGGACTTGGCCATACAGGTTGACGGCGCCGCCGAGAGCTTCGACGAAGTATCGGATGCCGCGCTGGTTGAGACCTGTGAGATGGTCAAGGAAGCCGTCACCTATGATGACGAAGCGGGCACCGTAACCTACAATCTAGACCGGCCCACCCCGTGGTTCCTGGCCATGTTGGCCAACACCTTCATGGGCGCGACCTACGACCAGGAATGGATGGTTGAGAACGGCGCCTGGGACGGCTCCTGCGACACCTGGGTAGAGTACCACGACCCTGCTGCTGAGGACACCATCCTCTTCAACCAATCCAATGGCACCGGCCCCTACATGCTGGATTACTGGACCCCCGGTGAGGAAATCGTCCTCGTCGCCAATGAAAACTACTGGCGCGAAGAACCCATGTGGGAAGGCGGCCCCAGTGGCGCGCCCAGCATCAAGCGTGTGGTGATTCAGAACGTCAACGAGTGGGGCACCCGCCTGGCCATGTTCGAGGCCGGCGACGCCGACTACGTCTACGTACCGCCCCAGTATCGTCCGCAGATTGAACCCTACTACGGCACCGAGTGCATGGCAGATGGCACCTGCGAGACCGTCAATGACGCCGGCTACATCCAGGCCTGGGTCGACCTGCCGAACCCCGTGATGACACCTGCCCAGATGAACTGGCAGATCAACATTGAGGGTGGCAACCCCTTCGTCGGCAGCGGTGAGCTGGACGGCAACGGCGTTCCACCCGACTTCTTCCAGGACATCCACGTCCGCAAAGCCTTCAACTACTGCATGGACTTCGAAGCCATGATCCAGGACGCCTTGAACGGCGAGGGCATTCAGGCCCAAGGCCCGATCATCCAGGGGATGATGGGCTACCTGGAAGGTCAAGACCCCCTCTACTCCTATGATCCCGCGATGTGTGAGGAAGAATTCAAGCAGGCCTTTGACGGCGAGCTGTGGGAAAACGGCTTCTACATGCAGCTGGCGTACAACACCGGCAACGACACCCGCCGCCTGGCCTCTGAGATTCTCAAGGCCGGTATCGAAACGGTCAACCCGAAATTCAACGTCTCCGTCGTCGGTATGCCCTGGCCGGTGCTGCTCAACAGCCGCCGCGCGGGCAAGCTGCCCATCTACGTGGGTGGCTGGCTTGAGGACTTCCACGATCCCCACAACTGGGTCCAGCCGTTCCTGCACCCGCAGGGTGCCTACGGTCGTGTCGTGAATATGCCTGAAGAGAAGGCCGCCGAATACGCGGACCTGATTGAGCAGGCTGCTTCACTGACAACGGCTGAGGAACGCCGCCCAATTTACGAAGAGATCCAGCTGAAGGCGCAGGAAGAAGCGGTCAACATCTGGTTGTACCAGGGTGTGGGCCGTGTCCACCTGCAAGAATGGATCCAGAACTTCTACTACAACCCCGCCTACTCCTCCGCCGACCACTCCTACGTCTACGCGCTCTCCAAGGTGGCTCCGTAGCCAACTTTAGTCTCAAGGGAGGGTCGGTTGAAACCGACCCTCCCATATAATCCCCTTAGGGGTATCACTTACTGTGGCCCCGGAAGCAGCACCCGTGCGACTCCGGCCTTGAGTGATTTTAGATCGAAGGAAGGTCATATTGTATGTTAGCGTACATTGTTCGTCGATTGCTTATCCTGCCCATTCTGATTTTGGGCGTAACCATGCTGGTCTTTTTAATGCTTTCGATGCTCACGCCCTACGAGCGCGCGTCCCTGTATGTGCAGGATATCCCCAAACGTCAAGGCGCCATCGAAGGCATTATCAAGAAGTATGGCTTGGACGATCCGATTCCCGTACAATATTGGAACTGGATGGTTGGACGCACCACCGAAGAGGGTGAGATCGAAGGCGGTGTCCTGCGCGGACGACTGGGCTGGTCCAAAACCGGCAAGAGCTCCGTGACGGAGGTGATTGCCCGCCGCCTCCCCGCAACTGCTGAGTTGGCGATATGGGCGTCCGTCCCGATGATCGGCATTGGCATCTGGCTGGGGGTGATCTCGGCTGTCAACCACAACAAGATCATTGATCAGATCCTGCGCATCTTCAGTATCGTCGGCTGGTCGATTCCCACCTTTGTCTTCGGCCTGGGCGTGCTCATGATCTTCTACGCCCGTCTGGGTTGGTTCGCACCGGGGCGGCTTTCCAACACGGCCATGCAGATCGTGCAATCGGATGCCTTCAACCAGTACACGAACATGAACACCATTGATGCCCTGCTGAACGGTCGTCTTGATATCTTCATTGACTCGCTGAGGCATCTGGTGCTGCCCGTCGTCACGCTCTCCTATCTGAACTGGGCCTACCTGCTGCGCGTCACGCGCTCGTCGATGTTAGAGACGCTCCGCCAGGACTACATCACCACAGCTCGATCCAAGGGCCTGGCGCACCGCACCGTGGTCTGGCGACACGCCGTCTCTAATGCTCTGATCCCGGTGGTCACCATCGGCGGTATGATTTTGATCGCGCTGCTGAACGGCGTGGTTATCACAGAGACCGTCTTCAATTATCCAGGCATGGGTTCTTTCCTGGCTGAAGCCGCCACGTCTTTGGATGTCATATCGGTTTTGGGTCTGACGCTTTTCAGCAGTGTCGTGCTGGTGCTAGGTAACTTGTTTGTGGACGTGCTTTACGGTGTCATCGATCCACGCATCCGCCTGGACTAATGGATGAGCCCCCGCGAAACCGTAAGACACTTTTAATGAGGTGAGAACTTATTTATGAGAACAAAAAGATTGATTAAGAAACTCCTGACAACACCCACGTCGCTGCTGGGGCTGGTATTGCTCACTATCTTCACATTTGTGGCCATCGCGGCTCCGCAGCTGGCTCCACCGCCGGAGAACGCGCGAGATCCCCAGATGATTCCCCGTGATGGGTTCAGCTCTACTCCATCCGACCCAAGCCCTGAGCATCCGCTGGGCACCACCGAAGGGCAATATGATATCTACTACGGTGTGATCTGGGGCACGCGGACGGCCTTCCGGGTGGGCGTCGTCATCGCGTTCTGCACCACCATCATGGGAACAACGATAGGCTCCATCGCTGCGTATTATGGCGGCTTGGTGGACGAGGTTTTGATGCGCATCACTGAGATCTTCCAGGCGTTCCCGTATCTGTTGGCAGCTATCACCCTCAGCTCGGTGTTGCAGACGATCTACGGGCGCGGCGAAGCGGGCGCTTTAATGTTCGTCGCCAAGGTGCTGGCCTTTTTCACCTTTGGGCATAATCTGAACGAGCCGGTCAATCCTATCCAGCTCAACGTGCTGACGGCCATGCTGGCCATCATCACCTTCGGCTGGATGACCTACGCCCGCGTCATCCGGGGAAGCATCCTCTCGGTGCGCGAGGAAGAGTACGCGCTGGCAGCGAAAGTCATCGGCGTCACCGGACCGCGCATTCTCTTCCGCCACCTGCTGCCCAACGCCATCTTCCCTGTGCTGGTGATCGCGTCCATGAACATCGGCTCGTACGTCTTGAGCTTCGCGGCCCTGAGTTTCTTAGGACTGGGTGCCCAGGTCGGATACGCAGACTGGGGCCAGATGATCAGCTTTGCCCGCAACTGGATTCCTTCGCTGGCACAGCATTGGTACATCGTCGTCTATCCTGGCACGGCCATCGTGCTGTTCGTGTTGGCCTGGAACCTCTTTGGGGACGGCCTACGCGATATCCTCGATCCGCGCTTACAAGGCTCACGTTAACCCGTTTACGAACCGACGAACGCTAACATCGTATCAAAAAGCCCTGACCGACTTGGTCAGGGCTTTTTCTCTGCTGGAAACGGCCCCGGACTTCGGCCCAAGCTCTACCCTCCAGCTGTGGCCGGTGTCCCCACCGCGCCCCCACCTCACCCTCCAGCTAGAGCCGGTGTCCCCACCGCGCCCCCACCTCACCCCCCAGCTAGGGCCGGTGTCCCCACCGCGCCCCCACCTCACCCCCCAGCTGTGGCCGGTGTCCCCACCGCGCCACCCTAGGTAACGGACGCCGTCTCAAACCGGGTGTGACAACCACCGAAGTTCGAAAGCCCGATCTGTCCGTGCAGATACGGCGCTTCTCGATCCTCCCAGGTCAGACACGTCTCGCCATCGACAGAGACTGTGAAGACGTTGCCTCTGGCAATCACTGTGAGCTCGTAGGACTGACGGTGCTCCCAGGCAAAGGACACGCGCTCGACGACGCGATAGACGCCCCGCGCTTTCTTGTAGAACGCCAGCCGCTGACCCGGTGCCAGACCCATAGCGTAGGATCGCCGGGCGCCCTGCACCCGCACGTTGACGTTGTGGTGCGCGCCCAACAAGGGCGTCAGCCGCACCGTGAGTGCGTAGTCGGTCCAGGCGATGTCGCCGCTGTACGTCTCGCTGACCCCGGCGCCACTGCCGTGATAGACCCCGGCCTCCAGGCGCCAGTGACCGCACAGATAAGTCCACTGGCGGATGGCACCGTACTCCGCGCGCACCCGGCTGAAGTCGTAAGCGAAAGACGGCATGCCGTGCCAATCCAGTTCGTCTAGCAGTAGAGAGCCGTCCCAGGGCGCGCCGCCGACGTTGCGAAGCACAATCCCCACTTCCGAGAGACACGCCCCGTGCAACCTGGGGATCGTGTACCTCAGGTCATGCCACGCGCCGGGCACGAGCGGCTGGCCCGTCGCCTGATGACGCTGCGAGCGGTTATCGTCCCAGACGTAGAGCGCGGCCTGCAGCGTCTCGACGGCGTCCGCCGGCAGAAAGACCCGCGCCTCCACCCGCTGGCCCGGATAGATCTTGGGAGAGAAGCTCGCGCCGTAGAAGTTCGCGCTCAGCTCGTCCGGGCGATAATACGTCTTGACGAAGCACCGCACCTCCCCACCCTTATGGAGATCGCGCACCGTCGCCTGCAACGCCGAGGCTCCTACTCGCGTCACCTGGCGCAATTCCACCACCTGCCCGCCCTCCCCTGCAGAGACAAAGCCTTGCGTCGCGCCAGGATAGCCGAAGTGGTAGCGCGGTTTCGACGGTTCCGGCTCCGCACCGGCGATATCTCGCCCCAGGCGGCAGAAGAGATCCGCGCAGGCGGGGATATCGAGCAGGTTCCGTGTACCGATAACGCTGGCGGTCACCAGCACGTCGTTTATCGGCCGGCGCCAGCGCATGGGAATGCCCGCCAGGCCCACCGCCACGCCCAAAATCGCGCCGACGTTACCCACGTTGCAGTCGGTGTCCCAGCCGGCCATGTTGGCGATCTGGATGGTGCGCGAGAAGTCGCCCTCTCCGTACAGCATCGCCATGGCCATCACCCCGGCGTTGGGGATGATGTGGACGGCGCCCGGATAGCGATCGTAGCCGAAGTTCGCGCGGATGAATCGGTAACAGGCGTGCCAGTCTTGGGGATGGGCAGCGTGGAACGCCATCACAGCGCGCACGACCCGCGCGTATTCGCAGTCTGCAGGGATGACGACCAGTGCCCGTTCCATGATCGCCTCGACGTCGGACGCCGTGAAGGCCGCGCTCACCGCAGCGGCGACGTACCTGCCGCCGTACAGCCCGTTGCCATCGTGCGTGATGCTGGAGGCACGGGCCGCGTATTCCGCCGCCAACTTCGGGTGATCCGGCGCCACCAAGCCCCAGACGTCGCTGAAGATCTGCCCGCCGATCTGTTCGGCGACCGTCGCACCGTTCAGATCAGCGGAGCCGGAGAGCGGCGCGGGAATCCCGGCCTTCAGGTTGAGATAGGCCGTGTGCTCGGTGGAGACGCCGTAGCCGCCCCACCAAAGCGTGCCGCGCTCATCGGCCAGGTAATTGAGCGCCGTCTCGCCCATCTGCGCTGCCGTGGCGTCGGGGCCGTAGTCCTCCAGCGCGCGGATCAGGATCATGGGGAAGGCCGTGTCGTCGTCGGGCTGGAAGACGGTGCCGGGCAGCAGCGGCAGATAGTCCCGCACCTCGCCCAAATGATCGTGGATCTCCTCGTAGGTCCACCCTTCGATGGGCGCGCCGAAGCGCACGCCGATACACTTACCGAGCCAGCCGGCGTACACGCGCTCGTCGTAATCCGGGGGAAGTTTAACCGTGTCCATCTGTTTTACTCGCTTTCATAAAGCCCAACTGTACAACGTCTTCAGTTCAGGGCACGGATAAACACAGACTTAGCACAAAGTTTTGTTATTTTTTCGGTGTTCGTCCGTGCCCGATTTTGGACGACCTCGGAAGTTCACCAACCTCTTCTAGCAAAGTCTCGTTAGAGGACGAGACTGCAAAACAAAACAGGCCGGTGTCGGGGGCCAAATCGCCGACGCCGGCCTGTTCACGTTACTTGGGGATTGGTGCCCGAGAGAGGACTCGAACCTCCACGCCCTTAAACGGGCACAGGTCCTCAACCTGCCGCGTATGCCAATTCCGCCACTCGGGCACGTCAATACGCTCCATATTATACGCTAAGGAATGGAGGTGTCAACTTAAAATCGGCTCGATTGTCGGGTCTATCCTTGATATGGTTCCTCTTTCCGCTCCGCCAGGCTATGTGTTATGTGATGCGTGATGCGTGTTGCGTGTTGCGTGATGCGTGATGCGTGTTGCGTGATGCGTGTTGCGTGATGCTCGCGTAAACAGTTGGAGCCGCTCTCTCACCAGATCACGGAGGATACCGATGCGGTCCGGCTTGTAACCGGTCTCTCGTCCTCGCTCTCCGGTCAGCCCCTCCATACTGTGGTCGGTGTCTCCTCCGCGCCACTGTTGGATGCGCCCCTACTTTTCCTCAGGCGGACGCGGAATTAGCACAGGCGTGCGCGCTTTGTACGCCTCGTAGTCCTCCTGACCCCCCCACTTCTCGTCGGCCCGCTTCTCCAGGAGAGGAATGCCGCTGACGCGCGTGATCAGCAGCGTGACGAAGACGGGCGAGATCAGCGCGACCCACTGCCAGCCCCGCAGCACGGGCAGCGCGATGACCGCCACGCCGATCCAGAGGACGATCTCACCGAAGTAGTTGGGGTGGCGCGACCAGGCCCACAAGCCGGTATCGATAAACTTGCCCTTGTTCTCCGGCACCGAGCGGAAGCGACGCTTCTGCGCGTCGGCGATGGCCTCAATGGCAAAGCCTGCGGCCCAAACCAGAACGCCGACCAGTGCGAAGGCGCCCAACGGCTTCCGCGTGATGGCGGTGATGGCAGCCAACGCAGCCGCCAGCGTGAAGGAGACCCAGAGGCCCTGCAGTGTCCAGGTGTTGAGGAAGCGCAGAAACGAGACCTTGAGCTCATCAAAGCGCGCATCCTTCCCGCTCTTCAGGACGCGGCGGAAGAGGAACGTGCCCAGGCGGCCCGCCCAGATCGCCACCAGCGCCAGCAGCAGCAGCGATCGCCCATCGGTGGTGGGGCTGAGCAGCACGGAGACCAGCGTCACGGTGATGTAGGTAAAGCTTCCGGTGAGATCGTAGAAGAGCTCAGTTTGCAGGATGTAGGCAGGGATAAAGGCCAGCCACTGGATGAGAAAGGCCAATCCGATGGCGAGGGCGAAGATTGGAACGCCAAGGGCCGATGCGCTGCGCTGGCTGCCGGCCCAGGCAAGCCCAACAGCGACCAGGATAACGACGGGCAGGGAGATCAAGGCACGACGATTTTCTTCGTTCATGGGTTACCATCCTTTCTGGTGTGATGAGCGACTGTGCAGATTGACCGCGCCGCGAAAAGCGCAGCCTCAAAAACGTACAGCTATTGTACCACACCAGCCCTATCCAGAGCAGTCAGATGCCGCACGGACAAACGAAGCGGTTCCAGGGTGGCTCAGACGCAATGAATGGCTTTTAATCATGTTTGTCATGCGCATTAATCTCAGCGCGCATCAACCCCAACGTCGTTTGCCTCGCTTTCGTCTACGCAGTTTCTACGGTACGGGGGGCGCTTTCACCGGCAGACTCGCTTCGAAATCCCGCATCAAAACTTGACCTACGCTCTCGACCTCCGCCAGCATATCAGAAACAAGAGGCTGGGGACAAAAATAACCAGCCAGAGACCATAAGGCGCCACCAGGTAGCGAGGAAAGCCCTCTGAGATGGACCAATGCAGCAGCAAGATGGGGAGATTGACCAGCTGAAAGAGAAGCGCCAGGCGACGGCCAGCCCCAGCGCGCTCAAGAACATCAGGCGCGGAGGCCAATTCTCAATGGGAGGATATCCTCCGCAGCCTGCGGATCGGCTTCACCCGTCGTCACCCAGCTCCAGGCGTAGCCGCTGAAGACCAGCCGCGCCAGCGCAACAACCACCGTGCCCCAGATGCGCGCCACCCAGCGCATTCGGCGCATGACCTTAGTATCCCCTACCTCTTCAACCTCTGGCA
>DAOTUH010000574.1:0-3380 GCA_034437255.1 Anaerolineae bacterium
CCGCATCTGGACGCTGGTGAAAAACTATCCCCCGGATCTCTGGCGCGACTACAAGGGCGCGGTTCTGCGCGCGCAGGCGCGGATTGCCCGGGACGCGCTGCAAGCCTGGCGTGGCGCGGCGGCGCGGGCCACGCTGCGCGGTCTCGTCGCCGGCGTAGGGGGGCTGCCCCGCATGTGCCGGAAGCGCCGGGCGATCCAGGCGCGGCGGACGGTCGACCGGGCCTACCTGGAGCGCCTGATGACGTCCCCTTACGAAATCCCACTGTCACTGTAGTAAACTGCACTGATCTCCTGTTTCACAGCATTTCCCCCTTGCCACCCATCCCATTTTCTGTAGGTAGGTAAAAGGTACTATTTGCAAGTAACATAGGACCAAGCTCTACCTGTAAAGATTTACAGTAGACAAAGCGACATGCATTTGTTATCCTTTAATTGTCATCGGAGGAGCCGATGACTATAAAAATCAAAGGGAGGTTAGAATGCGTGGTGTGAAGTTTGTATCGTTTTTGCATTGCTGGCGTTATGGTTGAGCGCTGGAACCGGGATCGTGATGGCTAAAGAGGCGCCACCAGGTGAATATGTGAAGGAGGCTCGAGAGGAACTGACACCGGAAGAGATGGCAGATTTATTAGATCTTGATGAGGAAGCCAAATATGAAGGAATTTCAGTAGGGTTTGAGGTTTCTGCCGATGGCGCCTTTGGAATTAAGAAATCCACTGATGTTGGCACTCGCGGGGTATGTGTTCGTACACCCTTTGGGCCTGGTAAAGTAAAATGGAACTTCCCGAATCCGGGTAGCGGAGGAGCTGGGTATTCTGTATTGCCCGAGAGCTCAGGTTCCTTGATTTGGGCGAATCCTCCTTCTCAAGGTATCGATGGCATCTATAGGACCAGCTGGGGCGCCTGTACAGCCCTTAAAGTACCCAATAGTTGTACTGTGACCTACCATAGTTCTTCCTCTGGCGAGGTTTGCTGTCATGCGATTTTGTGGGAGCATGGAGTTCGGGTGGAGTGGGTGAATCCGTGTGATGCTGGTTCGGACGAAGCGGGATGGCCTGATAATCCGTTAGAGTAAATATAAAAACATTGATGGTAGCATGGCACGCCTCCACGGCGTGTCATGCTGCCTTGTCTTTCGTGTCACGATTTTGTCTCATGCTCATCATGATAGGGAGATTTGGGGGATTGGATATGATGGATAAATTGCGGAAGTGTGGCTTATTGAACAGGAGGACGATCTTTGCTCTGATCTTTGGCGGCTCTCAGTTTTTGTTTGGTTTTGTGATCATCGTGAATTACGTTATGTTGGATGGCTGGCACGAGATCACCCCCGGTCTGGCCCTGGCGACAATCACGGCGTTCTTTATCATGATCTCTCCGCTGCATCCACGCCTCCTGGGGTTGGTAGCGACCGTGCTCGCTGTCTTGCTGGTGCTGAGGGGAGTGTATCGACACTCTCCGGGGGACTTGCTGTTGGCGCTGGCCCATCCTTCTCTGCTGTTGATTTTGGCTGGGTATGTCTTTCTCTCGGCTGTGTTGAACCGTGGGAGTGAGAGATTTGAGGGATAGATATGATGGATAAATTGCAGAAGTGTGGCTTATTGAACAGGAGGACGATCTTTGCTCTGATCTTTGGCGGCTCTCTGTTCTTGTTTCTTTTTGTGCCCCTGGTCAGTTACGTTATACGGGATGGCTGGCACGAGATCACCCCCGGTCTGGCCCTGGCGACCCTCACGGCGTTCTTTATCATGATCTCTCCGCTGCATCCACGCCTCCTGGGGTTGGTAGCGACCGTGCTCGCCGTCTTGCTGGTGCTGATGGGAGTGTACGTGTATCGACACTCTCCAGGGGACTTGCTGTGGGCGCTGGTTTATGCTTCTCTGCTGTTGATTCCGGCTGGGTATGTCTTTCTCTCGGCTGTGTTGAATCGTGGAGAGTAATGGAAGGGGTGTGTGAGCAGATACGAGGCTATCCTGGTGTAATTTGACAGCGCATGCAACTATGATAGCATCCGTCGTGGGTAATCAGGACACGTTTGCGGGCGGCGCGGTATTGAACGTGCCTTATATCCCCTACTTCTTCTTGTATTACCCCGACCGCAGGCGAACTGTCGCTAGGCTGAAAGGAGGGCGATATGTGTGAAGCGACCTCCATTATCGTGGTGGTTGCCGACGATCATCCCACGACCCGTGCCGGGCTCCGGACGTCCCTGCAGAAGTCCTCAGACATCGAGGTGATCGGCGAAGCTGCCGACGGATGGGCAGCGCAGGAGCTGGTGGCGCGCCTGCGCCCCGACGTTCTGTTGCTCGACCTGCAGATGCCCGGGCCGGGCGGGGCGGAGCTCGCGGCCTGGGTGCGCGAGCACTGTCCCGAGACGGTGACGCTGGTTCTTACGGCGCACGACCGGGACGCCTATCTGGCAGAGATGTTGGACGTAGGGGCGCAGGGTTTTCTCACCAAGATCGAGGCGCCCCGCCGGTTGATCGACGCCATCCGTCGGGCGGCGCGAGGAGAGGTACTCTTCAGCGAAGCGCAACGTCGGCGTGTGCAGGAGTACCGGGGAACCCGTCGCGAGCAGGAGCGAGCAGAAGCGACCTGGGCACATCTGACGTCTCGTGAGCGGGACGTGCTCTCCCTGCTGGCGCAGGGGCAGAGTAACCCCGAAATCGCCGAGACGCTCTGTATCGCAGAGTGCACGGTCGAGACGTACGTGAGCAATATCCTGCAGAAACTGGGAGTCGACAACCGCACGCGCGCGGCGGCCTGGGCCTGGAAACACGGCTTCGTCCGGGAGGACGAAGGGGCCACGTAACCCTTGACCCGCGAAACTATGACTTTCTGTCTGTACTCCTCAGCTGAGCGTCTAGCGTGTTCGTCTTTCCTCTTCGATCTTCGTGCGCCCAAATCTGCGCGTGTCTCCCCATGATTGTGTTGTGTATGCAATAAAAATCAGCACGCAAAGGGGTATTACGCAAACTCAAAACTTGAAAAATGGTTGATTTCCAGGATTGACGTACGTGGTGGACTTCTGATAGAATGGATATTGAAGTGAGGTGGGTGTTTTTTTAATCAACTAACATTAAGGAGGTAATACCATGTTCAGGAAATACAGGCTGAGTTTGTTTGCGATGATTGTTTTGCTAGTATTGCCATTTTTGACACTTGGTGCTACGCCATTTGATGGAGGTGAAGCCTACGTTTATCCGATTGTGCCCGGTACAGACGTATGGAAGGAATTGAAGACCCACGAAGAGATGATCGCGGTTACTCAAATACCACCGGACGTTTTGGAGCACATGTCTACCCGCGCTCTCGTGACAACTGTCCTGGATTACCCCCTGTATGGCGATGTGTTTGCCTATAATAGTCGACAGCAGGGG
>DAOTUH010000575.1:0-5514 GCA_034437255.1 Anaerolineae bacterium
CCGCGAAGAAGTTAAAGAGCAACACGTAATGTTCTTTTTTCCCGGAGAGATACTCGTGGAGCTCGAGTAGCGTCTTCTGCTCGGCAGGATGGTGGGATTTGCTGCCGTACCAGATTTCCACGGACATGCCTAACCTCTTTGCCCATCACGGGCGTGGTCTTTTATTACTGCTTAACTCACCTGAAAAAAGTCCAAAACTCGGAGTTTTAGTAGTTTACCCCTTACATCTAGTGATTTTAGTTGCGAAAAATCTACATGTAGTGTCAAGTTCTAGAAAACTCCGAGTTTTACCAGTTATTTCAGTAGAATCAAAGTTGTTTACTCTTCCTAATGCGTTTATAATGATTTTGACTCACCTGAAAAAAGGTCCAAGAAATCGGATTTTTAAGTGGCCATACCCCACATATAGTATCAAGTCGTAGAAAATCCGATTTCTGCTAGTTATTTCAGTAGAGTCAAGATTTTAGTGATCAGGAAAGGAGGCGCTACATGGCAGAGCATAGCAGTATTCCCAATCTTACCACCGCGCAGATGCGCGAGGTGGACCAGCTGATGATGACGACGTACGGCATCACCTTGCCGCAGATGATGGAGAACGCGGGGCGAAGTCTGGCGCACCTAGCGCGAGAACGCTTTTTGGATGGCGATCCCGTGGGCAAATCTGTCACCGTATTGGCGGGCAGTGGTGGCAACGGCGGTGGGGTTATGGTTGCTGCACGTCGCTTGCATACCTGGGGCGCTCACGTCCAGGTGATCTTGACCCGGCCTCCCGAGGTCTTGCAAGGGGTGGCGGCGAAACAGGCCGCTATCTTGCAACAATTGAAGTTAGCGCTGATCCAGGCGGACGCATTGCCCGAGAGGATGTCTGCGGATCTCATCCTGGACGGCGTCATTGGTTATAGCCTCTCCGGCGCGCCTCATGGCGCAGCCGCCGCGTTGATCCGCTGGGCTAACGCGCAGACCGCGCCGATTCTGGCGCTGGACGTGCCCTCGGGCGTCGACGCGAGCACGGGTGAGGTGCGCCATCCTGCCATTCGCGCCGAGGCGACGCTGACGTTGGCGCTGCCCAAGCAAGGCCTCCGCGCGCCGGACGCGCAATCCCACGTTGGGGCACTCTACCTGGCCGACATCAGCGTGCCGCCGGATCTCTATGCGTATCTGGGCCTCAATGTCGGTCCGATTTTTGCGCACGAGGAGATTCTGCGCCTATTCTGAAATCACTCATTAGTTCGACAATGTTAACTTCCGCTGCACGGCGGTTACCATGGTCAGTAGACCATAGGTCTACGAAAACCACGTGCTACGGCTGCAAAGGCGCTCCGGACGGATGCGTCCTGGATCTACGACCTTCGGCGACTGAAAGGTAATCCGCGTAGGCGGATTTCGCAACTGTAGCTGCGAATTCATTCGCCAGGATTTGAAGTTAACATCGTCAAGTTAGTTTGAGGAGGCAAAAAACCATGCGTATAAAGGGATTAATCATCATTGTGATGCTATTAGCGACGCTTACGGCCTGTGGCAGTGCTGAACCGGAAGCGGACGTGGTGACCACCGAGACAGGCTTACAGTACATCGACCTGGAAGTCGGCGACGGCGACGCGCCCGGCCTGGGCGACACCGTTGTCGTGCACTACACCGGCTGGCTAGAGGACGGCACCCAATTCGATAGTTCCGTGGATCGCGGAAAACCCTTCGAATTCCAGATCGGCATGGGTGGCGTCATCCGGGGCTGGGACCAGGGTATCGCGACCATGAAAGTTGGTGGCAAGCGCAAGCTCATCATCCCGCCCCAACTGGCCTACGGCCCCGAGGGGTACGGCGCCATTCCGCCCAACGCCACACTTACCTTCGAGGTGGAACTACTCGACGTCAAAGAATAGCGTGGAGGTGCGTTACAGCCGCGAGGTTATGACCAAAGTGACTGGCTGATGATTCTCTGGCGAAATAAAACACGGCGCTCGCAGCCAGGTTGACTGCGGGCGCCGCACCCTCTTGCCGGGAAGGCGTTGGATCTGGCAGACCTTCATTCACTTCTTCTCCCACCAGACCTTGACCAGCGCCTTGCCTGTTTCCTCGAAGTACTCCACCCGGACGCTGTGGAGACCGCCGGAGACCGGGAGATCGCGACACGTGGTGACGCTCCCGTCCGAGACCTGCCACTCGTCGATCACGACCTGATCGTCGAGGAAGACGCGCACCCCATCGTCGGTCCGGGCGCAGAAAGCGTAGGTGCGGTTTTCGAAGCCGACGTTGCGCGTCCAGCGGGCGCTGAAGCCGTCGGCGGGCACCTCGGCGAAGGGTGCATCCGTACCCCAATCGAAGTCAATGGCGGGCTGCATCACCGTCTTCGCACCGGGGTCCGCCAGATCTTTGTTAGCGTAGTACGTGCCTTGCCAGTTGACGTCACCAACAGGCGCCGGTTCCGGCGTTGGCGCGCTGCCCAACCGCTTGAACGTGAACTGCGCCGTGGCGTTGGCCTCGTGCTCAAAGTACTCGATGGTGATGGTGTGATACCCTTTGCTTAGCGTCACGTCCAGCGTGTACGTCGTCTCCGACTGCACCTGCCAGGCATCCAGCACCAGCTGGTCGTCCACCCAGATACGCCCGCCGTCGTCCACCGTCAGCGTAAAACGGTAGAGTCCGCCGATAAAATTGATCTTGCGGGACCACCGGGCGGAGAACTCGTCACAGCAAACGCGCGGATCAGGCGAGCCCAGGCCCCAGTGGAAGTTGACGGCGCTGCTGTTCTTTGTGAAGACAGGACCACCCGTGGGCTCCTTGCCCGTGAAGTACTCACCGTGCCAGACACCCGTACTCGGCTTTGTCACCGGTACCGGCTTCGGCGTGGGTGCCGGAGCAGGTGTCGTGCAGGGGATGATCAGTCGCTGTCCGACGTAGATATGACTGGGATTCGCGATCCCGTTGGCGCGTGCGATGGCCCACATGTTCACGCCGTAGTGCGCGGCAATGAGTGACAGAAACTCTCCGGGCTGCACCACGTGGACCTTGTCCGACGGTGCAGGTGAGGGCTCTGGGGAAGGTTGGACCCCGCAGGGAATCACCAACCGTTGCCCTACGTAGATGTGGTTCGGGTTGACGATACCATTGGCGCGCGCCAGGGCATCCATCGTCACATTGTAGCGCAGCGATATCCGAAAGAGATTCTCGCCAGGCTGCACGACGTGGACACCACCGGTGCAGAGGTCGGGGCGGGCGGCGGCAGGCATCGTTACCAAGGACAGCAACAACATAGCCAGCATCAGACCGAGGATCTTGCGCATAAGCTCATCTCCTTTATGCTATAGCTTACTGATGCACTTTTATAATACACTTATATGATTTTCGCGTCAAGGCGGATTGGTACAAAATCAAGTCATCATCATTTGGGTGTGTCTATGTTTTGTCTCCCGACCACGCCACATTTGAATTCTTCGGCTCTCTTGGATTTCGCCGGGTGACTAAAAGGCAGGTTTAATTTTCTGTATGAATCTCAGGGAGTCCGACATCTCTTTCGGAAAACATATTTCTTATGCTGCCATCTCACGGGTATTTATTGGGCGGTGCCCGCTGAAGTCGCAGATCTAGCGATCCGCTCAAAGCAACGTGAAGTGATGTTAAATCACTCAGGGGAGCTTTGACTCAAATGTGGAATGGCAAGTTTAGACAATTAATTCTGAATTTGTCGGCGGACTCCCTGAATCTATGAAGTCTGTGGTTAATATCTCGCTTCCACCCGGCGAAATCCTGAAGACCCAATTTTTCTCATCGACTGGACTTTTCTCCATAGGAGCTTTGTCACTGAAATCTGACAATTATCGGATCTTCAGTGAGGTTTGGCATAAGTTCCCATGATGTTATGTGTTAATATTATCCTACACCCTTGTGTCTACTAACTCTAACTTGGAAATGTAAGAGGAAGCGAGGTCGTGATGAAGGTCTTTGCGCGAATCCCACTGAATCTTGACCGGGTGAACGTGCCGCACGGTCAAGTCTATCTCATCCCGGATCGATGCAAAGGTTGCAAACTCTGTATCGAGTTCTGCCCGCAGGACGTGCTGCAAGAATCCACGGCGCTCAATGCCAAGGGCTATCACTACCCCGAAATCGCTCCTGGCAAAGAGGACGCCTGTGTCCACTGCGACTTCTGCACCCTTATCTGTCCTGAGTTTGCCATCTTCACGGGCGAGATCAAGGAGGAGGTGCCGTAGTGGGAAAAGCGGTGTTAACGGGTCGATACTTCATGAGCGGTGACGATGCGTGCGCCGAAGGCGCCATTGCAGCGGGTTGCCGCTTTTTCGGCGGCTATCCCATCACGCCTTCCACGGAGATCGCCGAGCGTTTCTCGCTACGTATGCCCGAGGTCGGTGGCGTCTACATGCAGATGGAGGATGAGCTGGGCAGCATCGCGTCGGTGCTGGGCGCGTCGGCGGCGGGCGTCCGCGCTATGACCGCCACGTCTGGCCCGGGGCTCAGTTTGATGCAGGAGAATCTTGGGCTGGGCGTGATGCTGGAGCTGCCCTGTGTGCTCATCGACATCCAACGCGGCTCCCCCTCGACCGGGCTGCCCACCATGGCGGGTCAATCGGACGTGATGCAGGCCCAGTGGGGCTCCCACGGCGACTATGGCATTGTCGCTTACGCGCCCTCGTCGCCGCAGGAGATCTTCGACCTGACGGTGCACGCCTTCAACGTCGCCGATCGCTTCCGCGTGCCCGTCATCGTGCTCTCGGACGAGGTGATCGGCCACATGGTTGAGCGCGTCGTCATCCCGTCGGCTGACGATATCCCGCGCTGGGAGCGCAAGCGTCCGCCGCATCCTCCGGGGTTCTACGCAGAACGGGGCAATGGTCGCTTCGCGTCCTTCGGCGCCGACGCGGACGATCTAGTGCCACCCATCGCTCACGCCGGAGAAGGCTACCGCGTTCACTACACCGGCCTGACGCACGACGAGGTCGGCCATCCCGATATCACGCCGGAGACGCACCACAAGCTCACCACGCGGCTGGTGGAGAAAATCCGGCGCAACGCTGACCAGATCATTATGACCGAGGACTATTACCTTGACGACGCGGAGATTGTGGTGGTTGCCTACGGCTGCACCGCGCGGTCGGCGCGCAAGGCCGTGCGCGTGGCGCGCGAGGCCGGGATTCGCGCCGGGCTGTTGCGTCTTGTTTCGATCTGGCCTTTCCCGGAGCAGCTGATCCGTGACCTTGCCGAGTCGGGGACAGCCTTTATCGTCGCGGAGATGAACCTGGGACAGATCCGCCTGGAGGTCGAGCGCTGCGCCCGTCATCCTGTGCGCGGCGTCCACCACGCGGGCGGTGAGATGATCACGCCTGAAAGAATTATGAGCGCCATTGAGCAAGAGGCGAATAGACCGTAGGTGACTTGGTTTGAGAGAACGTGATGCGTGAAACGTGATACGTGATGCTTGATACCATCACGCAACACGCACTACGTAACACGAATGATCGAACTGCGTGAGGTTTTGCTATGACCCAAGCCGTTGTTGTT
>DAOTUH010000576.1:0-7713 GCA_034437255.1 Anaerolineae bacterium
GGAAGACGTTGTCCCGCCCCCACCGGACGTGCGCGGCGGCACAACGCGCAGCATTTAACAATCCTAGGTTGACTTCCCTGAAATAACCATCAACCTCACGCAAAGGCGCCAAGGACGCTAAGAAAATTCAAATGCTGGTAAATCTTGTTGATCCAAGTTGGCTTTGCTGTTAGGCCCTTATAGGTTGTTAGGTGAAGTATCCTGGACAGCTTGAAATTGCTCACGGATCTGCACGGATAAACACGGACAAAACGATATAACGTGAGGTTTGACCGGCGGCCCGGCAACCGCACAAATAGAAACGGCATGAAAGACATCGCCCCACTGACGGAACGAAAGCGCCGCTTTTTAGGGAAACGAGGGCATTTTGAAGCCATTTTTGACGGTACTTTCCCCACCCAGAACTTCCTTGCTGCTCTAATTATGCGGTTGCCAAAGCACGGTCAAAGGTCATGATAATCTGTGGATTTTTCCGTAGCTCGTATAGAAGCAGATTTAGTGGAGCTAACTTTCGACCTTAGACTTATTATCGGAGGATGGATATGTCAGAAAAAGTAGTCGTTCGACAAAACGAAAGGTTCGAGATCGAATTCAAGGCGGTAATGGACCCTGAAGCGGAGGATGGTGAACTGGAGAGCGTAGCGCATATCCATGCGTTGACGCCGTACGGCATGATGCTGGCAAGTTTAGGTGCGTGCACGACAAGCCTGCTGCACAGTTACGCGCTGCATCACAACGTCGATCTGCCATGGGTGGAGGTGAAAGCGGTCTATCGGCGCATCTCAGGAGAGGAGTGCGAAGAGTGCGAGGGGCCGAACGATTACCGGGAGAAGATCATCAAGACGCTGACGCTGCCGGCTGAGCTGGGCGAGCAGCTGCAGGAACGGCTCCACAAAATATCACACCAATGTTCGATCCAGCACATTCTGGAACACAGCATTGAGGTGACGTCGCAGCTGGATAGTGAAGCGAGCTAGGCCCTGGGAGGGATGCATCGTGAAAGAAGCGTTGCTCTACGAGCACCTGGACGATAACCGCGTGCAGTGTCATCTCTGCGCGCACGGCTGCCGCATTGCCGAGGGCAAGACTGGGATCTGCCAGGTACGGCAAAACGAAGACGGCGTTCTCAAGACGCGGGCATACGGTCTCACCATCGCCGAGCACGTCGATCCGGTGGAAAAGAAACCGCTGGCACACTTCTATCCAGGCACCACGGCGTATTCCATCGCCACGCCGGGCTGTAACTTTCGCTGCCGCTGGTGCCAGAACTGGGAAATCTCCCAGAATCCCCAGGAGATGCATTTTTCCGCGTCTCACAGGGCTGAACCGGAAGAGATTGTTAATGCCGCAGAACGCGCGGGCTGCCGCAGTATCGCCTATACTTACACCGAGCCGACTATTTTCTTCGAATACAGCTATGATATTGCCCGGCTGGCCCACGACCGGGACATTGCCAACATCTACGTGACCAACGGCTATATGACCGAAGAGATGCTCGACCTCATGTATCCTTATCTGGACGCGGCCAACGTCGATCTGAAAGCCTTTCGCGACGAGACCTACCGACAATACGTCGGCGCGCGGCTCCAACCGGTGCTGGATAGCCTGAAGAAGATGCACGAGCAGGGAATCTGGCTGGAGGTCACCACCTTGGTGATCCCCGACCTCAACGACGATCCCGAGGAGCTGCGCGAGGTAGCCACGTTCATTTTGGAGGAGCTGGGGCCGGAGACGCCCTGGCATATCAGCCGCTTTCATCCCACGTATCAGATGCGGGACCGCTCGGCGACGCCGCCGGCTACGCTGCGCCGCACCCAGGAGATCGGTGAGGACGTGGGCTTGCACTACATCTACGTGGGGAATTTGCCCGGAGAGTCGAACACTACCTGCCACGCATGCGGCGAGCGGGTGATTCGCCGCTACGGTTACCGGATCATGAAGCATCGCATCGCTGACGACGGTGCCTGCCCGAACTGTGGAACGCCGGTCGCCGGGGTGGGCATGGCCGGGACCAAAGCGGGATGAAGGGAGGCGCGTGACACCATGCCGATGACCAACACCGAAATAGCGGACGCCTTCAACGAGATCGCCGATCTGTTGGAGATCGAAGGAGCCAACCCGTTCCGCGTGCGCGCCTACCGGGACGCGGCCCGCACCATCGGCGGGTTGCCGCGCAACGTCCGGGAGATGGTCGCCAACGAGGAGGACTTGACGGCGCTCTCGGGCATCGGCGATGATCTGGCGACCAAGATTGAGGCGCTGGTGGAGACCGGGACGGTGCCGCAACTCGAGGAATTGCGCGAGCGCACGCCGCCGGCGTTGGCGAAGATGCTGCGTATTGAGGGGCTGGGACCGAAGCGGGTGCAGAGTATCTATCACGAGTTGGATATCACCGATCTCGACGCGCTGGAGAAGGCCGCCGAGACGGGGCAGATTCAGAAGCTCCACGGGTTGGGCCCCAAGACGGAACAGAAAATTCTCGAAGACCTGAAGCGCAAGCGCCAGGAAGAGGAGCGCACACGCCTCGACGTGGCCGAAGAGCTGGTGGAGCCGCTCGTGGCGTATCTGCGCGATATCGACGACGTGCAGCGCGTGGCGGTGGCTGGCAGCTATCGCCGCCGCAAGGAAACGGTAGGCGACATCGACATCTTGGTCATCAGCGAGGCGGGGGAAGCGACCATCGACGCTTTTGTGGAGTACGAGGATGTTCAGCAGATCATCTCTCAGGGCGAGACGCGGTCCACCGTCGTCTTGCGCTCCGATCTGCAGGTAGACGTGCGCGTCGTGGGCGAGGCGAGCTATGGGGCGGCGCTGCTCTACTTCACCGGCTCCAAAGCGCACAACATCGCGTTGCGCAACATGGCGATGGACGAAGGCTTCAAGGTCAACGAATACGGCGTCTTCCGCGACGAAGAACGCAGCGCGGGCGAGACCGAGGAGGAAATCTACGACCTGTTCGATCTGACTTTTATCCCGCCGGAGCTGCGGGAGGACCGGGGCGAGCTGGAAGCGGCCCAGAAGGATGCGCTGCCCAGCCTGGTCACACTGGATGACATCAAGGGTGACTTGCAGATGCACACCACGGCCAGCGATGCCGACTCGACGCTGCAGGAGATGGTCGAGGGCGCCCAGGCGCGGGGCTACGACTACGTCGCCATCACGGACCATTCGGCCTACGTCGGCGTGGTGACGGGGTTGGGCGCCGACGACGTGGCCGAACAGGTCGAGAAGATCGAACGGCTGAACGACGAATTGGAGGATTTCCGGGTTTTGAAAGGCATGGAGGTGGATATTCTGGAGGACGGCTCCTTGGATTTACCCGACGACACCTTGGCCAAGTTGGACGTAGTCGTCGGCTCCATCCACACAAAATTCGACCTGTCCCGTGAAAAGCAGACCGAGCGCATTATCCGCGCCATGGACAATCCGCACTTCCACATTCTCGGCCACCCGACCGGGCGGCACATCGGCAAGCGCCCGCCCTACGACGTCGATCTGGAGCGCGTGATGGCGGCGGCGCTGGAGCACGGCTGTTACCTGGAGATCAACGCCAGCCCGGAACGCCTGGATCTTAACGACATCTACGCCAAGTTGGCCAAGGCGATGGGTCTCAAGGTCGTGATCTCGACGGACGCGCATCACGTCAACGGGCTTTCAAACATGAAATACGGCGTCTGGCAGGCGCGGCGGGGCTGGTTGGAGCCAGAGGACGTGTTGAACACCCGCGATTGGCAGACGTTGTTGGAGCATCTGAAGAGAGAGGTGTCCACCTGATGCTCAAAATCACCGACGATATCAGGATTGACGATCGCTACATCGACTACGACTTCGTACGCGCCTCTGGACCGGGTGGTCAGCACGTCAACAAGGCGGCCACGGCTGTCCAGCTGCGCTTCGACGCAGCGAACGCGCCGCTGCCTGAGCACGTGCGCGGTCGTCTAGAGGAGCTGGCCGGACACCGGTTGACCCAGGACGGTGTACTGCTCATCGAAGCCAACGCGCACCGTTCGCAGGCGCGCAACCGCAAGGACGCGCGCCGCCGCCTGGTTGCACTGCTGCGGAAAGCCGCGCGCAAACCCAAGCAGCGGCGCGAGACCAAGCCGCCGAAATCGGCCGACGAACGGCGATTGCAGGATAAGCGCCATCGCAGCCGGATCAAAGATCTGCGGAAACCGCCCAAGATCAGACGATATTAAGGAAAAGGGGGTGAGCTGGAACCAAGTCAAGGCGCATCGAAACCTTTGTTACGGACCCAATCAGCGTACGCTGCTGAAGCAAATATGTAAAACCGTACCTGGATTTTAGAAAATTGGAGGCTAAAGAATGAAAGCGGAGATTCGGAAGAACGTCTCAGACATCGTGCTGGAAGAGCTACCTGAAGAAGCCCAGGAGATCTATCTTGAGGCCTATGAGGAGGCGTGGGAAGACTACGACGAGTCGCAGGGTGGCGATATGTCCCGTCCGTCCGTAGCACACCGCAACGCCATGTATATGGTAAAGCAGGATTTCGTCAAGGACGATGAGAAAGGCATCTGGTATCGGAAGGGGGAACAGCCTGAAGAGGAGGAAGAAGAGGAGGGCGGTCTGCTTTCCGATTTGAAGGACGCTTTGTAGTTTTGAGACATGTGAAAGGCGTCGGCGGGAAGACACGTCACCGGGCGCGAGTAACCCGGCTCGTCCGAAGGCCGATGCCCTTATGCGCATGGTGGATCAGGCTCTGTGCCGTGTGCGCACCGACTCCACTACTTGGACGGTGTTGAGACGGCGTCAATCTAATAGGGTTTTCTCAAGATTGAGCCGTATTCTACGATAACTACGTCAAGCTTCTTACGAAAAGGGAACCATGAAGAAACATGAGACGTCGTGTTGCGAGGAACATTGGCGTAACCTCGTCTGGGTATACGTGCTTGGGGCTGTTTTCGTGTTGCTGGGGATATGGTTGCTGGGACAGAGCGCGGCTTTTGCTCAAGACTCTGATCCGCCTATCCCTCCACGCGGGATTGAGCGGGACGCTCCTGACCGCGAACCCGTCGTTCTTGAGACGCGTACCCTGTCCAACGGAGTGACGTCCACGCTTTTTGAGGTGCCGGCCGCGGCGGATACGTACATTGCCTCCGGGCGCCCAAATCAAAACTTTGGGGCCGATTCTCTGACCGTCAATGCACTGCCTGTGTACAGCCCGCGTAGTTTCACCGTCGGCTGGGACGGGTACGATCAGGGCGACGCGGGCATCGGTCACCACGACACTGACGAAGACGAAAATCTGAGACAACGGGCGCGAAAAGATGTGAGCGGATTCAACAGGTTTTTGGCGAGTTTGTCCTATCTGTTGTATCTTTTTTGCATCCGCTGACGACGTTTGACCTTTGACATTCGACTTTAGACGTGCTTTTCAAGGAGCGACTATGTTTCCCATAGGCGATACGGACGTTCGTAACCAACCATTCCCGGCCCTGATCATAGGATTGGTGATTGTGAATATCCTGGTGTTTATCTACCAGATCACGCTGCCTCCCGAGGCGTTGAAGGGGTTCATCACTCAATACGGCGTGGTGCCGACCGATATCTTGAACGGGCAAAATCTCTTCTCGCTGTTGACGTCCATGTTTGTGCATGGCGGTTGGGTCCACGTGATTAGCAACATGCTCTACCTGTGGATCTTCGGCGACAACATCGAAGCCGTCCTGGGCAAGCTGGGGTTCGCGGCCTTCTATCTGATCGGCGGATTGGGTGCGTCCGCCGCACACGTCGCGTTGAACCCGGCCAGCACCCAACCCAGCGTGGGCGCCAGCGGCGCCATTGCGGCTATCATGGGCGCCTACATCGTCATGTTCCCGCATTCCCGTGTGCGGGTGGCTTACCTGACCTTCTTCGGCTTGATGATCGGTCGCGTCGCGGCGGTGGTTTTCTTGGGCGTCTGGGCCTTGTCCCAATTCTTCGTGGGCGTTGCAAGCCTGGGTGCTGAAACTGCGCAGTCCGGCGGCGTTGCCATCTGGGCGCATATCGGAGGCTTTGTCTTCGGTCTGCTTATCGGCTTTCTTTTCAGAGATCGTGCCGGACAGCTCGAATTTGAACAGCCCAGGCGCAGACGGCGCCTTTGAGCAACAGGGACGCGAGGGGGGACCGCGCTATGGCAGATTGGCAGGAAGTGTTAGCGCCGTATATTCGCAGCATCGAGAAGCGCTACGATTCGCTCAAGTATCGCCTGTACGATGCGCTGGGTGGGCCGGGCCCTATCAAGATTCTGGCTTATCGTGGCTACGGCACGCCGGAGCGGCTCTTTCTGAAAGGCCGGGTGCTGGAGGATCGTGACATCGGTCGGGCCACCGAGGCGGACAGCCTGTGGGAGAACCTGCTCAACATGTATAAGCGGATGGCCAGCCGCGAGATTCCTTACGCGCGAGTACGTGTTCGCTTCCAGGGCCAGATGCACGAGATTGAGGCCGATGACGAAGGCATGTTCGAGACCTGGATCGAGCCTGGAGAGCCGCTAACCGGGGATCAGCTTTGGCACGAGGTGGCGCTGGAGCTCATCGAACCGCCGGCCGAAGAACAAGAGGAGCCGGTGCGCGCGACGGCCCGCGTCCTCGTTCCCCCGCCGAGCGCGGAGTACGGTGTGGTGAGTGACGTCGACGACACGATCTTGCAGTCCAACGCGGCCAACCTGCTGCGCATGGCGCGGACCGTCTTCTTCGAGAACGCTCACACCCGACTCCCTTTCGCGGGCGCGGCGGCCTTCTACCAGGCGCTGCACAACGGTTCGCAGGATAGAGGGCCGAATCCGCTCTTCTTCGTCTCCAACAGCCCGTGGAATCTCTACGATCTTCTGTCGCAGTTCTTCCAGCTCCAAGACATTCCCAGCGGGCCGCTGCTTTTCCTGCGGAACTGGGGTGTCTATGAGGATGAACTGCTGCCGACCGATCACGTCAAACACAAGCTACCTGTCATCCGCCAGATACTGGGGCTCTACGACGAGATGCCCTTTATCCTCATCGGCGATAGCACGGAATCGGACCCGGAGATCTACTACCGGCTTGTCAAACAATACCCGGGCCGCATCCTGGCAATCTATATTCGCAATGTTGGGCGCAATCCAAATCGCTCGGAGGCCATTCAACGCCTGGCGGAGCGCGTCGTGGACGCGGGCAGCGTTTTAGTGCTGGCGGATGATAGCCTGAGCATGGCGCAGCACGCCGTGCATCACGGTTGGATCGTGCCACAAGCGCTTCGCGCCGTCAGGAGGGACAAAGTAAAGGACGAAGGTCCGCCGGGCGAATTCGAGCAACTCTTGCAATAAAAATCGGCTCTTCTGAAAAAAAGCCTTTTCAGTAGAGAAAGAGGTAGTGCTTTGTCAAGTTTCAATTGATGACTGCACTGAAATAACGGGTAAAACTCGGAGTTTTCCGTAACTTGATACTACATGTAGATTTCTTGCAGCCAAAACCACTAGATGTAGGAGGTAAACTACTAAAACTCCGAGTTTTGGACCTTTTGACCGGAGAGTCAACAGTGACTCCCCTGAAAAAGGTTAGCCTCACGCCAAGACGCCGCCGACCAAAGGCCGGACAGTCGCCAAGATTTTTACTGAAATTACGGCATAAGGTGCAACGCACCTGCGATTACCCGATCATATCGGCTAAAAATCCATGACAGCATGCACGAAATGATTATTTTCAAGCATTCGAAGGTGCGTCGCACCTGTTTAAACCCTAA
>DAOTUH010000577.1:0-1666 GCA_034437255.1 Anaerolineae bacterium
AGGCCCACCTGACCACCGGCTCGCGGCGAGCCAACGCGGAGGTGTGAGATGCCCCAGCCCTTGAGAGCCTATCTGGAAGCACAGGCTGACCGCGTGGAGTGGGTGCTCGACCAGCACGAAACCCCGGCCCAGGTCACCGGCGGCACGGTTGGGCCGCTGCTGGTGCGCTTCTTTCTGAACCCCGATCTGTCCGTGCCGTTCAACGCCCTCCAGGGCCTGTCCAGTGAATTGGCCCTGGCCCTGCGCGTATCCGAGGTGCGGGTGCTGCGTGGTGCTGAGGGCGTCATGCTGGAGTTCGACCATCCGAACCCGCGCCCGGTATCGCTGCTGACGCTGTTGCCGCAGGTGCAGGAAGACGAAGATGGCAACCCCGACCCGCTGCCGCCCGCGACGGCGTTGCTGGGATTGACAGAGGAAGGCATCCCGCTGCTGGCGCGTCTGCCATCGCCAGCCATTCGGCATATCTTCGTCACCGGGGGGCAGGACGCCGGGAAGAGCGTTCTCTTGCGCAGCATGGCGTTGTCGCTCCTGCTCACCCATCCGGCGGAGGAGCTGAAACTGGTGGTGGTGGCTGCTGAGCGGGACCCGCTGGCGCCGCTGGCTGACGCGCCGCACGTGGTGCGCGCCGCATTTGAGGATCAGGCCGTGGCGAGTGAGATCGTGCGGTCGTTGGCCAGATTGCTGACAACGCGCGTGCAGCAGGGCGTGACCCAACCGTCCACGGTGCTGGTGTGGGATGGCCTGGATGCATTGGCGGCTGACGTGGCGGCGGATCTCCAGCGCCTGACGCAAGAGGGGCAGCAGGTAGGCCTACACGTGGTCTTCTCGACCGCTCGGCCAGCCCGGTGGTTTGAGCACGGCCTGGAGGCCGCGAACTTCGGTCTGCGGTTGGTGGGCAAAGCCACCGACCGGACCGGGCGCGTGACGATCTGCGACGCGGATGGGCACCTCCTGGCGCCGGGCTATGAAAAGATGGTGCTGACGCTGCAAGGGCGGGGGGACTTTCTCGCCGTGGGCGCCCACGAAGCGGCGCCGCTGCGGTTCAAGGCGGCCTACGCAGGGCGCGCTGAGACTCGGATGGGATTGTGGGGCGCGGCTGTCCCGGCGCGGCCTATATCGGCCGACAAGAGTTAGTACACACATTAGGAGACATGAACGGAGACATGAACGGAGACATGAGTGGAGACATGAGCGATGAATAAGACAAAAGACTTGCAACGCTTTCGAGAGGAGATTGAACAGATAGAGGGCGATGACTGGCTGTTGGTGCAGGCGCCCGTTTACGTGATGCTGGGCGATGTTTGTGACGCCCTGGGATTGAACGACCGAGAAAAGGTTGACGTGTTGGGCGCGCGCGGTGCGGAAGCATTAGCCGCGCTGTTGGAGACCCGCTTCAAGGTGAAAGCATGAGCAAGACCAAACGACATCCAAGCACTAATATGAATCCGCGGATTCAACTGATTTTATTCATCTACTCTGCTTAATCCGTTCAATCCGGCGACATTTTCGAAGGAGTGCCCGATGAATCTGATCCATGCAGTCGTAAACGTCAGCACCGGCCAGTACGAAGGCCCCGCCGTGGTCTTGCGCAGCAACGGTGACGATACGGTCACGGTGTTGGAAGAGGTGAGCGGGCATGAATTTCGCGTAGCCAAAGCCGACCTTG
>DAOTUH010000578.1:0-2672 GCA_034437255.1 Anaerolineae bacterium
CGTGGGCCTTATGGGCGTGGCGCTGCTGCTCTACGCAGTGCCGGGCTGGGCACTGCTGGCGTGGCTCTGGCCGCAGACTGATCTCACCTGGGCCGAGCGTTTGGCGTTGGCTGTGGGCCTTAGCCTGGCACTCTATCCCCTGCTCCTGCTCTGGACCGACGTCGTGGCCCTGCACCTCGGCGCACTCTATGCTTGGATCCCCGTCGTAGGCGGCCTCGTTGCCCTGGTGTGGCGCTACCGTGACTGGCGGCCACGCAAAGGCGGGGATGCGCTGAAGCGCTGGGTGCGCTCAAACGCCTTCTGGCCCGACGTGACCTTGTTGATCGTCCTGGCCCTGGTCTTTGGGGTGCGCTTGCTTGTCGTGCGGACGTTGGATGCGCCCATGTGGGGCGATTCGTACCAGCACACTATGATCGCGCAGCTGTTGGTGGACAATGGCGGTCTTTTCGATTCTTGGGAACCGTATGCAGATCTACGCTCGTTTACCTATCACTTCGGCTTCCACGCCGCTGTGGCCGCCTTTCACTGGGTGACAGATATCTCGATGGCCCAGGCCGTGATCTGGGAGGGACAAATCCTGAACGGCTTGGCGGTGTTCACGCTGTATTTGCTCGCGCGTCGGATTAGCAACAACCGCTGGGCCGGCGTTATCGCTGTCTTGCTGGCGGGCCTGCTCTCCCCCATGCCTATGTTCTACGTCAACTGGGGACGCTACACACAGCTGACCGGGCAGGTAATTCTGCCGGTCGCGGTGTGGCTCTCTTGGGAGGCCTTCGGCGCTGAGCGGCGACGCTGGCGCTTGGTGGCGCTGACCTGGTTGGCCGTAGCAGGGCTTGCCCTGACGCACTATCGCGTCTTGATTTTCTACGTTGTGTTTGTGTTCGCTTGGTTGCTCGTCTCTTTCCGGGGCGATGGGCGCAAAGCCGTATCTCACGTCGTCACGGTAGGTCTGGGCGGCGCACTCCTTTTCTTACCCTGGTTCATGCATATCGCAGGTGGAAAGATCCTGGCAAACTTCGGTCGCCAATTGACGACGGGCGCGAGCCAGGTTACCGGGTACACTCAACAGTACAATACCATTGGCGATCTTACCCTTTACTTGGCGCCAGTAGGTTGGCTTCTCTTCGCCGTAGCGCTGGGATGGGGCCTCTGGCAACGTAAGCGGGGCGCACTGCTGATAAGCCTCTGGTGGTTTCTTCTCCTCATCGTGACCAACCCGGTGTGGGTGCGTCTTCCTGGGAGTGGGGCCATTAGCAACTTCGCGCTTTTCATGGCGATGTATTTGCCCTGGAGCGCGTTGGTGGGAGGATTGATGGCCGGTCTCCTCGCGCAGGTGCCCGCTTCGAAAATCTCGACAGTGTTTGTGGCGTTGGTCATTCTCGTTGTGGGGTTGGCAGGCTTCAGAGCACGCATGGGCGATCTGCGCGTCGCCCAACACGCCATGGTCACCCGGCCTGATCTTCGGGCCATGCGATGGATCCGCGAGCACGTCTCTGAAGATGCCAGATTCTTGACTAACTCGTTCTTCGCCTACAATGATACCGTGATTGTCGGCTCGGACGGGGGCTGGTGGTTGCCCGTGTTAGCCGAGCGCGCGAATACGGTCCCGCCGTTAAACTACGGTACGGAGCAGGGACCGATGTACGAGTACCGATTGTGGATCAACGAAGTGACGAGACAGATTCAGGAAGCAGGAATGAATCACCCTGCGACGCGAGATCTTTTAAAAGCGCATGGCGTAACGCACGTCTATATCGGCCAGCGGCGTGGTCGGGTTAACTACGGTGGCCCCCACGTTCTGGATCCCGCTCGCTTATTGGAAAGCGAATTCTACTACCCGTCTTATCATCAAGATCGCGTGTGGATTTTTGAGATTCAGTGAAGTCGAGTTCTGAGGATGTCTACGCTACGGCCTATGCGTGTTTGCTACTTCGGCACCTACCGCTCGCTTTACTCCCGCAATCAGATCATGATCGCGGGGCTGCGGCGCAACGACGTTGAGGTCATCGAATGCCACGTGCCGCTCTGGCACGGCATTGAGGATCGTGTCGAGGCGGCCAGCGGGGGCTGGTTGAGACTCTCTTTTCTCCTTCGCGTCATTCGAACGTATTATCAGCTGTTGAAGGCTTATCGGAAGATCGATGATTATGACGTGATGGTGTTGGGGTATCCGGGCCAGTTGGATGTCTACCTGGCCCATCTGTTGACATGGTTGCGTGGCAAACCGTTGGTGCTGGACATCTTCATGTCTATCTACCTTATCGCGGTGGAACGAGGATTGACCGCCAAGCATCCCGTGACCGGTCGGCTGATCTATTGGGCAGAGAAACTGGTCTGTCTTTTGCCCGACCTGTTGATTATCGATACGGTGGAGTATGTGAACTGGTTTCATAAAACCTACGGTCTGGATCCAAATCGCTTCCGCCTGGTCCCAACCGGCGCCGATGACAGAGTCTTTCGTCCGGTGGATGTCGAACGACAAGAAGACGGTGTCTTTAGGGCCATCTATTATGGCACATTCATCCCCAACCACGGTGTAGACCATATTATGGAAGCAGCAAGGATGCTGAAGGATGATCCGGAGATTCACTTTGAGCTGATCGGTGAAGGGCCAACGAAAGCCCAGGCGATGGCGTTTGCTCAGAAATATGCGCTGGATAACGTCACGTTTG
>DAOTUH010000579.1:0-4364 GCA_034437255.1 Anaerolineae bacterium
CCACCCGGCGCTGCACCTCGTCGACCGGCACACCGTAGAGTTCAGCCGCTAGCGTGAGGTTCTCCCGGCCCGTCAGCCGCTCGTCCAGCGAAGGCGTCTCGGTGAGCACGCCGGTACGTCGCCGGAGCGCCGGCCCGTCGGTCAGCGGGTCGAAGCCCAGCACGCGGACGCGACCGCCGTCGGGCGTTAGAATCCCGTTAAGCAAGCGGACGGTTGTTGTCTTCCCCGCGCCGTTGTGTCCCAGGAAGCCAAAGATCTCCCCACGTTGCACGGCCAACGTCAGCGCATCGACCGCGACGATCTCTCCAAATTGCCGCGTCAGCTCGTGCGTGACAATAATCTCATCCTGATTCATGTGCTTCACTTCCCTATATTATTATACTGCCGTTGACTGACCGGTGACGGAAGACCAGAGAGCGGCTCTCCAAGAACCCTGTCCTCCATCCCCGATCCACATTTCATGAATATAGTACTCGGTAATGGGCATTCAGTCCAGCGAGACGGGCGGGCAAACAGATGACGTCAAAATCCCGATGCGCAGGCACGTTTTGACCCTCTGGAAGACTACTGGTTTGTCAGACCTGATTTGATAAACAGCCCAAACGAGTACTTAAGTACGCTAGACTGTCCACCTGCGTGGACGGGATCTCGCGTCGATCTACGTCGACGCTCAGCGCGACCCACGGCTATCGGGCCGTTGGGCCAGGGCAGTCGGGCTACCACCGGCTGGTAAGACGCCATGCACGTTCATCAATTGACGCTTGACAAAACACTACGTTGCGCCCTGCCAAATAGGGAGTATATTATCTATTAGTCGGCAGCTATCCAGCAGCCATCGCTCAACTCCACATGACGTACGAGCCGAACCGGCCGCACTCGACAAGCAGAGATATAGTCACCCACATTCATGACACCGGTCATGTATCTCAGACGGAGGCCGCGCACATTTTTGCTTTCAGGTGCATATAAGGGAGCAAACTATGGCACTCAAGACAGGACAGATATTGCAGAATCGCTACCGCATCGTCGCACTGTTGGGCCAGGGCGGCATGGGTGCCGTTTACCGCGCGTGGGACTTGCGCCTCAAGAAGCCCGTGGCTCTTAAGGAGATGATCCCCCAACCCGGCCTCGATCCCAAGACCCTGGAAGAGCTCCGCGAGCAATTCGAACAAGAAGCCGTCATTCTGGCACGCATGGATCATCCCAGCCTCGTGGACGTCAATGACTTCTTCGAGGAGGACGGGAACGCCTATCTCACCATGGATTATGTGGAGGGTAAGAGTCTGGCGGACCTCATTGCGCAAAAGGGTGTGCAGCCAGAGGAACAGGTTGTCACCTGGGCCGAGCAGCTCCTCGGCGCGCTGGCTTACTGCCACACGCAAGGCATTCTGCACCGCGACATCAAGCCGCAGAACGTCATCATTCGCTCTGATGGGCGCGCTGTGCTGGTGGATTTCGGTCTGGTGAAGCTTTGGGATCCCGACGCACCCAAGACCCGCACTATCATGCGGGGCATGGGGACGCCTCAGTACGCGCCTCCCGAACAATACGATACGCACATTGGTCATACCGATCCGCGCAGCGATCTCTACAGTCTAGGCGCGACGCTCTACCATGCCATGACGGGCCAGGTGCCGCCCACCGCCACGCAGCGGATAGCCAACCGGGTGTCTTTTCGTGCACCGCGCCTGATTAATCAGCAGATCTCGCCACACCTGGACCGGGTCATTCTTACGGCGATGGAGCTTCCGCTGGAGTTCCGTTATCCTTCCGCCGAGGCCATGGTCGAGGCCCTTGCGGGAGAGGAATCTTCTCGACCGGCGCCCTACGCGGGCACGTACCCTGCGGAACAACCATCTGCCTGGCCTTCCATGACGGCTGCGCTTCCGCCTCAAGCTGCGTCCCAACCACAGTACTGGTCTGGGTCCCAGCCGAAGACGCCGCCTCCAGAAAACAAGCGCCGGCGAAAGCGGGGATGGTTGTGGGGTATCATGGGCATGTTTGTCCTGCTCCTGCTGGTCGGGGGCGGACTCGCTTTCGCCGGCAGTCGGGGTTCTGGCCCTTTGATGGCCTTTTTCGCTCCCACGTCTACGCCCTTCCCCATCATTGAGGAAGTAACCGATACGCCTACGCCATCGCCGAGCTCCACACCGGAGCCCTCAGCGACGCCGACGGAGACGCCTACCGCGACTCCAACGCCGCGTCCCACGTCCACAGCGAGCGACACTGACGACGAGGCCACCTCTACAGCAACGGCAACGGCGACCGCGACCCCCAGCCCCACCGCCACGACCTCGGCACCCACGTCCACGGCGACGGCAACCGTCGTTCCCACAACGCCAGCACCAACGGTCACTCCGGGAGCCACTGCAACAGAGGCCTCCACCTCGCCCCCGCCTACCTCACCACCGCCTTCTGGGTCGCCCAGCGTTGTCTTCAACTTCGAACAGAACAGAGGATGGCAACGAGGCAACGAGCCCTACGGTACTTTCACCCGCTCCGGGGAACAGGCCCGCGGCGGTTCCTCCTCGGGTAAACTGGACTATGACTTCCCCGCCGAGGAGGTCAACTATGTCGTCTTCCGCTCCATCGACCAACCCGCCCTGAGCGGGCAACCCTCCGGCCTGACGGTCTGGGTCTACGGTGACGGATCTGGGCACTTTCTCAATGCCTGGATCCAGGACAGCGCCGGTGAGGTGCGCCAGTATACCTTTGGGCGCATCTATCACACAGGCTGGCAGCGCATGTCGGCGCCCTTCGACGAGGGCCGTGGCTGGCCCAACGTCCATATCTCGGGTCCCGACAACGGGGGGCTGGATTATCCGGTGAGTTTTTTCGCCCTCCTCTTCGACGGTGTCCCTGATGGTGCTGCCAGCACCGGCACCGTCTATATTGATGACATCCTCACCAGCTTTGAAGCGGCGCCTGCGCCCACCGCTACGTCGGCGCCCGGCACCGGGAGCGCATACCGTCCCTCCACATCGCCTCCCTTGCGCGCAGGCGGCACCGGCGGGATCGTCGCGTTGGCCTTGCTCGCGGGCTTCATCGTCCCCGCCGCCCTTACGTGGAACACAGAGGAGCTGTGAACATCGAAAGGTGATCTCATACAGGGATTATATTGCCCGCCCGATCATTCAGATCTATGAAGAAAGCGCCGCAGCCGATTCATCACTCGGCTGCGGCGCTTAACAGGAGGAGTGTTTAACTCTCCAGTAGTCTATCTCAAACGCTTGAAAGCCTTCACGGCTAGAACGACAGGATTCGACCTGACGTAAAGACCGGTTCAAAACCTGCCTTACCAGGTAGGTCTGCTCTCAGATAATAGACGCGATTACTGCATCCCTATCCGTCTGTAGGATAGATGTCTGAAATGCAGAAGATAGCGCTGCCGGCGCACTCTCCGCATCCTCAGAGGAGAATGAGGTATTTGCCGTGGAAAGCACCGCCGTCATGGCCACGACCAACACACCTGCCAGCAGCAATAAGACCAAAGCCATGGTGATAAGATCATTCGCCTGCGCCAGTGCGCGTTCCTGTGCTTGCATTGTGACCTCCCTGTTATGTTGAATTGCACCTTGTTGACGGAGAAAAACGCCAAGAAGTTCCACCGTCTTCTACCTCAAGGTACATCAAACTCCCGCCGATGTCACCCGACATCAGGCGGGAGTTCCATTGACCGGCTGTCCAGCGCGCGACCTCGCCAGCCGGACAGGGAGGATCTCATTCTATACAGTTCAACCCCGGAAACATAAGAGAAACGTTACCACCAGCCGGCTTGAAGGGGATCGCCAGATCCCCGCCGGATCTGGTCTCCACGTCATGTTAGAACGTCACGACTTGAGGAACAGCTCGATAACGGGCACGGCGACGTCCGGTTTCTGGACAGGGAGTTCCAGCGTAAGCGCGCCGCGCGAGCCACGCATGGTCGTGTTCTGTGGGGCTTGCTCCGGGTCGAGTTCGATACGTTTGATCTCCGAACCGTCGTTGAGGAGCTGGGCGTAAGCGACGCGGCCCGCCAGCTCGTCCAGGTGCACGTGGCGGTAGGGCCAGGCGAAGAGGTGGAGGTAGAGCCGTTCGCCGTGTCGCGTGTAGCGGCAGTCGGGCGGCGGCGTGAAGTCGCTGGCGGCGCAGCCGGTGATGGCGCGGTCGTGCAGCCGCATCCACGCGCCGATGCCGCGCAGCCGCTTCAGCGCGCGCGGCTCGAACTCACCCCGCGCGTTCGGCCCGACGTTGAGCAGCAGGTTGCCGCCCTTGGCGACGGTATCGACCAGCATCCGCACCAGCATCTCCGTCGATTTCCAATCGAGGTTGTCGCGGTCATAGCCCCAGCTGCCGTTGAGCGTCTGGCACGCTTCCCAGGTCAC
>DAOTUH010000580.1:0-5585 GCA_034437255.1 Anaerolineae bacterium
AAGCTCTTCGAGGAGTTCGTGCGCGTCGGCCTGCGTCCGGGGGAACACCGCACCGGGACGGGCCTGGGGCTGCCCATCTGCCAGCGAATCGTGGAATATCACGGCGGGCGCATCTGGGTCGAGAGCGCGCCGGGTGAAGGGAGCACCTTCTACGTCGCGCTGCCCATCGACGGGCCGAAGGAGCTGGTCGCCTGATGGTGATGAGGTTTAAAGATCTAATTCGGTAATCTCCTGCTGCACTCTACACGCAGGAAATACCAATGAACGGGGCGTTTTGATGTCAGATCTTGCCGGATATGACCAGCCTTCTCCTTCTCCGTCATTCCGAGCGAAGTCGAGGCCCTGGCTTAGGGAGCCAACGGCTCACAAGAATCTCCCCCTCTCGTCTCCAAATCTCCCGATGCTTGCAAATGAACGAGGTTTTGCAGTCGGGGCGGGGAGATTTCTCGACCCTGCGGCCATGCTCAGGGTAGGCTTTCGGGCAAAAACGGCCCTCCGCTCGAAATGACGTGGAAGAGGGTGTATTTCCAGATCAACATCCATTGACCAGGGATTCGCCAGATAGTGTACGAACCTCTATTACCGGATTATTTTCTTAATCTTCATTCAGGTCCCTCTCTCGGTATAACGTTTCGTCGGGCTTACTTCACGTTGATCTCAACCAGTCCCTTGACGCCGGTGTTGCGTGGGAAGCCGGGCAAGGCGCTGCGGAAACCGTCGCCGTCGAAGGCGACGATGCAGTCGTCGCAGGCCTGGAGTTCGCCCAGATCGACCTCGACGAAGTAGCCGTCGTCGGCGATCAGCTCCACCGTGGTTGCGGCGCCCTGCACGCCAGCCTCGTCAAGCAGCGCATTGAGGGAGACACCCGTGTAGGTGTCCGTGCCGCCCTCTTTGTTCTCCATCTCGACGTCCATGGTCTCCATCCCTTGAAGATCGTCCGCCGTCCAGCCGACTTCGCTCTCGACCATGCCAGTGACTTTGAGCGCGGCATCCTCTGGCACGCCGCCACCGGTCTCGCCACCGCCGCCGCATCCGACGAGTAGACCAGCGACCAGGACAACAGTGACGAGCGTGAATAGCATTTTCTTGAACATAGTGCCTCCTTTTGTCTGGAACTTGATCTTGGGTTATTGGCTGACTTGCAGCTCTTGCAATTGGAAGACCCAGCGATTGGCTGGGGTCTCCGGGCAGACCAGGCGGATCGGCCCTTTGCCTTCTTCCTCTTTGACGTTAGGGATCCACTCGCCGGACGTTTGTAGCGCGACGATGGCGCCTTGCATCTCGTCCTTGGTGACTTCGATGGCGTAGCCGTCGGCAGCCAGCGCCGTCACGGTGCTGTACTCGCCTACGCCGGCCTGCTCGAAGATAGCATCGACGGGCACGCCGCTCCAGGACGTGATCACGTCCTCACCCAGCGATTTCTCCATCAAAATCTCGTTAAGGTCTTTCTGCTCCATCTCGGTCAACTCTGCGTAGCTCAAGTTAAGGGGCGTGTCCACGTCTCCGCTGACACGGAGTTCCCAGTCGACCTTGGGCGCGCCGCCACACGCAGTCAGCGTGAGCGCCAGCAGCGCCAGCGCCGTAATCCATAGCCAATGTTGTCGTCTCATGTATGCCTCCTTGTTAGTCAGATGGTCATTTGTCATTTTGCATTGAGGGGACACGGTCAGGAGACCGGCCCCAGCTGGATGCCCATTTGTCATTTGCTCATTTACCATTTTTCATTAAAGGGCGTCACCTCCTTGATTCTCTCAGTCTGTGACTACTGTCCAGATCGGTATGAACATGTCGCGGGCGATCAGGTTGCCGTGGTTGCCCAGGCGCCCCTCTTCGTGCACCGCATGCATGCCGTGATCGGCGAAGATCAGCACCAGCGTGTTGCCGGGGAGCGCGTCTAGAATCTTGCCCACAGCGGCGTCCACCTCGCGGATGGTCGCCGCTTCCTCGGGCGCGCCGGGGCCGTAGGTGTGGCCCGCGTCGTCGATGCCGTGGAAATGTACCCAGAAGAGGTCGGGCATTCTTTCCTCCAGGACGGCGAGGGCGTTGGTCAGCACGTTGTCGTCGGTGCTGCCGTTGCCGTCCTTATCGCCGGAGAGGTCGATCTCGGCGTTGCGCATGTTGAAGGCCAGCGCATTGCCCTCGACGGCCTCGACGCTCAGCCCGGCCTCGGCGGCGACGTCGAGTAGCGTCTCCGTCTCGGTGGTGCGAATGCCGCGCCGGTCGACGCCGTTGACGCCGGGCTCAGCGCCGGTCAGAATAGCCGCCGACGCGACGCTGGTGGCTGGCGGATAGACCGTGAGCGCGCGCTGCGGTTCCGGCAGCGCCGCCAGTGTGGGAATCAGCCCATCAGCCAGCGCCTCGGTGGTGCGCACGTACCCGAAGCCGTCCAGGAAGAGCAGCAGCACGTGATCCGCTTTGTTATCTGTCAGCACGTCGCCGGTGGCTTTTGCAGGCGCGGGCAGCCCCAGCGCGGCGGCAGCCGTGGGCGCCAGATCGGTGATCTGCACCGTGACCGCTGCAACGTCCGCGTGCGGTGCGACCGCGATGCGTTCTGGCGTGAAGGCCGTCCCGTCCACCACGACCGCGCCGTCGAACTGCCAGGCAGCGTCCTCGGCGACGTCGGGCCAGGCGAAGGTCTTGCCGGCACCGTCCGCCTCGGTGATCGTCACCGTCTCGAGGACGCGGTAGCCGCTCTCCCAGAGCACCCGTTCCAGCGGCACGGCCTCGTCCTCGGCGAAGGAGTCCAGTTCCTGCAGCCGGGCGTGATTCACAGTGATGGCGCCACCTGGACCGGCGAGCGTGACCTCCCAGTTGGGCGCGCAGGCGCTCAGCAGCAGGACGAGCAGCAGCGCTGCGACGGCGCGGGGGCGCGGTCGGGCGACCGGCCCCGGCTTCTGGACAATAACGTGTGTGCGTTTTCGCATGCGCTACCTCCCCGCCGAGAGGGTGACGACGTCACCGATCCATTCACTCCGCCCGCGACCGGGCAGCACCAGGGTGGGGGAGTCGCGCCGCTGCGCCAGCACCGCGCCTTCGACTTCGGCTGCGTCCAGCGTCGCTGTCTCGCCGCCGGCGGTCTCCACGGTGACGGCGGCGAAATCGGCACCCAGCAGCGTCGTCAGCGGTACGCCCGTGACCCGCGAGGCGGTCTTGCCCCGGCGGACTTCGCCGTCGTCCTGGCCCTTGAGCATGACGTCGGTCTGCTCCACGGTGACGGCGCGCGTCGGCCCGAGCAGCAATCGCCCCATGGACGTGGCCTCGCCGTCGATGGTCAGCGGCGTCTCCGTGCCCACCACGATGATGCGCGTGATGCCCTTGATCCAGGTGGAGACGTGCAGATCCTCCGATGCGAAGCGGACGCCGTCGACGTAGGGCATCAACCGCGCCGCCTCCGTCAGATTCTCGCGCGTCACAGTGACGAAGCCCTCGTCCCGCGAGGCGAAGGTCACGCTCTCGAAGTCGGTCACGCCCTTTTCCGCTAGGAACTCCTTCACCATAACAAAGGTGTTGGGTTGATCCTGGTAGGGCAGGATCTCGTTGATCTGGATGTAGCCGGGTTCCGGCACGTCACCCTGAAAAGCGATGACGGCGTAGAAGGGCACGTCTGCGAACTCGACGGCGCCGTGATCGTCGTGGCAGGTGTCGCAGGTGTGGAACTCCGCCGGGGCGTGCTCGTGGCACTCCGCGCACTCGACCATGGTCGCTGCTTCTTCTGAGAGCATCGCCAGGGGATAACGCGCCAGCACCTCGACGGGCGCCGTGTTCCGTCCCAGGAAGAATCCGCCACCCAGGGCGATGACCAGAATAAGGCCACCGATCCACCAGAATTTTCTCATGTAGATACTCCTTTGATGATGACAGTTACAAGTTGCAGGTTGAAGGTTGCAAGTTTTATTTAAATGCGATGGTACATCTATGGCTGCTACGTCTCATCGAAACAACTTTCAACTTTTAACTTGCAACTTTCAACTTAATCAAAACCAGTACACTTGCCGCGAGCAGCGCCAGCGCGACGTAATCCCGGCGATGCAGGGTGACCTTACGCAAGAAGGTGCGGCGCGGGTATTTGCCGAAGCAGCGGCCCTCCATGGAGACTGCCAGCGCATCGACCTTGCTCAGTGCCGAGACGAGCAGCGGCAGGATGTACTGCCGCGCCAGCCGCAGGAAGCGCGCCGGTCCGCCGCTGTCGTAGCGCAGGCCGCGCGCCAGTTGGGCCTCGTAGACGATCTGGCCCTCATCCTCGAAGACGGGCACCAGGCGCAGCGCCGTGATCAGCGCGAAGCCGTAGCGGTAGGGCAGCCCGGCTTTCATCAGCGCGTAGGCCAGGTCGTTCGGCTCCGTGGTCAGCACAAAGAGATAACTGAGCAACACGACGCAGAGGAACCGGCCCGCCACGTAGATTCCGGCCTCGACGCCGTCGCGCGTCAGGGTGATCGGGCCGATTTCCGCCCAGACCGGTCCCGTATCGACGAAGATGAATTGGAGCAGCGCCAGCACCAGCGCCGTCATGACGAAGAGCCGCACGCCTCGGGCGTTGCCTGGCGAGAGCCGGTTGAGCGGAAACGTTGCCACCGTCGCGACCAGCAGGCCCAGCACGGCCCAGGGATCGCGGAGCACGAAGACGCCGACGGTGCCCGCCAGCAGCCAGGCTGCCTTCACCAGCGGATGGAGCCGGTGCAGCAGCGAGTTGCCTGGGCGATAGGTTAATCGCGCTTTCACGTGGGGCCTCTCCCGTTGGGCACGTAGGCGTCGAAGCCACGCTCCGCCAGCGCCCGGAACGCGGCCTCCGTCGGCGCGTCGATGATGAGTTCGCCCCGGTCAAGAAAGAGCACGCGGTCGGCGTAGGTCTGGGTGATGTGCGGATCGTGGTTGATCATCACGGCGGTGGCGCCGGACGCCACGTGGCTCCGCACCCAGCCAAGCAGACGCGCGGCGTTGGCGGGATCCTGCCCGATGAGGATCTCGTCCAGCAGGAGCAGACGCGGCGCGGTGACCAGCGTGGCGATGAGCGTCAGCCGCCGCTTCTGCCCGTAGCTCAGCCGGTAGGGGTGATCGTCACGTCGCTGCTCCAGCCCGGCCGTCGCCAGCAGCGAGCGCGCCAGCGTCTCCGTCTCGGCGTCCCACTGCCCGAAGTTGCGCGGCGCCAGCGTCGTCTCCTGCCAGACGCTCTCGGCGAAGAGCTGGTGATCGGGGTTCTGGAAGACGAAGCCCACGTCCCGGGCCAGTGACGAGACCGGTGCATTGCGCGTATCGCGTCCCAGCACCTTGACGCGGCCCGCTTGCGGCTTGAGCAGGCCCAGCAGACTGCGCAAAAACGTCGTCTTTCCGGAGCCGTTGTCGCCCATCACCGCCACGAACTCGCCCGGCCCAACGCGCGCGGAGACGTCGTGCAGGACGGTGGTGCCGTTGTAGCCGGCGGAGAGTTGGTCGACGGCAATGAGGGGGCGTGAAATGGGATGCGTGCCTGTCCTGAGCAAAGTCGAAGGATTGCGCGTTGCGTGCCTGTCCTGAGTAAGGTCGAAGGATGGCGTGGTGCGTGGTGCGTGGTGCGTGCCTGTCCTGAGCAAGGTCGAAGGATGGCCTGC
>DAOTUH010000581.1:0-6888 GCA_034437255.1 Anaerolineae bacterium
TTGTTGGCGAAGGACCAGCCTTTCCAGGCGCGATACATGGAGGCAGCGGTGTACCGCCCTTCGGCGTCGGCCTGCTCCATGATCGTATCCACCATCTCGTGAAAGCGCGGATCGTCGTACACAAAAGGAAAGTGGCTGAGCACGTCCACGACGTGCAGGATATCGTACCAGACAAAGGGATACTTGAGCCTGCGAAAGAAGGTGCCGAGGCCGAACAAGAAAATCTTCCGCTCACACTCAGGCCCCCAGTGCCAGAGAAGCATCTCGGCCCCCGTGCGGGTAGCCGCGCTGTCCACCAGATCCGGCACCTGCGAGAGCGCCTTCAGCGCGTAGACGTTGGCGATGGGACAGGGATCCTCGCGCCGACCCGGGCCCTTGAAATCACCTAACTCAGGTGCCGCCCTGCAGCGCCAGCCGTTCTCCTCGTCCAGACCTACCAGATGATCTGTCGCCCGCTGCACGCGCGGCTCCTCACCCAATCCGAAGGCCAACAACGCGTAGAGCAACGTCGGCGCGTCGCACGCCATCCACATCCAGTGCTCCCCGTCGATGCCGCCGAAGCGCTTGTAGAGACGTAACGTCGTCTGAAATGGCCCCTCCGCCGATTGATGGGCCATCACCGCCTCGACGATCGGGGACATACCGGGATCATCCACCCGCAGGCCGAAATCCGCCAGCGTGCTCAGCGCGTAGAGCGGGTGCTTGGCGTCGTTGTGTCGCTTGAGCGCGAAGCCGGGCCAGTCAGCGGCTTTCTCAATCAAACCCTTGACTTGCGGATGCGCCAGCATCGCTTGTCGAGCAGCTTGCACCTCGGCGTCGTCCTCCGGTCGATCCAGCAGATCCACCAACGTACGATAGCGCGTCCACGGTTCGTCGGATGCCAGTAACCAGTTGATCGTGTCAGCCATCAGATTTTCCTCCGAACAACTCGTATGCAGGGCAACCCATCCCTCGCTGCTTGCAGTATGGGCAAGCAAACGTACCTCTGACAAAAGCCGTACCACCAGACGCCAGCAAAATCAGCAGGACCAACAGTGCGACGATGCCCCAGTTCCATCCATTGACTCTAATGAAATAACTGGGAAAACTCGGAGTTTTCCGAAACTTGACACTACATGTAGATTTTTCGTAACCAAAATCACTAGATGTAGGGGGTAAACTACTAAAACTCCGAGTTTTGGACCTTTTTTCAGGGCAGCCATCCATTGATCACCAGAAACACGATCCCTCCAACGAGGGGAAGCACGGAAGCCATAAAATCCGGGATCATGTCCGCCCAGGAGATCTCGTGCTGGATAAATTGCTGCGGATCGCCCGGCTCAAACGCCATAGCGCAGAGCTTGCCTTTACCAAACGCGCAGGCTTTCCCGTAATAGGCGCAGTCCACACATCCGGTCTTGAGCAGCCTGATCTCCAGCCAGAGCACGTAGAGCAAGTAGGGCACGAGCAGCCAGATCCACAGGGAAGCCAGAAGGATCGCGCCGATGACATAAAGGGCCCACGAGACCAGATTGCTCACCAGGACGATCCACGCTGGATAACGCTCATAGGAACGCGAATGGGTCATGGTGTCTCCTCCGCAAGAAACTCCTGGAGGCGCGTTTTGAGCCGCTTGGCACCGAGGTGGGTGCAGCTCAATAGCTGCCCATTCAGCACAATCCCGTAGGTGCCGTAGGGACAGGGCGCACGCTCCTGCACTTCCTGCGCGCTGGTCAGCTCGACCGCGCGTCGAGCCTCGATGCCCATCTCTCCGGCGACGTCCAACGTCTGCTGCACCGCATTCGTGAAGTACGGGCATTGGTTAGCATAGACGACCGTCAGGCCCTCGCCATACCACGCCGGGCGCGCGTCCCAGTCCTGGGGCAGCGCCGGTGGCGGCGCAGCGTTAAACGTCCGCGCCACCAGACTGAAAGGTGACGCTTTATCCACTCCCTCGAACCCGTGCTTGAGGAAGATCTTCTTGCCCACCAGGTGCCCCCCCTTCTTGGTCAGCGCAGCGACGCCTCGTTTTTCCATGGCGCGGGCGTCCTCGAGGCACGCATCCAGCAGGCGCGAGCCGTAGCCCTTCTCTTTCGCCCGCCCGACGACCCAGAGGCAGTGGACGACCAGATAGCCGGGCGCTTGGATCGGTCGCCAGGCAAACTCGCCCGGCGTGTATTCAATGAAACCCACGGACCTGCCGTCCTCATGGATGATCTTGATCTGCAGGCCCTCGGCGAAGCGCTGCTCCAGCCACGCCAGCTTGCGACGGTACCCCTCCGCCTTGGGCTTGCTTTTGTAGCAGAAAAACCCATGTTCGGCGGCCTTCTCCGTGTTATTGACCGTGATCATTCCAACACCGTTGTTCATCTAACATCTCCTTAATTTGAATTTCCTTAACGTTCTTGGCGCCTTTGCGTGAGGTTAGTAGTTATTTCAGTGAAGCCATGTGATAGGTAGCTAAGACCTGCGTTGATATCGCACATATATTCCAAATCACATCCAGTGTATCACCGATACCTGACAGATCGTGCCATATTTCGATAAGGAATGAGGAAACCTAGTGCTTTATCAAGTTTCAATCGATGAATAGCACCGCGACTGCCCTGGCCCGATGGCCCAGTGGCCATGGGAAGTCACTAACGGAGTCGCTGGCGCGCCGGGCGCCGACCTACGTCGACGCGTTTTCCGTCCACGCAGGTGGACGTTCAGCCGGAAGGCTTCGGTAGAGTACTTCAGTGCTCTGTTTAATTCATCAAATCAGGACTGACAAACCACTAGAAGCGATCACGGACCAAATGGCGTGCTATATGCTGAATTCGATGTAATACACCCTCTGGCTGACGGGATCGAACCAAACCATTATACACGCAGAAGCCTCAAGCGACGGAGAAAATCACCAAAAGCAGCCTTGTCTTATAACCTGCATTATGTTAATGTAGGAATAGCCTACACAGAGGAAAGGGGGAATTGAGCAACAGCTAAGGACCCGTGATGAAACTCAACAAAAACGTAATGATCAGACTGCCGGGCCGCAGCGCATCCTTCTTCATGATCTTCTTCACCGCGCTGTGGACCTTCTGGGGCATCGCCGAGATGTATCACGAGGGCTGGTGGGGCACATGGACTAACCGCTTGCCCTATCTGGTGCCCATCGTGGTAACGTTGATCCCCAGTCTGGTCGCCTTCCGATGGCCCCTGGTGGGCGGATCGCTGATCGTGGGCATCGGCATCTTCGCGCTATTCTTCTTCAGTCGCGCCGTCGCGCTGATCGGTCTCGGCATTGCGCTCGTTGGAGCCGCTTTCCTCGTCGATGGCGTGGTCGAGCGGAAAGCCGAACCGGAGGCAACATCGCAGGCGCAAGCCACCTCGCGTCCCAGGTGGCGGCGTCATTGGCGCAACCAATGGCGATACCTTCTACTTCTGGGCATCCCGTTGGTCATCGTCGTGGGCGTCTCGGCTTACATGCTTCCCATCGTCCTGACCCGCGTGGACGACGGGGACCGCAGTGCCCGACGCATTGAGGGCCACGGCGTGACGCTGATCTGGGCGCCGGAAGGACCTGGCTGGAACTGGCGACAGCCCTGGGGCGGCTACCCCTCGTGGCAGAACATCGCGCTCTACGGCGTGCCACCCGTCGGCCTCGGCGACAAGCCCGGCTACGGACGCCAGGACGACGGGGACGAAGACATCGTTTTCGCCACCGAGGAGGATATGGCGCAAACCAACCTCTGTCGCCACCTCAACGCCGGGGGAACGGCGCTCCTGGAGACGCCGCAGGACATCTGGCGCATGCCCACCACCGACGAAGCTGTTCGCTCGCTGGGACGGCACGGCGAGAACGCCGGTTGTACGTGGCAGAACGAATTCCGGCAGCAAGTAACGTGCGACGTGCAGCCCAAGAAGGAGTCGCCGCTCTGGGCCACCGATCACCCGGCGATCTACTACTGGACCGCCGACGCGTACAGCGAAGCGCTCGGATACTTCGTCGCCTACAACGGCACGGTCAACGCGACGTACAAAACGGGCGGCAATCCACGTCATAGTTACCGTTGCGTTCGAGTCCCCTAGAGGCGCGCAGTGACACAACTCGCCGGTGATCAAAGTACGCTGCCCCCCGTGCCACTGCGCTTCTATCTCTTCGGCGAGTTCGCGGCGACGTTGGAGGGCGAACGGCTGCCCGCCCCACCCTATCGCGCCCAGGTGTTGCTGGCGGCGCTTTTGCTCGATCCCCGTATCTGGACGCGCGCCCAGCTGGCGGGTTTACTCTTCCCAGACACACTTGAGCGGAAAGGCCGACAGCGGCTGAGTCACCTGCTGTGGCAGCTGCGCACATGGTTGCCGCAACTGCCCGTGGAGGCGACGCCGCAGACCTTGCACGTGCCGCCCGCATCCCTTTGGCTGGACGTGCGTGCCTTCCGTCAGGCGGCCGGCGCCAAGGACCTGGAGAGCTGGTTGGAGGCGCTGGGGCTCTATCGCGGCGATCTGCTCGAAGGCGTCTATGACGACTGGTTGCTGGAGAAGCGGGAGGCGCTATATCTCCGGTACATCGACCTCTCGCACCGCGCCTGCGATGCGCTTTGGCAGGAGGGTAGATTCGAGGAGCTGTTGCCCCTGGCAGAGCGTCTGGTACAGCGAGAGCCCTTCGACGAGCGAGCTCTGCGCACGCTCATGCGCGCCTATCAAGCGTTGAGACGGCGAGGCGCGGCCCTGGCTGCATACGAACGCTACGTCCCCCTGGCGCTTGCCGAGCTCAAAGCAGAGCCCGAACCGGCGACGCAGGCCCTGGCCCAGGCCATTCAGACGACGCCGTATGCCGGAAGCGAGACGGCCTCACCCGCCGTCGGGGCGGATACGACGCCTGGGCTACTGCACCAGGCCCAGGAAGCGCTGATCCGGGGGGAGGTGGCGCGCGTCAGAGCCGCTCTCCGGCACCTGCACAGGCAGTCCGACGCTCCCGCCGACGAGATCCACTTGCTGGAGATAGACCTGGCTCTCTTTCTGGAAGACTACGGGCGCGCGGCTGCCCTTCTGGCCGACGAGCGTCGGCGCCAGGAAAACCGGCTCACGACAAGCATGAGATTGCGATCCGCCCAGCTAGCATTGGGCCAACGCGCCACCACCAAAGCCGAGCAGGTAGCCGCCGAGGTGCTCATGGAGGCCCGTGAGACCAATGCCCCGGAGTTGGAACTAAGCGCGTTATTAGTGCTGATTACGGCGCAACAGCGCCTGGGCCAGGGAATGCACGCCGCAAGAACCGCCGAGCGCGCCCTGGCGTTGTCCTGTGAAAGCGGTCTACACTACGGCATTACGCGCATCCTAAATCTCCAGGGGAACAGTCAGCTCTTTCAAGGGCGTTACGAGCAAGCCAGAGCCTGTTTCTATAAAGCTCGCCCGATCGCGCTGGAACACAGCCTACACTACGACCTGGCAGCCTCGCTGCGAGGACTCCGTATGATCTGCACATACACTAACGTGTTGGGCGAAGCCCTGGAGATAGCACAGGAGGAATTGAGCATCTGGCGCGATCTGGGCCTGGAACGGTGGGAGGCGATGACGCTGGAGGGTGTGGCGCTGATTCAGAACTACTTGGGACGTTCGGCCGATAGCCTGCGCACGTTGGCACAGGCCCAGACGCTCAGCCAGCGGCTCGAAGATCCCGTGCGGCTCGCCGTCAACCGCTACAATCTCGCCAGCGGCCTGCTCTACCACGACGATGAACTGGCCCCTCGGGCTGTACACGTTGCCCGACAAGCGCTCGACGCTTTCCGGGATCATAACCACTCCAACTGGGAGGCAACCACGTTGACCATTCTCGGGTATGCGCTCTGGGTGGATGGTCAACATGCGGTGGCCCTGGATCGTTTTCGCCAGGCCTACGCGCTCAGCGAGCAGCTGGGAGAACTGACCTTCGTGCCCGAACTGCTGGCCTATCAGGGGTTGGCCCATCTGGGCCTGAACCAACCCGCCGAGGCGCTGACGCTCACCCGCCGGGCCGTGATGTCCATGGCGCAGGGTGACGTCAGTGAGGAGGTCATCCCGGAGATCTGTTACGCTCACGCGACGGCGCTGGCGGCGAATGGTCATGAGGAGCAAGCCCAGGACTACTTCACGCGGGCCTACGAATGCTTGCTGGAGGACGCAGCCGCGCTCCAGGATGAGGAAGCCCGCCAGGCCTTCTTCCACCGCAATCCCACCATGCGCCGCCTGATGCGGGAGCTGCGTGCGCGCGACATCGCCCCACCCCGCAACGTGGGGATCGAGTCCGTGAGGCTACCCGCGGTCCGGGGCGGTGAGCCGCTGCGCGTCCGGTGGACCGTTGACGCCGGCCCGGCCGACGCGGCGCTGAAGCGCGCCCAGGGCGCCATCGCTCTACGTCGCGTACGCCTCGCACGTCTGCTGGAAGAAGCGCAGACACAAGGCGCCGCTCCGTCCACGGCCGACCTGGCCCGCGCTCTGGGCGTTAGCCGGCGCACTATCCAACGTGACATGGCGGCCCTCCGCCGCGGAACGTAACACACGACGAACTAGAAATCAGTGGCTGGTATCTACAGGCGTTTCACACTACGTGAGAATACTTTGTAGTCCATCGAGCCTTTGTCGCCCCCAAGTCGCTTCTGTACGCCATCCACGAGAGAGCCACGAGAGAGTCTCCCGATAGACTGAGAATGGCATGCATAGTGCATGTCCGATTAACCGCATTCAGCAAAAGGAGACTCTAATGAAACGACAAATCTGGACTCTCGTGTCACTTTTTACACTGATCTTGATGGGCTTATTGCTCGGCGCGACGCTGGTTGCCGCCGAAGCGCCGGAGGAGCCGGGGACCTCCATCGCCAGCCCTGATACGACGGCGCTGGCGTACACTTACAATACCGTCATCACCGTCACCAGCGGCACCGATCCCAA
>DAOTUH010000582.1:0-2082 GCA_034437255.1 Anaerolineae bacterium
TTCGACGGCGCGCAGGAAAGCACCGTGGGCCTGGTGGCCCATCGTCGCCCGCACCGTCGCCTCGCGCGTGGGCACGAGGGTAAGGACGATAGAGTGTAGCGTGTTTTCGTTGGTTGTGTGCATGGAACCCTCCTGGATTATGCTATAATGTTTTTATGAGTACAGGGAGGTGACAGGATGGAAGCCATCACGGCCGAGGTAGATCGCGAATACCAGATTGTGATACCGGAGAAGGTACGCGCGCTGCTCAACGTGCAGCCGCAGGACACAGTGCTCTTTCTCCTGGAGGGCGACGCCATCGTCCTGCGCGCCCGACCGGAGAACTTCACCGCGACCTTGCGCGGCCTGCACCGCGAGTTGTGGGCCGAGGACGAGAGCTGGCTGGAGCAGGAGCGTGCCTCGTGGGAGTAGACACCCTCCGTACAGCGTGCGCCGGCTACCGGCAGGTGTTCCTGGACACGATGATTTTCTCTTATCATTTTCTAGATCATCCTCGCTATGCGCCCCTGACTGAAGTCGTGTTAGCGTTGATCGAATCCGGCCAGATTTCGGCTTTGACGACGCTTACCCTTGCCGAGCTGCTGGTGGTCCCAATGCGGGCCGATGACCGGCAAGCCATGCGCGATTATGAGCTTTATCTGACCAACTTCCCCCATCTGACGCTTGTGCAACTGGACATCTCCCTGGCCCGACAAGCCGCGCGCGTACGCGCCACCACCGGCCTCCGCATGCCTGATGCGATTCAAATCGCAGCCGCGTCTCTCTACAACGTAGATGCTATCGTCACCAATGACCTTCGGTGGCGAGACAAGACATCCAGCCTGGCCCTGCTCCTACTGGATGAGTATGTGAATTGAGCTCTTCCACTGTTGTTACTGATCCGGGCACGTTAAACTAAACAACATCACGTAGTTCATGGAGACCGTTCAAAAGTTTAGAGAATTATGACCAGATCAGTAATAGGTTGATGTTGAGGGCGAGGTAGGGCTCGCCCTCAACGTTGTTCTATTTATCCGGGAAAGTGTAGCGCATCCCGGTTGGCAACATGAGTGGTTGCCTTTCTAGTTGCGCACTCCACCACTCAGATTGAATGCGGGCATGTTCCACCAGACTCGAAGGTGGCATGGAGATCAAATCATAGATCCTCAAAGAGCCCGGCACATCCAAGGGGTTTAATAGAAGACTCACCACCGACGACATAGGAGCACGGTAAAGCGCAGCCAGTAAGTCTCCTCGGGCGAGAGCACCAGATGCCCGCGATTGATCCGCTCGGCGCCCTGCAGCGCGGAGACGGTGAAGGGCTTGGCGGGCAGGCCGGGCGTGTGCAGCACCTCGGCCAGCGCGTCGTCGGACTCTTCGACGGCGCGCAGGAAAGCACCGTGGGCCTGGGCGACGATGGGCCACCAGGCCCACGGCGCGCAGGAAAGCACCGTGGGCCTGGTGGCCCATCGTCGCCCGCACCGTCGCCTCGCGCGTCGGCACGAGGGTGAGGACGATGGAGTGTAGCGTGTTTTCGTTGGTTGTGTGCATGGAACCTCCGTGTTAAGTCGACTTTACCGCAGTCTCTATTTCTCACAGAATGACAGCCCAATACTAACGAGGGATTAACAAGGTGCCATATCTCAAAACTTGCGTTCGTCCCTCTCGTCGCCAATAGGGTGGCCGGTAACGGTCAAACGTTTCTATGGGTGATGCTAAGCTGAACTCACGAGCTCCAAATAGCCTCTCATTCTGATCCCATTCCTTCTGCTCAAGTATATCTACCCATTTTCCCGCTTCTCGTTTCTTTATAGGAACATAGTTTCCTTGTTCTCGCACGCATCGGCGCTGTATCTCCTGATAGGGTACATTTTTGAGCAAAGCGATTTGAGGCATACCGGGGATGCTCAGTTCATGTCCCAGCGTCGCGGTAAGGCTACTTGGTTGGATTTCAAAGTCGGCGATGCGTCCATACCCCAGTGTTGTTTTCTTTCCAATTCCAATATCACGTTGAATAGCAAAATACAAAAGTCTCTCAATGCTCTCCTTGTCGCCCCGAAGGTAGAAAGCATATTCTCGAGTCAAAGCATAGTAAATGCGATT
>DAOTUH010000583.1:0-4375 GCA_034437255.1 Anaerolineae bacterium
GAATTCCCCGGCAGCCCTACCAACGAGGCGCTGGACAAGGGCGTCGAGTTGGGGTATCGCTTCGCACAGGCCGTCAAAGAGAGCATGTAGCAATCCACGGACGGCAGAGTTGATCATAGCAAGCGAGGAGAGGATACCCCACAAGAAGTTTGCGGGGTATTTTAGCTTGAGGGGGGTCTTTGGGATTTTGTCGGACAATTTCCTGAGCGCCAGGGATTTCAAGCAGTCGCCAACTTGACACTTACCTTTTCTATGGGTAGGATAAACTAATTGAGAGAACCAAGGTAGTTCCAGGATTTAAAACCTCCCAAACTTGGGGCTCTTTCCTCAGAAAACCACTTGTTTTTGGGAGGTTTATTTTCTTGGAACGGCCCAAAAGGGGGTGATAAATGAGAGCCAGAAAAATAACAGACGTACCGTACCCATTTACTTCGATTAGAATCTTTTAGAACCTTAGACAGGAGGAGAATTACGATGAAACACAAGTGGTTGTATATCCCCATAGTTTTAACCCTAGTTCTTTCGTTCGCGCTGACGGCCTGTGGCGGTACGCCAGAGCCGACTGAAGCACCAACGGAGGAAATGACCGAAGAACCGACGGAAGAACCCACGCCGGAAGAAGCGAGCAAATGGGATGAGATCCAAGCAGAGGGCACGCTGGTCGTTGGCACCTCGGCGGATTATCCGCCCTTCGAGTTCGTCAACGAGGACAACGAGTACGACGGCTTCGATATGGTCCTGATCCAAGAGGTCGGGGATCGATTGGGCCTGGAGGTCGGGATTCAGGATATCTCCTTCGACGGCCTGATCGCGGCGTTGAAGGCGGATCAGATCGACGCCATCATCGCGGCGATGTCCGCCACCCCGGAGCGCGACGAAGAGGTGGACTTCACGATAAACTACTACATCGGCACGGACGCCATTCTGATCCAAGAGGGGGCCGACATCGCCATCGAGGAACCCGCCGACATGGCCGGCTACAAGATCGGCGTGCAGGCCGGCACCGTCCACGAGGAGTGGGTCCAGACGAACTTGATCGAGACCGGCGAGATGGATGAGGCCGATCTCTCGCGCTATGATCGCGCCGAGCTGGCGATCTCCGATCTAAAGAACGGGCGCATCGATGTCGTGGCGATGGACTACTTCGCCGCCAAGGCCTACATCGAGCAGGGCGGCATCGAGATGGCGCTGGAGGAGAACCTCGCCGGCGAGAATATGGCCATCGCCGTCCGTGAGGGCGCCGCAGGGCTGCAATGGCACCTCAATCAGGTCATCCAAGAAATGTGGGACGATGGCACCATCGATCAATTGGCCACAGAGTACCTGGCCGAAGAATAGATGCATCCCGTCCGATAATAAAGTCAGCCTTGCGGAGTTTCCCAGCTTCGCAAGGCTGAAGCCGTTCCAAGAAAATAAACCTCCAAAAACGAACGTTTTTTGAGAGAAAAGTTCAGGTTTGGGAAATTTCAAATCCTAGAACTACCTGAGACAAAAAAGAGTTATCTATGGATAAACTGTTGGATATTATCACCAGCCTCCCTTATCTCCTCCAGGGCGCCACCTTGACGATTGCCGTGACCTTTTTGTCCCTGGGCATCGGATTTATCATCGGCGCGCCGCTGGCCATGATGCGCGTCTACGGCGGCAGAGTCCTCTCTGGATTCGCGGCGGTCTACAGCACCATCCTGCGCGGCTTGCCCTCGCTGGTGGTGCTTTTCATTCTTTTCTATGGGATGTCCTCGATTGTCAGCCTGCCGGCCTTTATAGCCGGCAGCATCGCACTTGGCTTTTGCAGCAGCGCTTATCAGATGGAGCTATTGCGCGGCGCGATCCAATCGGTCAGCGGCGGGCAGATGATGGCCGCGCGCGCCTTAGGCATGACGCAGTTGCAAGCCATCATCCACGTCGTGATGCCCCAGGCGCTCCGCCTGGCCATCCCCTCCTGGTCGAACGAGGCCGCCGTCGTGCTGAAAGACTCCTCGCTGATTTACACCGTGGGCCTGGCCGAACTGCTGCGTCGCTCCCAACAGGTCGCCGCCCGCACCTACCAACCCTTCATCGTCTACTCCATCTGCGCCCTGATCTACTTCCTGATGACCCTGGGCGTCAATCGCATCTTGGGGGGACTGGAGAAGAAGTTCCGCCTCCCCACCCCGCTCTCTGCAACCGGAGCTATACTCAACCATAGCATGGTGACTTTTAGTAGGATGGTGAGATAGATAAATACGCTGTGGGCAAGACCGCGATGGTCCGGTGAATGTGGGGGCTCAATCCAGTCAGGTAGATGCGCCCCTAGTTGCGAACCCACTACGATGACAAGTGCAAGAACCGGAAGCTCTGTCCAGTGCACAGCCTCGGTAAAAGGCAGAACATACGTGTCAGTAGCACTCCCGACCCCCAGCAGCGCCACCGTGCTGAGGCTGACATAGTGGCTCGCCTTTTGGTGCGTCTCTTTTCGTGGCATCCGCTAAACCTCTTGGCTGCAATTGTCGATCAAAGCACAGAGTCGCTGTTTTCACTCAGCGCCTCATAGTAGCGCCACACCCGTTTGCTGTAGGTCTGCGTTTCAGGAAACGGCGGAATGCCGCGGTACTGCTTGACCCTGGACCATCCCGCGTTGTAGGCCGCAGCGATCAGCTTCACGCGCACCTCATCGCTGTAGTTGGCAAGTGCAAACATCCGCTTCACCCTGGGCTCGAGCCCGGCCAGGTGGCGTGCGGAGATAGTGATATTAACGCGCGGGTTAAACAGGTCATTGCGGCCCACATCCAGGTAGTCCCGGGCCGTAGGCAGCATGAGCTGCATTACCCCTAAGGCCCCTTTATGAGAAACGGCGTGGGGCATCCCATTCGACTCTGCTCGTGCAATGGCCTTGAGCAGAGCGAGCTCAACCCCGAAGCGCGACGCCGCCTCTTGAAAGTGGAGGGCGTACAGGGCTGGCGCTTCGCGCATGGACGGATATCTCGTGCTTTCCGGCTTGGCATGTACATCGGACCTGGATTCCGGTGAGGACGTATTGCGCGTTATCCATCCGTGAAGAGTATCCACGCGCGCGTCAATCTGGTGTGGTGTGACGAGCGTACGCGCGCTCATGGGAGCTCCGGTAAGCAGGCCGTAACTGAAGTTTATTAGCACAATTACGACCAGACCGTACCACACCATCGCCGTCACCCCACGCATCAGACGGTGAACCGCACTCGCTGACGGAACGGCTTCATTGCGCTCCTCATTGGCATCTGGGAGGATAGAGGGCATCGTCTCAAAAAATTGTGTTGAGTGAGGGTGCATTGCGGCAAGTGACTCTACCGAGTGGCCAATGGAGCGGCTATCATGACGCGTCTCGGACCGAGCCATCCGTTAACCTAAGCCGGGTGACTTTGATAGCGTCTTCGCTATACCGCGCGTAGACGACGGCGACCTCATCGGGGGTTAGGCCAGCTTCTTCTATTGCGCTGAGTTGCGCTTCCACAAAGCGCGCTTCCACTTCAGTGGGCACGAGATACGTTAGGCGCACGTCATCCGGATCTGCCTCGGGTAGTTGAGCTGCAATCCCACGGCGGAGCGCACCAGCGTCTGGATGCTTACTGGCGGAGCGGCCCCGCGTCGCATACTGCTTTCGCTCGGCCTGCCGCATGGGGATGAGTGTGCCTTCCTCAATCTTACCCAGAATGCCTTGGGAGGTCTGAGCGACCAGCACGTATCCCAGTCGCTCCGCAGCAACTCGGAGCCTTGACGCTGTCACCTCAATGGTAAGTTCAGGGATCGATCCTTGCGACACGTTCTGACTATCTCCCTCCCCCTTCTCATCGGTTTCCGACCGTTGGCGCGCTGGAACGGCCCTGTTGGATTCGGACGTTTGTGGGACCGGCGACTCGACCGCGCCGAGGTAGGCATAAGACGTAGGCTGCTGGTCGCGCGGCTCGGATTTCTCCTCGCTGCGTTCTTCGGTCCCAGGATCGTGCTGTGCGGAGCGCTTACTCGCCGAATTGTCTGGCAGCGCACACTGCGGCATCCATAGCAAGAGAAAAAGCACGCAGACCAGCGCAAACTCGCCAATCAATATTCGTCGTAGCATGATGTGGAATGCGGTATGTGGAAGAAAAAGTGGCTCAAGCTATTAAGGCAGGCAGCGCCACGTAGCATTTACCGCTTACATGGCTACAGCTACAGCCCTGGGCGAAGAGAGCCTGCGCTCAAGCCGCCTTACCTGTTTTCGATAATCGCTCGGTAGTTTTTGCGCTGCGCGCGCTGATGCGGAGTCACCTTGCGGATGTATTCTTCATCCGTCATTTCAGGCTCTTCGGTGGGCTCCACGCGAGACAAGGTCGGTGCGGTGGAGTCTGAAGCTGCACCTTCTGCTGCGCTGGGCGGCGGC
>DAOTUH010000584.1:0-6546 GCA_034437255.1 Anaerolineae bacterium
AGCGCCTTCTTCCAGCAGTGCGGCCGCATACTCAATGTTCATTTGCGGATCTAGTAGTTGCTGCGACAGTATTTGGTAAGCCGCTGTATTTGTACTCGGATCATAGTCGCAAACACCAGACGTGCAACCTGGATCAAAGGGGTTGCTGATATTCATGGTCATGGTCGAGCTACCAAAAAACAACTCTCGGTCGTACTGTAAAGGCGATACGGTCACGGGTGGGGCATCGGGTCTCGTATGTCCGTTGAGACCTTTCCAGAGTCGCGCGGCTGTAGCAAGCTTGATATTCCCAATTCCCACTGAAGCGAGCGCCAAAAGTGGTTCAGCTTCCGGGATTTCGTTGGAATAGTATTTCAAGCATTGTTGTAAATCAAACGTGTCGTTGTTACGTGGATCACATACCCGACTCAAAAAACTCCCCGAAACAATACAACCTAGGCTTATAGAACGATCTTCAACATATTGCATAAAGGGATTGCGGTAACGGTCATCGCGCGGCATATTACCCATACGCCTTTCGTTAGCCATCGTAGAAGCAATCAAACCTGCAAATCCATTCTGATCCATGGAAGGAATGGCATTATGCCGTGCGGCGCTCTGCAAAAAGTACTCTTTGTAGTGCCTGACGGAGGTTTGAGTTTGGGCATTCCAGGTTAACCCAGAAGGGTCTACCAACCGTATCGGATTTCCCTCAACATAAGTCCACCCGTTCAACGACTGCGGACGCCCGTCATCCCCCGCCCACGGATCGACCTGCGTAAACCGCCCCACCTCCGCATCATACCACCGTGCGCGCAGGTACTGCAAGCCGACGTCCGCGTCGAACCACTCGCCGGTGAATCCTAGCCCCGCCTGCGCGTCACCGACCTCGACGCCGTAGGGCGTCCATCCTTCAGCTACGCTCAGGACAGGCTCACGGGTCGTCATCACCGCCCCCGTCCTGTCCGTCGCTTGGCGCACGCTCCCCAGCGCGTCGGGGAGGTAGTAGGCCCACGCCTCGTCCGCGAACTGGCCCAGGGTCTCGTGGCCTACGAGGTACAGCGCATCGCCGTCGCTCAGGAGATTTAGTCTTGATACGAATGACTGTTGCACACAGAGTATCGTATGAGCGATGATTTATCCAATTGATCATTGATTAGGACATCTAGAATAGTCCCAAGGGTTTGTGACTGTGTCGGGAGGAGGGCCTATATATTCCAGCTGGTTTATCAACTGAACCACCTCCCCAACAGATAGGTTTGAAACAATTTGAACAGGAATCTTAAAACGATCATTGAATCTTAGATGTACGTAGTCTTTACCATCCTCAGTAATTATGTAGTATTCGGCATTTTCATTCAAAGCCCATGGTGTTCTCAGATTTATATCTGTGGTGGATCTTCGATTATCCCAGTACATATCCCAAGGTCCAATCATCAGATTTAATCCGGAGTCCGATCCGGTATAATCTATCTGAATGGGGTTAAATGTCTCACTGATTTCGCCCCCTTGGCAATGCCTGCTCCACGACCAAATGGATATCTCTCGTGACCATCCACGCTCTTCCATCTCATGCTTTGGTAGGACATACACATAGAACCCTCTACTTATCAATTCGTCATACTTGGGGTGCAGGGGAGATTTTGAGGGACATCCTGAGAGCAGAACCAATACAATACACAATATCGTCAGCTTTCCTCTCTGATTAATAGACATCTTCTATTGTCTCCCAGGCCAATACTGCTCATCTGGCCAATACTTTTTTGGAAAGGCGAAGTAGAATTTTTCCACTTCGCTTTCCAGGCTCCATACATCTGCTTCACTCTCTGCACACCATTTATCCTCTATATAGTTTGGTATTCGGTCTACACCCAATACAACAACTTCACGAGCTAGTTTCACGGCCTCATTGACAATGTACAGATCATATACTGATTCCCGATAAGTCCAAGCGTACCATTCACGTATGTTGGACTGTGGTTCATGCCTTTGTTCTAGCTCAGGAATGTGATCAAGAGCTGGTTGTAACTGATCTGTGATTTCGCGCTTTTTATGCATCCATTCAACGACCGGTCCACCTATGTGTTTTACAAATTTTAGGAAAGCAAAATAGTGATGTGTCTGTTCAAAATATGGTCGTCTAAATCCATAGTTATGCCGCATTGATTGTCCCAATGGAGAATTTACTCGGTTTACAGGGTGATCCCAAGAGAAACTGGGAACATTTTGCTGGTCCCATTCCGGTACTGTCCATCGATCTGGATCTCCAGGTTCAAAATCTGACTGTTGTGGCAACCACCCCATATATAATCCTTTCCACGTGAAGGGTATACCTGAGTAATGCCAGGCCAGAAAATCGAGAACCAGATCCACTTCCCCTATTGCTTTGACTAAAGTACTACATTTTTGCGCTTCTTTTATTTCCTCAATCGCATATCGGATCTCCGATACAAATTTCTCACAATCTGAAGAGCCACTAATTGCACACAGGCCTGTTGGGTCAACTTGAATGATGGGATTTGCTAGTGCATACAAGTAAGGATTCGCCGTCAAAGGCTTTCTGGTCTCTCCCTCCCACGGATCCCGCGACGTAAACCGCCCCCTCGCGACGTCATACCACCGCGCGCGCAGGTACTGCAAGCCCACGTTCGCGTCGAACCACTCCCCGGCGTAGCCCAACCCCGGCTGCGCGCCGCCGACTTCGACGCCGTAGGGCGTCCATCCTTCGGCTACGCTCAGGACAGGCTCACGCGCCGCGACCACGGCGCCGGCGGCGTCCGTCTCGTGCCGCACGCTGCCTAGCGCATCCGGCAGGGGGTAGGTCCAGTTGCCAGCAGCCTCCCAGCCTAGCGTCTCGTGACCCACCAGGTAGCGCGCGTCGCCCGCCTGGAGCAGTTCGGGCACGCCGGTGGCCCAGTCCCAGGTATAGGCAACGGATCCATCGGCGGGGCCGGATTGGACCACGTATAGGAAGGCAATGATATAAGGTATTGCTCACCCCCCACTCCTTAACCTAGATGTTTAGAAGCGACCACGTAAGTAGATAGGAAGATTGTAACTGCCAGATCAAAAAGTTTACCTTCTCGATAATGTAGTTAGGCCGTTCCAAGAAAATAATCTTTTCACTTGCTCCCGCTGGATTGCCAAATCCAGCGGTTTACCAGACACCAGGTAGGGCAGCAGCGTGGATTTGACAATCCACGCCGAGCGCGGTGGACGATTTTAATTCTTGGAATAACCTTACCAGCAGAATTCAGGTCAGCCTACGACCTTACACAGAGTCGATATTAGTCATCATACCTTACATAGTCTATCTTTGTCTCCTGTTGATACCAGGGAAACCACCCAGAAAGCGGTATCAGTCTACCTGTTTCTATCTTAAGAAGCCAAAGTTTTGGTTCTGTATGCTCGTCATTGTTCCAATCATCCAGTCGAGTGACCAAAAGGCGATCACTGTCTGGTGACCATCCTAGTGAGACTATCCATCCTAGATCAGAATAAACTAGTAGACTTTGCTTGTCACGATCCCAAATGCGTAGACTCTTATTCTCCATTTGACCTGCTGCATAACCCAAGAAACGCCTATCAGGTGACCAGTAGACATCGTGACGAGTCAAAGGTATTGGCAGTATCGTCTCGGACAGAGTATCAAGACTCAGGATGCGTATTTGTTTACCAGTATCCAAATAAGGATCTTCCCCAGGACAGTAAGTCGTATAAGCTATGTGATCACTATCAGGCAGCCAAGCGAGATCATCATACCAGGCCGAAGGCTCGTGAGTTAACTGCTTGATCTCTCCACCTGGCACCGAGACAGTATACACATTATTGACCGGATACTTGCCCCGTACAAAAGCAATGAAATCCCCATCAGGGGACCAAGTGTAGTCTCCGGTTGCGGGGATCTCAGCCAAACTAAGTGTGTTCTGATCTCTGAGACTCACGACAATAAGTCGACGCTGCAAGTCTTCCCCCATTGTAGTCGAAGCCAGGTATTCATCCGTGGGTGACCAAAGCAGTTTTCCGTACGATTCTGGGTTATGCGTCAAATTAGTTGATGACTGCCAATCGTCAGCTTTCACCACGTGAATATCAGTTTTGGTTGCTCGGGGACCAGATAAGTAGGCTATTTGACTACCATCAGAAGACCAAACGGGAGCAATATGTACGATGCTATCTTCAGTGACCTGTCTTCGCTGGTTCTGATCCAGATCTAATATACATACCTCCTGAAGACTAGAATGATCATATCCGGCATATGGCGCAAAATGCACTCCATTTCTTCGGTCTCTCGCCCGCTGGCGACGTAAGCATACGTACGTGATTTGTCGGCCATCTGGAGACCAGGAAGGTTGATTCTCAAACGGCTCCAACAGGAGATAGTTCCTGAACGCGTGTCTATAAACTAAGATACCCACGCAGCATAAGCTCACGATAAAGATAATCCTCTTGAATTTGCTACGCTTTCGGTTACTCATCTGATTATGGCGTAAACTCCCGGATTTTCGGTTTGCCGAAGAATTGCGGGATCTCCAGAGCTAAGCCACTTCCACCAAACACCCCTCTCGCTGAATCGCAACGCATTGTGATACAAATCTCTCAGTTCCGTTGGCCACTGACGCGGTTTCTCGCAAATACCCCCACCGCATCTACCCGGATTGAGATCCACCAATCGAGGGTGCCAGTGCCGCCAACCTTGGATAAAGCCGGACCCTTTTACATATTCATCGTAGACCTCTTTCGACTCTTCTTCACTCCTTACATCACAAAGCTCTGCTATGCGAAGAAGTGCACGTTCATAAACAGCCTCAGCGGCTCCCGAATCAGCTCGATGTATTCGTGAAGCAATATAGAACCCAATCCAGTTGGAAGGTAAGTCTTCCTCAGAGAAATCCGAATCACTGCCAGTTCTCCCAAAAAACTCCTGGGTTCTCTCATATATACTCTGAAGGTCCTCGTAATCTTCGCTTTGAGCAATAAATATGCTACCTCCTATATACGTGCTATAAAGATCTAGGTGGGTTTCGGGAATAATGGCAATTCGATCTAGCGTAGGAATAGGGATTGTGCCTCGAATTGGATCAAAGCTTGTCACATGAATACCTCTCTCACCAGTCCAATGGGGATACTGGTTCCAGTCGACCTCGCTTGTAAGTCTCGAAAGTATCCGACGTGCCAGACTATCTCCTCTTAGCATGCCGGAGATTGCGTGTCCCCAGTCTATCCATCCACAATTACATGAGTATTGATAACCAAAGTCAAGATATCCTCCAGCGAGTAACGATGGGATCACGCCGGGAGATGTAATATCGCCGATCTGATGTTTTTCCGGTACCAGCCCAGAGGGATCCGTGAATAATATGGGGTTGCCTATAGTATAAGCCCACTCATTCAACGATTTTGGATGTGAATAGTCTCCCTCCCACGGATCCTCCGACGTAAACCGCCCCACATCCGCATTATACCACCGTGCGCGCAGATACTGCAACCCCACGGCGGCGTCGAACCACTCGCCCGCGTAGCCCAGCCCCGCTTGCGCCGCGCCGATCTCCTCCCCGTAGGGCGTCCATCCTTCGGCTACGCTCAGGACAGGCTCGCGCGCTGCGATCACGGTCCCGGCGGCGTCCACGCTCTGGCGCACTGAGCCGAGAGGGTCGGGCAGGTAGTAGCGCCACGCCTCGTCTGTGAACTGGCCCAGGGTGTCGTGACCGACGAGGTAGCGCGCGTCGCCGTCGCTCAGGAGCTCCGGCACGCCGGTGGCCCAGTCCCAGGCGAAGGGAGTGATGTCGCCGTTCGCGGCTTGCTGCACGCGCAGGCCCGCCGCGCTGTAAGTGCCAACATGGGGGAGACCCCTTGTACGCCCCAGGCACGGTGATTCAAGGGCTATCAAAGAGTACTGGATTAATGTACTCCAAAGTTTCATTTTCAAGAGAGAATCGAAAGCTTACTGGAAACATACGATCCCCATGAAAGTCATACATACATCGAAAGCTGTGATATCCCTGAGCAGCTACCCGCTCCCGAGTTTCGCACTCATATTGGTAGTCCCCAAATAAGTCTTGAACATCCTGGTAGGTACTCTTGCCATATTCAAAGAGGCGTCCCAGGTCGGCATAGAAATCTGGGGCATAGACCACAGCGCCTGTGCCGCACCGTTTATCTGTTGCGGGCAACTCGAATTTCAGGCATAGTGCTTGTACCACTTCTGGGGCTAACGGAGTTGTCAAGGCCCGGATTTTCTGCTGCGCTGAGTAGGTCCCGTAGGCGCGAATAAGCCAACAACTACCTATACACATACTAATGATGAGCACAATACCCAGAATAAGTCGGGAACGCCTACGCATAGTTTTTTTCTCCTGATGCAGTCATTTGAGCGGTTTGATATCCCAATGCTCTTCCCACCATTGCACCGCGCCGCGGCTACCAGGGCCATCAGGCCCAAGTCTTTCACGTAGCACCTGGCTTAACTCTCGCGGCGCAGCAATAGCACCAGACGAAATGGCGGTCCCGATCTCGATGCCGGCCAGCGAAAGGTAATAATCTTGCCAACTGGCGCCATAGCCTTCA
>DAOTUH010000585.1:0-3038 GCA_034437255.1 Anaerolineae bacterium
ATGGACGCCGATTTGGTCGCGGCGTTGCGCCCAGAGCATGCAGAGCCCCTGGCCCGGATGTTGGGGGATGCATTCTATGCCGACGTGGAAGCGATGCGCGACGCCATTCTGCGGCGAAGTTCTTTCAACGTCATTCACCTGACGTCGATGTTTAAGGTGGACGTCTTCGTCGCCAAATCCAATCCTTTTGACCGCGCCCAACTGGCCCGGCGTCAACTGTACAAACTGAGCGAGGACCCAGATCGCAGCGCTTATGTGGCCAGCGCCGAGGATACCATCCTTTCCAAATTGGCGTGGTATCGGATGGGTGGAGAGCTCTCTGAGCGGCAGTGGCGAGACGCGTTGGGGGTTCTCAAAGTGCAGGCAGAGCGCCTCGATTTGGACTACTTGCGTCGTATGGCGACCACGTTGAAGGTGCGTGATCTGCTGGAGCGCGCCCTGGCGGCGATAGCCTGACGGGAGCGTTCGATTACGTTCTGGTTCCTGTTTGTGGAGTTTTGCCACGTTCATGGTGAATTCGTGTCACTACACGCTGTTCAGCTATCATATCCTTACGTGCTAAAGGAGACTCTATGCCCAACCAACCCCGCTTGATTGACGACCCTTCATCTGATCACGACACCAAAGCCGCAGCCGCCCGCCGCGAGCGCTACCTGGAGCGACTGCGCGCGTACCTCCAGGACCCCGAATTCCGCGCTATCGAGGGGTTTCCCATTGGCGAGGACGAGGACATCTTAGCGCTCTCTGATCCGCCTTATTACACCGCGTGCCCCAATCCCTTCCTGTCGGAAATTATCGAGCAGTGGCAGGCGGAGCGGGTAGAGATACGCGCAGAACTGGGGCTGCCCAACGATACTAGTGAAATTGATGGAGCAGGTTATCATCGCGAGCCCTTTGCTACCGATGTTTCTGAGGGAAAATACAGTTCTATCTACCGCGCACATACGTACCATACGAAGGTGCCACATAAAGCCATAATGCATTATATCCTACATTATACAGAACCAGGTGACATCATTTTTGATGGTTTCTGTGGTACTGGGATGACAGGTGTTGCCGCCCGATTATGCGGTGACCGAAAGACTGTAAATCAGTTGGGATATGCAGTGGACAGTGATGGCGCAATCCGCGATGAAGATAAGTTCATATCTCGTTTTGGGGCTCGGAAAGTAATGTTAATGGATTTATCCCCAGCAGCTAGTTTCATTGCCTATAACTTCAACGTTCCAAATGATCCTAGAACTTTCAGAAAGAAGTCTGAAGAATGTCTGCGTAGGGTTGAAGACGAATGCAACTGGATGTATAAGACATGGCACCCTCATTGTGATCATGCAGAGAGAATCGAAACGCAGATCAACTATACTGTTTGGAGTGATGTTTTCATCTGTCCAAATTGTGGGGAAGAGATTGTATTTTGGAATGCTGCAGTGGAAAAAGACACGTATAGTGTAAATCAGCGTTTCAGTTGTTCTGGTTGTGGCGTTGTTCACAAAAAGAGTGATTTAGAAAGGGCTTGGGAGACCCATTACGATAGAGAGTTAGGGCGAACAATTCGCCGTGTTAAGCAAATTCCTGTGTTGATTCATTATTATGTTGGAAGCAAGAATTACGTTAAGAAGCCTGATGCTGAGGACTTAAAATTGATTCGAGATTTTGAAAAGAGTGAAATACCTTACTGGTTCCCCACCAACAGAATCATTGAAGGAGAGGAATCGCGTCGCAATGACGATATTGGAATTACTCACGTGCATCATTTCCACACCCGGCGTAATCTATGGTCTTTAGCTGCATATGCTGAGAAACTGGGAGAGTCGAGGAGATTTGTCAACATAACATCGACTATTCCAACACTTAGCAAGATGTATCGCTTCAGATCACAAGGAGGGAGTCTGGGAGCCGGCGGAGGAATATTGACTGGAACCCTATATGTTCCCTCTCTGAGCAAAGAGATTCCGGCAACAAAAGTTCTCCATCAGCATGCGAAAAAGACTACAAAGGTAAAAAAGACGCTCTATGATCAGAATCCTGGTTTAGTGAGCACGGGTTCTCACACAAGTCTACAGGGTGTTCCGGATCAAAGTATCGATTATGTGTTTACAGATCCACCTTTTGGAAGCAATTTAATGTACTCAGAGTTGAATTACCTTTGGGAATCCTGGTTACGAGTCTTTACAAATAATCATACTGAGGCTATTGTAAATAGTGTCCAAACCAAAGCCTTGCCGGAGTACCAGGACTTGATGACGCGCTGTTTTAGAGAAGCTTATCGGGTTTTGAAACCTGGGCGTTGGATGACGGTCGAATTCCATAACTCAAAAAACAGTGTGTGGAATTCCATTCAAGAGGCATTGTTGAGAAGTGGTTTCATGGTAGCTGATGTGAGGACTCTGGATAAGAAACAAGGCACCTTCAAGCAGGTTACTACATCTGGAGCTGTCAAACAGGATCTCGTTATATCAGCCTACAAACCCCGCACCGGCTTTGAGCAGCGTTTCGCGCGCGAGGCCGGCACGCCGCAGGGCACCTGGGACTTCGTGCGCCAACATCTGGCGCAGTTACCCGTCGTCGTCACGTCTCCCTCTCCCACCGGGGGAGAGGCCAGGGGAGGGGGTGGCCAGTTGGAGACGCTCTCGGAGCGCCAGGATTACCTGCTCTTCGACCGCATGGTCGCCTTCCACATCCAGCGCGGCGCCACGGTCCCCCTCTCGGCGCCGGAGTTCTACGCTGGGTTGCGCCAGCGTTTCGTAGAGCGCGACGGCATGTTCTTCCTGCCGGAGCAGGTCGCCGAGTACGACCGCGCCCGCCTGGAGGCCGAGTCCGTCGCCCAGCTCTCGCTCTTCGTCGACGACGAGAAGACCGCCGTCCAATGGCTGCGCCAGCAGCTCAATCCACAGGTCGGCGGGCACCCTCAGACGTACCAGGAGCTCCAGCCGCAGTTCCTGCAGCAGCTCCACCAGGCTCGCCACGAGGACCTGCCGGAGTTGAGCGAGATGCTGGAGCAGAACTTCCTGCAGGACGATGCGGACCGCTGGTACGTG
>DAOTUH010000586.1:0-2529 GCA_034437255.1 Anaerolineae bacterium
TGGATATGAACCCTTGTTTTTCGGTCGTTGGCCCTGTCTACAACGAAGAAGTCCTGATCGAGCAATTCTACACGCGCGTGCACGATGCGATGGAGGGACTGGGTGAGTCTTGGGAAGTCGTGCTGGTCAATGATGGCAGCACCGATCGCACCCCCCAGATCCTCGATGCGCTCCACGCACAGGATCCTGAGCACGTTGTCGTGCTGCATTTTGCCCGTAACTTCGGGCACCAGCTGGCTATCACGGCCGGGATGGACCACGCGCGGGGCAATGCCGTTGTCGCCATTGATACCGATCTTCAAGATCCGCCGGAGGTCATTCCCGATCTCATTGAGAAGTGGCGCGACGGTTACGAGGTCGTCTACGCCGTGCGGACGGAGCGCGAGGGTGAGACGTGGTTCAAACTGGTCACAGCGCGGCTTTTCTACCGGCTAATTCAGGCCCTCACCGACGTGACCATCCCCATGGAGGCGGGCGACTTCCGGTTGTTAGACCGCAAAGTCGTCGATGTGATGCGCCAAATGCGAGAGAAGCACCGGTTTGTGCGCGCTATGGTCTCCTGGGTGGGCTACAAACAGACCGGTGTGCCCTATCAGCGGTCGGCGCGCAAAGCGGGAGCGACCAAGTACTCGTTCCCCAAGATGTTCCGTCTGGCGCTGGATGCCATCATAGGCTTCTCGTTCCTGCCGCTCAAGCTGGCGACGTGGGCCGGCACGCTGTTCGCACTGGCGGGTTTCGTACTGGCGCTGGTGCTACTGATCCTGCGACTGGACGGGCGCGCGCCGCTGGCCGGACAGGGGCTCACGGCCAGCCTGGTGCTCTTTGGTGGCGGAGTTCAACTCTGGATCATGGGAATTCTGGGTGAATACATCGGGCGCATCTACGATGAGGTTCGCAGGCGACCTTTGTACATCGTCCGGGAGATCAAACGTTTAGGATCGTAGCAGGCAGGTATGGGTGTTGCCGGCTGCCAGAGCGTTTCTCATCCGCGTAGGCGGACGGTCAGCCAGAAGGCTTCGGTAGAGGACTTCCCGTAGGCCGTTGCCGCCCTGAAGTGCCTACTACGATTGGCAAATCAGAACACACAATTTACGAAATCAGCCCAAAAATGAGCGGACGTCCGGCCCGGAGATTTGGGCGAGATAATTTTCAAATGTGCTCTTAGCGTTCTTGGTGCCTTTACGTGAGATTGATGGTTATTCCAGTGAAGCCACTGATAAATCTTAAAATACATATCGAAAACAGCAAAGGATGAGTGGAGGCCGATATGCACTATTTGATTACGGGGGGAGCAGGTTTTATTGGGTCAAATTACGTTCAACGGTTGGTCGAACGAGGGGAGTGGGTCACGGTCTACGACAATCTCTCACGCCGGGGTGCGGATGCGAATCTGGCTTGGCTGCGTGACGAGTTTGGAGCGGATGCCTTTACCTTCGTCCACGGTGACGTGCGCGATGCAGCGCTGTTGACAGCGACGGCGCGCGACGCCGACGTGCTGGTGCATCTGGCCTCACAGGTGGCGGTCACTACGTCAGTGACCCAGCCCCGCGAGGACTTCGAGAGCAACGCGCTGGGCACGTTCAACATGCTAGAGGCAGCGCGGCTCTCCGAGCACCGTCCGATCGTACTCAACGCCTCGACGAACAAAGTGTATGGTGGCATGGATAACGTCGCCGTTGTCGAGGGCGAGACGCGCTACCGTTACCGCGATCTGCCACAGGGTATTCCAGAGACCAAGCCGCTCGATTTTCACTCGCCCTACGGCTGCTCCAAGGGCGCGGGTGATCAGTACGTACGCGATTACGCCCGCATCTATGATTTGCCCACGGTGAACTTTCGCCAGAGCTGCATCTACGGACCCCGCCAGTTTGGCGTAGAGGATCAGGGGTGGGTGGCGTGGTTTATCATCGCCGCCGTGCTGGGCAAGCCTATCACGATCTATGGCGATGGCAAACAGGTGCGCGACGTGCTCTACGTCGAGGATTTGCTCAATGCCTACGACGCGGCGGTGGCACAGATCGACCGTGTGACCGGGGAGATCTACAATATCGGCGGTGGGCCGGAGAACATGCTCTCTGTCTGGCAAGAGTTTAGCCCGCTGCTGGAACGGCTGCTGGGGCACCGCATCGACGTGAGTTGGGACGACTGGCGGCCGGGCGACCAGCGGATCTACGTTTCTGACATCCGCAAGGCCGGACGCGAGTTGGGTTGGCAGCCGGAGATCGGTGTTGAAAAGGGCATCCGACGCCTATATGAGTGGGTTATTGACAATCTGGAATTGTTTGAATCTCAATAGTCAGAAGTCATAAGTCAAGATTGACTCACCTGAAAAAGATTGCGCCTCACGCCAAGACGCCGCCGACCGAAGGTCGGACAGTTGCCAAGATTTTTAAGTTGCTTATTACTTCGACAATGTTAACTTCCGCTGCACGGCGGTTACCATGGTCAGTAGACCATAGGTCTACGAAAACCACGTGCTACGGCTGCAAAGTCGCTCCGGACGGATGCGTCCTGGATCTACGACCTTCG
>DAOTUH010000587.1:0-5639 GCA_034437255.1 Anaerolineae bacterium
ACACCGCCGGTCCATAGAGGAGTTTGCATTCGTAAGGTAACTTTCATGTGACGCTCCTTTGTTGTTAGTTAACAGCGCTTGCTCGCAAGAGAAACTACTCTGGGCGACAAGGCGCTATCCTAAACCAAACACCTATGCCCAATACACAAAAAGGCAGTTGGGTACAGGTATAGAGACTTACCGACATCCTTGCGAAGGCACTGCATCTGGTTCATGGCATATCCTTGTGTACTCTCGACAAGCGTGAATCTCAAGGAAGTGCAGTTTCTTGATACATCTGGAGTAGAATGCGGCGATACCCAGCGTCTGGCGAGAAAGGCACTCCTGTCCGCCGGTCGTGTGTTCTCCGCAGAAAGCCAGCCATGGCCTGGAGAACACACAGTGATTCCATTATACGTAATTTTTTGTTACCCGTCAAAATAACCGATCTATTCTCAATATTGATTGTACACAACTGGTATGGACCAGTTCGGGGCAAATTTATAGAGCCTAGATATCATTTGTAGCTTCATGCTTATGTTGATACAAGGGTAAGAAGATATCCCGTTTTCGGGTGCGGCTGACAGAACAAATCCTGGAGCTATCCGGCTGATTACATTATCTACACTCTCCAAGAATGCTGCGTCCAAGTAATGTTATTCTTGTGGAGCGAGCGGATCATCACCGGCGCGCGCAGCACGGCACCTTTGGCTCACTGGCGGATTTCTGCCGCCGCACCCAACTGAGTCAGCGTCCCGTGGAAGCCCTGATCCTGGGCGGGGCCTGCGACGGCTGGGGGCGTTCGCGGCGGCGCTTGCTCTGGGAACCGGAGGATGCGCTGCAGCAGGCTACCACGGGCATGACGGCGGCGCAGCACCTGACGGCGGCGGTGGCCCAGGTGCTGCGCGAGATGGACGTGACGCCGGTGGCAGGCCTCTTGGCGACACAACCGGGCATGCGGATGCGTGTCGGCTGCGTCATCGCGGCCCGTCAGCCGCCGACCGTCAAGGGGATCACGTTCCTGGTGCTGGAGGACGCCACGGGTATTGTCAATGTGGTGCTTAAGCCCGCGGTAGTGGCGAAGAGTCGGAAGGCCTTGAGCGCGCCCTTCGCCATCGTCGAAGGGCAGGTGCAGCAGCGTGATGGGGCGGTCAATGTACGACGCGTATGTTGTCGGTCTATCCGCCGGGGTGAGCTTTATCTGTTCAGGATCATTCGAGCTTGTCGGTTGGACGGTCTGGGATTACCCTCAATAATGAAAATCAGTGAAAATCCGTGTCATCCGTGGTAAAATTGAAACTGCTTCTTTGGTCACCTGGCGAAATCCAGCAAAGCCAGCGTTTGACCACAGGATTAACGAAGATATCTACGAGGAGTGAGTCTATGTCCGTCGAGACATCCCCTGTATCTCCCGGCGTCGCCTGCCTGGGCATCATGGTCGCCGACGTCGTCGGCCATCCCGTGCGTCGCATGCCCGATCCCGGACGCCTGGTGCTGGTGGACGAGATGCAGTTGCATACCGGCGGGTGCGCCGTCAACGTGGTCACCGTCCTGGCTCGCCTGTAGATTCCCGTCGAGGTCATCGGTAAAGAGGGGCGAGAGCCTTTCGGAGATTTCCTGTGCGCCAAGCTGGCGGAATGGGGACATCGGCAGCCGGGGTGTCTCTCGGGACGCCGACGTGGGCACTTCCGCAACCATGGTCATGGTGGAGCCGGACGGCGAACGGCGGTTTGTCCACTACCTGGGCGCCAACGCCCGCCTCACGCTGGACGACGTAGACCTGGCGTGGCTCCCCGAGCTGCGGATTCTGCATGTCGCCGGTTCGCTGGTGCGGCCCGGTCTCGAGGGGGAGCCCACCGCTCGTCTGCTGCAAGGGGCCCGAGCCGACGGTGTCACGACGTTTCTGGACACCGTGTGGGATGACACCGGTCAATGGATGGAGCTCCGGGGGGCGGCGCTGCCCTACGTCGACTACTTCGTGCCCAGTCTGCTGGAGGTCCAGGAACTGACCGGGCTGCAGGCGCCCGAAGAGGTCGCCCAGGCGTTGCTGGCGCAGGGCGTGGGCACAGTGGTGCTCAAAATGGGGGCAGATGGCTGTCTCGTCGTGGCGCAGGACGGCAGCGAGCTGCGCGCAGCGGCCTACCAGGTCGAGGCCGTGGATGCGACCGGCGCCGGGGACGCCTTCGCCGCCGGCTTCATCGCAGGCGTATGGCACGGCTGGTCGCTGGAGAAAACGGCGCGCTTCGCCAACGCCGTGGGCGCTCTCTGCGTCACGGGTCTGGGCGCGGCAGACGGCGTGCGCTCGTTGGATGAAACCTTCGCGTTTATGGCCACCACGCTGACCTTTTGAGCGAGATGTGGGGCACGGTGGGGACACCGGCCTCAGCTACAGAAGGGGAGCACCGGCCCCAACTACAAGTGGGGACACCGGCTTCGTTACTCACCGGGTATCGCAGGCTCCGTCCAGGACCGTCACGTCGGTGGTGTTGCCCGGCGTTGGGTCCAATGTGACGTCGAAGAGTGCCCAGACCTGCTCAACGCCCGGCCCGCCGACGTTAGGCTTCCGAGCTACGAAGCATCCCGCGAAATGATGCCGGCTGCTGTCCGTGTGCGTGGCGCTCACCAGAGCCGGGATATCGACGTAGGTGCTACCGGCGGCGCCCTCGAAGCGCATCGGCGGGCGAACGACCAGCGTCATCGATTCGGTGTCGGAGAAACCGGCTACGAAGTCTTCAAAGGTAGGATTGGGCGGCGTCTCCCAGTAGTCCCAAGCGCGCGCATACTCACCGAGATTGAGGGCGTTGTAGTACGAGGCCAGCAGGCGCACCGCGCCCGTTGGATCGTCGTAGCTTGTCTCCGGTGTCGCCTGGCAGGCCTGCGTCAGCAGCAGCGCGTCAGTCGAGTCGCCCAGCGCCGGATCGAGGGTGGCGTCGAAGAGCGTCCAGACCTGCTCAACGCCCGGCCCGCCGACGTTGGGACGCCGTGCCACGAAGCAGCCCACGAAGATGCGCTGGCTACCGTCCCTGTGCGTGGTGTCCACCAGGGCGGGAACGCGCGCGTACATGCTTCCCGCCGCACCTTCGAACCAGGTCGGCGGTCGGACCGCCAGCTGCACCGCCGCGGTCTCGGCAAAGCCCGCAACAAAATCCTCGTAGGAGGGATTGGGCGGCGTCTCCCAATAGTCCCAGGCCCGGGTGTATTCCCGGCGGTTGATGGCGTTGTAGTACGAGGCCAGCAGCGTAGTCGGCCCGGCCCGATCCTCATAGAAAGGTTCAGCCACCGGCGGTGGAGACGTGGCGGTGGGGAGCGGTGTAGAAGAGGGGCCTGTAGGAGTCGGGGGCTCCGGTAACGGTGTCCCTGTAGCAGTCGCCGTTGGGCTCACGGTAGGTGCTTCCGGCGGGGGCGTGCTTGGCTCTGCGGTGGGCGTCGCATCAGCGCGTGGCCGGGAGGGGTCAGTCTCACAGCTTGTCAGCCAAAAGAGAGCGATGACTGCGCAAAGGGTTATCTTGATCCAGCGTCCTTGAATAGACATGATGGCCTTCCTTACAGATCAGGTGATCTGCATCTTTGTTCTTATCTTCACTGCAGGATGCGCGTCATCCAATGCTAACGCCTGTTGCAGGGCATCCGCGGATGCCTCTTCCTCTCCCAGCACGTGATAGGCCCACGCGATAGAGGCCAGCGTGCTGGCCTGATCGTGGTCGGTTTCGTGAGCGGGATAGGCTTCCTTGAGATAGGCCAGTCTCAATTCTGCGCATCCTCGTTCCACCAGAGCGCCGCCCCACGTGCTCTCAACCGCGTGATGCCAGGGTTTCAGAAGATAGGCTGCCTGTGCATAATCAAGGAGGGAATGCTCTGCGTGCGGGCCATCGGGGCCGAGCATCAACGCCACCGCCAGATTGTTGAGGAGCAAAGCCCGTAGCATAATGTGGTTCTCCTCGGTGACGCCAATCATCTCGCCTGGCCCTTTGGTGTCCAAGGCATCCAGCTGCTCCTGGAACAAGGCTGCGGCATCTGGGCCCTCCCTCATCTCCAGCAGAGCGATGGCGTGGACGTTTTTCAGATGAAGACTATCGGGATAACGGCTTAATCCTTGGCGGCTCGCGTCTGCAGCCTGGGTAAAGTCCCGATCTGCTAACGCATACATATTTTCCAGAAGATAGTGATGCATGTGACAGACGTCGGCAGAAGTTTCTCCATTCAGGATCTTGAGAAGCTGGGCGCCATCGATCTCTGTGTGCACGGTCCCTAGATTTACCTTGCGAGGCCACAAGCCGAAGAAGAGCAGGAATCCGTTCACCCATACCAACGCCTCGCCCCACGCCAGACGCTGCACCCATGCATGTCCATCGTACGCTGGCGATAACAGGCCCATCAATAACCCGCTGAGACCGGCGCCCGCTGCGCTGGTAAGGAATGTGCGCCACAGAATTCGTTTCCGCGTGGGAAACGATGGCATACAGAACCCGCCGGCAGGATATCGGTGTATGGACAGTTTGATCCCGCGCCACTTCGTCTCCCATATTGGCGAGCCGATCCCTAATCGTATTTCGTGGACTTTTCCGCCAAGTAGCCAGCTTGCACCGGCGTGAGCCAATTCGTGGAGCGGTATCATGAGATAGAGCAGAGACAGTACCAGGGTGTTGTTTGCCCACACGTAGAGTGGGTTATCCCCTTCCGCTGCCACAAAAGGCAACAACATGAAATTGATCAGAGCCAAGTAGACCAAGAGCATCAACAATCCCTGATGGGCCTGGTGGAGCTGCTTGTCCCCGTAGCAGCGGGGGCACACGTTGGGCTCACCACTACCGTATGCGCTAAAATCTTCCAGAGTCGTGAATCTCGCGCACGTTTGGCACACCTGGAAAGGTTGCTCGCGCTGCTTGGCGAGCGCGGCGCGGGCCTGGGCGATGTGTTCAGGACAGGTGGCGGTTTCGAAGCAGTGCTCATACAGTTCCTCGGCGGCTTCTGGCTTATGCTGGTGTTCGTAAAGCGCGCCGAGATCAAGGAGGGCCTGGTGACAAGGTGAAGAGCCTTTCAGCGCGGCTCGATAATGCTTTTCTGCGAGCTCGTATGCCTCTGCTGTGTGATGGAAGCGTCCCAGCAGGTAGTGCGCCTCGGTGTTCTCTGGATCAAGTGCCAACACGGTCTCGAATTTGGCACGAGTTTCGTCCAGAGTCTGGCTGGCGACGTGGTCTTGGTCCGCCTGCAGCAGAGCCGCAACCTGATCGCTCGCGTCTGACGTGATTTGCGGTACGACTTCGGTTTTCTCTTCGGTCATGTATCACCTCTGGAAGAATTCATTGAGGTCTCTTCTCCGGCACGTGGACATTGGACCACGGTTTTCTGTAGCAGTTGGTGTTGAATTCGTCCTTAGCCTGACGAGCATCACCTGACGGTGCCAGACGGATAGGTATCTCGAACACACGTCGGCCTTGTGACAAGCGCGATGTTTTTTCTTTGTGTGCTGAATCGGGAGTAGTATAGCCTAACTTTGCAGAGAGGCAATCAATCTATCACTGCTGCAGCCTGCTCAGATCAAAGGCATAGACCGCCGGAGGTCGCCGCTGCTCTGCGTCCAGCGTGCCGATGTAACCCAGCGTCGTCTTCAGCCCAGCGTGGCCCAGGTTCTGCTGGATCTCCACCGGCGCCATGCCCGC
>DAOTUH010000588.1:0-10290 GCA_034437255.1 Anaerolineae bacterium
AAAAAGGTCCAAAACTCGGAGTTTTAGTAGTTTACCCCCTACATCTAGTGGTTTTGGCTGCAAAAAATCTACATGTAGTATCAAGTTACGGAAAACTCCGAGTTTTACCAGTTATTTCAGTGCAGTCAAACTGTTGCCCCACAATCCACCAAACTTATACAGAACCATCTATTGCCTCACCTGAAAAAAGGTTTTCAGGTGAGAAAGGGATACTATATGTTGTGGTTGGGCTCGCCCAACCACAACATATACCCCATATTTTCTTTGGCCGACCCTTTTTTCAGGGCAGCAATCTATTTAGTCTTGTGATCGGCGCGATGCACTTACGGCTCACTCGCTTCGAGCGGATCGCCAGATCCGCAACTTCAGCGGACACCACCCAACATATATGATAATTAGTCGCTTAGGGAAAAATACCCGACCATTCCCTACATATAGTGGGGGTAACCACGGCCGTTTCCTTGCTTGTGATAACAAGTCACTCAGGTTGAGAGGACTTCAGGATTTCGCAGGGTCGAAGTGAGATATTGACCACAAACTTCATGGGTTCACACAAAAAGTAAAGGGAAACCTGTGAAATCTGTGGTAAAGAGTAAAAGCGCTTCTTGGTCACCCTGTAAAATCCAAGAGAGCCTTGTTGAGCTATATTTAGTATAGCATGGATCTTGGGAAAGTGAAAGTATTCTGTCGCGGAAAATCCTACCGATCCCTAACGTGGAGAAACGCCCGCTTTGGGGATAATGTTGACTCCACTGAAAAAAGTCAGATTCACCGCTTTTCTTGAACATAAAAGGTGACTCTACTGAAATAACTAGCAGAAATCGGATTTTTCTACGACTTGATACTATATGTGGGTTTCTCGTGACCAAAATTACTAGATGTGGGGTATGGCCACCTAAAAATCCGATTTCTTGGACCTTTTTTCACGTGAGTCAAAAGGTGATTTTGATCAAAAAGTTATCTGAGACTTGCATTTTCTTAGCGTTCTTGGCGACTTGGCGTGAGGTTTCTGGTTCTTTCAGGAGAGCCAACGTTATCTAGCTCTACTCGTACGCCAGCACCTCGCGGATGGTCAGCCGGGAGGCGTTGCGGGCAGGCAGAATGCTCGCCGTGACGGAAAGCAGCAGCACGGTCCCCAGCCAGATGAGGAAGCCTTCGGCGGTGAAGGCAGCGTCGGCGGGCGCATTGAAAATCGCCAGGCTGATGACGTTGGAGAGCACCTGCGTGATGGGGAACGAGAGCAGCGCCGCCAGCGCATAGCTGAGCACGCCGATAATCGCTCCCTCGATGATGACCAGCCGCATCACAAAGCCGTCGTAGGCGCCGATAGCGCGCAGCACGCCGATCTCGCGCGTGCGTTCCATCACGTTCATGCTCATGGTCCCGGTCAGGCCGATGCTGCCGACCAGCGCCGTCAGCAACGCCATAATCAACAGCACAGCGGTGAGAATGCCGAAAAGATCGCCGATGGTGGCGCTCAGCGCGTTACCGGCCTTTACTTGCCGGACGTAGTAGTCCCGGTCACGGAAATAACGATCCACTTTCTTGCTGAGGTGCTGCTGGTATGCCAGGTCGTGCTGGGTGGTGACCAGGCGGTAAGCCGAGGCCTGGTTGGTCAGGTTTAACTCGTGGGCCAGATGCTCGTAATTGGCGTACGCCAATAACTCACCGCTGCCGGCGTACTGGAAGATGCCCACAACGCGCCAATCCTTCTCGTCTCCGGTCACGTCGAGGCGCAGCGTGTCCCCCGGTCGAAGATCGGGCTTCTCATCCCAGAAAGCGTCGTTGACGACGATGGCGTTGGTATCATCCGGGCGCAGCCAGCGTCCTTCTTGCACGATGGGCTCCAGCAGATCGCTATCGGCCGGCGGCGCGAGGATCGCTACCCTATCCGAAGGACGTGCGTCCGGGTACAGGCGCTCCGCCGACGTGATGATCCACGGCTCGACGCGCTCCACGCCGGGAATCCGCAGCGCGTGCTTCTCCACGGTGCTGATGGGATAAGGCTGTCCGAAATCCAGGTTGACGTCGGCCAGGAAATAGCGTCCTAGTTCGGTGATCTTGAGATTGAGCGCCGTCTGTGTGTTGAAGACGGCGATAAAAATTGCGCCGCCCAGCGTCAACGTGAAAAGCGTCAGCGCGAGACGCCCTTTGCGCCGGAAGGTGTTGCGGATGGAGAGGCGCAGGGGCCGGGAGAGAACCCGCAGGTGCGCCAGCTTCTGACTGAGCCAACCCTCCGATGCCTCCTCGCTGTCCAGGCCCGTGCCGCCCAGCGCGTCCTGCACGGTGACGCGGGAGCCTTTGAGCACGGGCTGCATCCCCGCACCGATGGGCACCAGAATGGCGACCAGCGTCTGAATGATGACCGCCAGCGGCACGACGCGGAAGCCCTGCAGTTGGAAATTGATGATCTCGGCGGCCAGATCGGCGAGTTCGTAGGCGGCCCAACTGCCCAGCGGTAGCGCGATGACCAGCGCGATCAGACCGAAGATGGAGATCAGCGCCAGATACATCCCGATAATCTGTCTCCGGCGCGCGCCGACCAGCTTCATCACGCCCACCTGCCGCAGATGCTGGTTGAAGAGCGTCGTCATGGTGTTGGCAATCAGTGAGCCGCTCAGGAAGAGCACCAGCACGCCCATGATGCTCAGCACCCCCAGCAGCGCCTGGATAATGGAGGCCAGCGGATGCTCCGTCCGTCCTGAGAGCCTCGTATCATAGATCCGGCGCCCGTTTCGCTCGACACGGTTGGCGACGACGCCTGCCATTTCGGTGATGTGCTGCTTGTCATCGGGCCGTTCTGTGACGGTGATGGTGAGCCGGTTGAGGCTCAGCGGATAGTGCAGCCAGTCCAGCGTCTCGTAGGTGATGTAACCCTTGGCGTCCCCTAGAAGCGCGCCGTAACTGTACGTAGGATCCTGGGCCAGACCGGTGACGGGGATGGCGCGCTGCGTGCCGTCGGGCAGTTCGATGGTCAGCTCGTCGCCCAGCACCGCGCCCAGAGCCTCGGCTGTCTTGCCTTCCAAGATGACCTCGCGGTTGCGCGGCACGGCGGCGCCTTGCAGCGGTCGCAGCCGGTTGATACGTGCGTCGTCGAAGTCGTGGATGGCTTCCAGGCGGAGCTCTTCCCAGACGCCGGGCGCGGTCTCCACCCGTACGGTGACGAGTCGGCGGCCTTCGGCCCAGGCAACGCCGTCGAGCCGCCGGACGGTCTTCACGTAGCCGGGCTCGAAAGCGTCGGTGACGATTTCGATATTGGCGGGATTGACGCTGGCGTAATCGGTGCGAATGTCCCGCCAGATGATGGCGTAGGAGCCCGCGATCATGCCGATGGCGAAGACGCCGACGGCGATGGAGGCGATGGCTAAGAGACTACGGACCTTGTTGTGCCAGAGATCGAGCAGGATCTTGCGCCACCGGGGACGCAACAGATTCGGCTGTTTCTTACGCATAGCGTCGCTCCTTTGTCTGGCCCAACCGGCGTCGGTGGCTCGCGTTCTCGATGCGCCGTGCCTCGGCGATTCGTGCCAGTTCCTCGCGTAAGTCATGCGCTTCGTCCAGCAGCTGCCCTATAACATCACGGCCCAGCGCGATGACCTCGACGGGCGATGAGATCGCCGCCTGCACGCTGGCGATGGCGCGTCCAGGATGTAGTAGACCCACCTCGCCAAAGTACTGGCCCGGTCCGAGCCGGGCCACGGTCTGGTGGCGTCCATTCTCTCCCAGCATAATCTCCACGTCGCCCTCTGCAATAAGATAGAGCACGTCGTTGGGTTCACCCTCATGGATGATGGTCTCGCCGGGCGCAAACCGGCACGATTTTGCGTGATGGGTGGCGTGGAGCATCTGCTGGTGATCCAGCTGGCGGAGCACGTCGGCGACGGTGGCGTTGATGACCTCGCCGTCGGCCAATAGCAGCGTGCGGTTGGTCCGTTCGGCCAGCGTGGGATCGTGGGTGACCATCACGATGGTCTTGCCCTGCGTCACGAGCGTCTCGAAAATGCCATAGATACGTTCGGCTGCCCGGCTGTCCAGATTGCCCGTGGGCTCGTCGGCCGCGATGATAGGTGGATCGTTGGCCAGCGCGCGGGCGATAGCGGCGCATTGCTGCTGGCCTCCCGAGACGCCCCCTGGCATGTTGTGCGCCTCTTTCGCCAATCCCGCCATCTCCAGCAGGGCCATGGCCCGCGTTTCGCGCTCGCCGGGCTTGTGGACGTTGGCGATGTCCATGGGAAGCAGCACGTTCTCCAGCAGCGTCAGCGTGGGCAGCAGTTGGTAGAACTGGAAGACGATGCCCAGGTTCCGCCCGCGCCAGCGCGACATCTGGCTCTCGTTCAGATCGTGGATCGCTGTCTCGCCGATGACGACCGAGCCGGACGTGGGATGGTCGATGCCGGTCAGCATATTGATCAGCGTCGATTTGCCACTCCCTGATTTACCCACAACACTGACGAATTCGCCCGCGTAGACATCGACGTCGATGCCCTTGAGCGCAGGGAACTCGCCGGCCAGCGTGCGGAAGATCTTGGTGACGCTGCGCATCTGAATAAGCGGCAGGGTGTTCATCGCCGTCCTCCCGGTTCCTGGCCCACCAGTTGGCCATCGGCCAGATGCAGCACGCGGTCGACACGTTGGGCCAGCGTGCGGTCGTGGGAGACCACGACGATGGTTTTGTCCTGGTCGACCAGCTCGTCAAAGAGCGCGAAGATACCCTCGGCGGTGACGGAATCCAGGTTGCCCGTCGGCTCGTCGGCGACGATGAGGGGCGGATCGTTGGCGAGGGCGCGGGCGATGGCCACACGCTGCTTCTGTCCGCCGGAGATGCGCGTGGGGGGCTTATAGACGTGATCGGCCAATCCCACCTGATCCAGCAGCGATGTGGCGCGCTCGACGCTCGCTGCACCCCGGTAGAGGCCACAGAAGTCCATGGGTAGGAGCACGTTATCGATGAGAGATAGGGTGGGGAGCAATTCGAAGGACTGGTAGATCACGCCGATGGTGTGCCCGCGCCAGACCGCGCGCTTCGTCTCACTGAGCGCGTGCACGCGGGTCTCGCCGACGACCACGTCACCGCGTGTCAGATCGTCGACGCCGGTGAGCATATTGAGCAGCGTGGACTTCCCGGCGCCCGATTTGCCGATGATGCCCACGTACTCGCCGTGCCGAATATCCATTGTGATGCCCTTGAGCGCACGAAAGGGGCCGGCTGCGCTCTCGTAGACCTTTTCGATATTCTGTAATTGGACAAAGGCCTGCGACGCTTCGTCTCTCTCAAGCACCACTGTTTCTGTTAACGCTGATCGTTTCACGATCTATCTCACGCTCCTTACAAACTAAAGTGCAACGCTCTCTCAGGTCAATGATCCCCACCGTGATGCGCCTGAATAAGAACGTTGCACCAAATGATCAGTTGATACTCGAGGGATGCGGCCTATTTTTACCCTGTTGCCACAGTCCATCGTTTATAATAGAATCGTGTGTGAACAGGTTGACGTACGTCGCAACCTGCCCTATGATGAACACACTGTCTATTATTCTACAAACTGTTGATTATTTGTCAAGGGAAACTCTCTCGAAATAATCATGGGTAAAAAATCGGATTTTATGGAACTAAGGAGGCACGATGAAGCACCGTCTCGATCGCCGTGTGCGTCGTACGCGCAAAGCGCTGCAAAAAGCCCTGTTGTCATTGATCGTGGAGCAGAACTACGACACGGTGACCGTCGAGGAGATTGCCGAGCGAGCCGACGTCGGGCGTACGACGTTTTATCTTCATTATGAGGACAAGGACGCGCTTTTATTGGAAGTGACCGGTGAGTTTGCCGATGAATTGGAGGAGACGCTTTCTGCTCAACTTGAAAGGGCTGAGATTTGTGTGGGAGACCTCGTCGGGCTGATCTTCAACCTGGCGGAGCAGCATGCCGACATGTATTGGGCCATTATGACAGGCCGTTGTGGGGCGCGAGTGTTGGAGCAGTTCCAGGGCGTCTTCGTGCCGCTTTTTAAGCAAGTTTTACATACTCAGGAAGGAGAGGGGACCGATTTGTCGGTGGAGTTCACCGCTGTCTATCTCTGGGGAGCCCTAAAAGAAACCATCATCTGGTGGCAGGCGCAGGACGTGTCTAATGGCGCCGACAACATGGTCCAGCGGTTCAATCGCTTGTCAGACTATGGGCTTCGGGGGGCAGAGTTCGTTTAATCCGTTATTCAGATTCCAGGATCGCGTCCGCCAGCAGGGTGGGGGCCTCCTCAGGAACGAAGTGTCCCACGGTGGGCGCCGGGCGCACGATGGCGGTAGGGTAGGCGGTTTCCCAGCGCTCCAATTCTTTCTTTCGAAACGCCCAATCCTGCATTCCCCAGACGATGCGCATGGGTATGTCCCGCAGTGCCGCACGCTTCGCCCAGAGTGACGCCAGCCACGACGTCGAAGCCAGGACCTCGCTCGACAGGCGCCACGTGGCATAGCGGGCGCACCGGTCGGACGTAGGATGAAGATACTGCGCGTGGATGTTGTCCGGCAGGTGCCACGATCCAAACCCCAGCGACATTACCCAGCGCGCAAAGATGTTCATCTGCAGATAGAGCCAGCGGCCCACCGGGCTGCGGGCCAGGGTGCCCAAGATCCAGTAATAGGGATCGCGGTTGACGGGCCACATCCAGCTGTTCAGCACGACGATGGCACGGATCTTCGCTGGGTGATGCACCGCGTACCACAACCCGATAGGGCCACCCCAGTCGTGCATTACCAGCGTGATCTCTGTCAGGCCGAGTGTTTCGATCAGTGAGGCAAAATTCCTGGCGTGATCGGCGGGGGCATACGACCAGGACGCCGGCTTATCCGAAAGTCCAAAGCCGAGATGATCGGGAGCCACGCAGCGGTGCGTGGGCGCCAGGGCGCGGATCACGTCGCGGTAGAGAAAGGACCACGTCGGGTTGCCATGTACCAGCACGATGGCGGGGCCGGCGCCTTCATCCACGTAGTGCAGATTCCCCGGCGGCAATCGCAGCGTGTGCCAGGTAAAGGGATATGCTTCGCGGTCCAGCCAGGTGGGATGTGACATCATGAGGGTCGCCTGGCGGTAAGCCACCAGGCTACGCTATTGGGCCGGGGATCGGCGGGCAGCTCTATGCCACCGCGTCGAACGTTGGCTTGAGCGCCGGGTAAAGGGCTCGATACAGTGTGTAGAGGTCGTCGTAGGTGGCGACGTGCTCCGCTTGCAGGGGGGTGCTCTCCACAACTTTCACGGTCGTCTCGCAAGCCGCCGGTACCGAAGGCCACGCGCCCGCGCCGACGCCGGCCAGCAGCGCTGCGCCGTAAGCCGCGCCCTCGGTGGTGTTGACGGTGCTCAGCTCCTGATCCAGCACGTCGGCCAGGATCTGCCGCCAGAGCGCGCTCTTGGCGCCGCCGCCGGAGACGCGTACCTGTGTGATCTTGCCCAGCCCCGCCGACTTGATGAGCCGGAAGCTGTCGCGCAGCCCAAAAGCGACGCCTTCCAGCACCGCGCGCGTCAGGTGCGCCTGCTCGTGGCGCACGTTCAGGCCGATGAAGGCGCCGCGCGCCAGCGGATCGGGGTAGGGCGTGCGCTCGCCGGTCAGGTAGGGGAGGAAGAAGAGCCCTTCTGCGCCCACGGGCACGTCAGCAGCCGGGGCCAGCAGATCATCGTAGGCCACGCCCGGCGCCAGTGTGTCGCGGTACCAACGCAGCGAGCCGGCCGCCGAGAGCATCACGCCCATCAGGTGCCAGGTCTCTGGCACGGCGTGACAGAAGGCGTGCAAGCGGCCCTCTGGCTCAATATAGGGCGCCGGGGTCGCCGCGAAGACCACGCCGGAGGTGCCCAACACCAGGGAGACGATGCCCGGCTCGACGGCGCCGACGCCGACCGCGCCCGCCGCCTGGTCGCCGCCACCGCCCACCACGGGTGTGCCCGGCTTGAGCCCGGTGACGTCGGCTGCCGCCTCGTCGATTTTGCCCGTGATCGCTGGGCCTTCGTAGGTGGGAGGCAGCCAGTCAGCCGGAATCTTCAGCGCCTCCAGCACCTCGTCTGACCAGTCGCGCGCCTCGACGTCCATAAGCACGGTCCCGGCGCCGCCTGCCTTGTCCATAGCGTAATCGCCGGTCAGGCGGAAGCGGATGTAGTCCTTGGGGAGTAGCACGTGCGCGGCTTTCGCGTAGACCTCCGGTTCATGCTCCTTTACCCAGAGAATCTTGGGCGCCGTAAAACCGGTCAGCGCGTCGTTGCCCGTGATCTGGATAAAGCGCACCTTGCCGATGCGCTCGCGGATCTCATCGCATTGCTTGCCCGTGCGCTGGTCGTTCCACAGAATAGCGGGGCGCAGCACTTCACCGTTCTCATCAAGCAGCACCAACCCGTGCATCTGCCCGGTCAGGCCGACGGCACCTATGGCCTCGCCCGCAACGCCAGCTTTCTCCAGCGCGGCCCGGATGCTGCTTACGATGCCATCCCACCAATCGTGCGGGTCCTGCTCCGACCAGCGCGGCTTCGGTGTGGAGAGTTCCAGCGGCGTCGTCGCGCTGCTCACGACGTTGCCCTCGGCGTCGATCAGTAATGCCTTAGCTCCAGTCGTGGAGATGTCCAGTCCCAAGAATAGTCCTGTCATGTTTGCTCCAGAATCAGTTGAAGGTTACAGGGTGCAAGTTGAAAGTTAATTTGCTCGGCAGCACAACTTTCAACTTGCAACTTTCAACCTGTAACTCCCGTTCTGTCCCTATCTCACTCCCAAAAGCAGTTCATTCGTCAGCTGATCCAGTTTCTCGTAGCCCAGTCCGCGTGCGGCGATGGCTTCACGGTCGAAGGCATGTGCTTTCAGGGCGTCGGCGGCTTCCGTGCTGTACGGCGTCAGGAAGCGGGAGGCGTCGCCCCGGTCAGCATTGATCTCCGCCAGTAGTCCCTGGATCTCCTCGTCGGCGTTGAACTGCTCGGCTTTCTCCTTGAGGATCAGGTAGGTGCGTATGCAGCCGCGCGCGAAGTCCTTTACGCCCTCGTAGCCCTCGGTGCGCATGGCGTGCGCGTCGAAGTGACGGCTGCCCGTGTAGCCCACGTCTTCCAGGAACTTGACGAGGAAGAAGGTCTGCTTGAGATTCTGCATCCCGAATCGCCAGTCCTGGTCGAAACGCGCGTAGTTCTGATCGTTGAGATCGATGTGGAAGAGTTTGCCCGCATCCCAGGCCTGGGCCACAGCATGCAGGAAGTTGAGGCCCGCCATGTGCTCGTGGGCCACCTCTGGGTTGACGCCTACCATCTCCGGGTGTTCCAGCGTCTCGATGAAGCCGAGATACGCGCCTGTGGTGGGGAAGTAGATGTCACCGCGCGGCTCGTTGGGCTTGGCCTCCAGTGCAAACTTGAGCCCGCTGCCATCGGCTGCGGCATAGCCCTGATCGAGCACGTACTCGGTCAGGTAATTGAGGGTGTTGCGGAAGCGCCGGATGGCGTCCTGCGGATCTTTCGTCGCGTCGGACTCCACGCCCTCACGTCCACCCCAGAAGACGTAGATCTCGGCGCCGAAGGAGACGCCCAGGTCGATGGCGTGCATGGTCTTCTGCAGCGCGTAGGCGCGCACCTGCGGATCGTTGGCCGTGAAGGCGCCGTCCTTGAAGACGGGATCGTAGAAAAGGTTGGTGGTTGCCATGGGGACCTTGAGCCCGGTGTCGTCCAGCGCTTTGCGGAAGGACGTGAGGATCGCTTCGCGCTCAGTTGGCGTGGCGTCGATGGGGATCAGGTCGTTGTCGTGGAAGTTAACGCCATAGGCGCCCACGTCGGCCAGCAAATAGACGAGGTCGGCGGGAGAGCGCGGCTTACGCACGTCGGCGCCGAAGGGATCGCCGCCGGTGTTGCCCACGGTCCATAGGCCAAAGGTAAACTTGTGTTCTGGTTTTGGTTCATAAGCATCGGACATTTGGTGTACCTCCTAATCAAATCAACGGATTCAACGGATTCAACGGCTGATTCTACTGAAAAAAGGTTTTCAGTAGAAAAAAGGATACTATATGTTGTGGTTGTGCACAACCACAACATATAGCCCATGTTTTTCTTTGGCTGCCTTTTTCAGGGCAGCCATTTTTGATCTTCAGGAGTTGACTTTATCCCGTTACTTCCAGTCAAAGGCCGTGACGTCGCCGCTATCGGTGACAGGAATGGCAATCTCGTCCTGCAAGCGTAACATATACAGATCAGAGCGCAAGATAAACGCCATAAACGCCTGATCTGGGCTCCACACCCAGTGCGGGATATCAATGCCGTTCTCGTCCTCCGGCGGATAGAAGCAACGCTG
>DAOTUH010000589.1:0-8039 GCA_034437255.1 Anaerolineae bacterium
AATAACTCCGTCACCCACCTCGACCGTGGGAGTGCCTAGATGCCCGTAGAGAACCACGCGATCTATGAGATACAGTGATTTTAATAACCCGCTTGTGGGACGGACAATAATGTAATTGGGACTGAAAACTGATACATGTCTAAATACCCCCACAACTGTGCCGTATAGGCCCGCGAAAACCGGTGTACCTGCCGGGGCTACAAGATCGAAACCAGCATGCAGGCCACGACTATAATTGTACCACGCACGATGATTGTCTGCGAAGTTTGTATCACCAAACCATTGTACCATTCTGGGTTGAGTGATGGGGAGTTGTGAAAAGCGAAACGTATCAATGTGCGGCGGTGTATGACAGGGCCAAGCTTCTGGATCAGGCCAGGGGCGTTTTCCACTAGGGTCAATGAAAATCACCGGATTCCCCATCACGTAGGCCCAGCCGTTCAGCGTCTGCGGTCGACGGCGATCCCCCTCCCACGGATCCTCCGACGTAAACCGCCCCGCCCCTGGAGCGTACCACCGCGCGCGCAGGTACTGCAGGCCCACGTTCGCGTCGAACCACTCCCCGGCGTAGCCCAACCCCGGCTGCGCGCCGCCGATCTCTTCCCCGTAGGGCGACCATCCTTCGGCTACGCTCAGGACAGGCTCCCGCGCAGCGATGAGGTTCCCGGCGGCGTCCACGCTCTGCCGCACCGAGCCGAGATGGTCGGGCAGGTAGTAGTGCCAGTCGCCGCCCACTTGCTGCCCCAGCGTATCGTGCCCCACCAGGTAGCGCGTATCGCCCGCTTGGAGCAGTTCAGGCACCACGGGTACGGCCCAGTCCCAGGCGAAGGTGGCGAGGTCGCCGTTCGCGGCTTGCTGGACGCGCAGGACGTCGGCGGTGTAGCGTATCTCCGCTACTCCGGATCGATATCAGACCATTGTTGATACTGCCCTTCAGATTTCCACCAATCACGGGCTTCAATAACGATCACTGGTGTCCCATCACTGGTATGACCATATGAACCAGGTTCCGAATCTGTGAACGGATTTTCCGTTAGGTAGGCAAGCGATCTCGCAGCAGCAACCATAAGCGATTGACTTGCATCTACAGTGTACAAAATCGCGGCCAAATCTGGCACAACACTGATATCACCTAACCTTCCCAATGCTTCAGCCGCTGCCCTACGCGCTCCTCGCGCCACATCTGTTTGCATCATCTTAACAAGTTCGGGTACCGCAGGAGCAGCCGCTGGCCCAATATCTCTCAATGCATAAGCGGCTGCCGTTCGCACATCGCTCACATTATCGGAGAGTGCCTTCGTCAATGCAGGTATCGCAACTTCAGCCTCTGGCCCTAGCTTACTCAGTGCGGCGATAACGCTCAACCGCATCCTGTAATCAGAATCAGTAAGCGCTTCAAGCAGTTCAGGCATTGAGGTGGGTGGTGTAGGAAATGGGCTCGGATCATGCGGGCCAAGAAACACTTCCAATCCACAGCCGTTAAGAAGAGTTGCCAGCAGCGCCAGCAGCAGGGTAATTCCATAGCGTTTTTGCTTTCCAAATCCAAAATACGGTTGCTCAATCTTCATTTTGCCCCCAGTTTAATGTTTTCCAGCCCTAACATTTTACAGGATCAGATAGTAGTCATGCCAAAGATTACCGGTTTTAGGTTGCTTCAAGTGGCAATTGCTCACAAAACAGTCTGTTTTTTGCCTCAAATATAGTAGTCCTACAATGTTATTTTTTCAGATAAGAATTTTAGATTTAGGCACGCTTTTCGACTGATTTGTCCGACAATTCTCATCTGTCAAACTATTAGGGTTCCCACCACGCCAACTTTCGCCAAGAATGCTTTTGAAGCAGAATACGCCCTTTTTCTTCAAATGTTCCGGTGACATCATATTCACGCGCTCGCGGCGGGCTAGCATCTCTCAAAGCAAGGGCCCACTTGTGTGGTATTTGTATATTACCAAAGTGTGTTACCGTACCGGGAAACCATTCGTAGCGCTCTGTCTCATCTATAAAATAACGCGCCACATAACTAACCACATGTCCGCTACGACACCACACCGTTCTCCCAGCAGCGCTGAACTCTCCGTTAATTGCGATATGCCCTACTGCTGCATACAAGCCTGGACTTTCAGGCCTAGGTCTATTTTCCCATGAATAGTAATTTAATGCAATAGAGCAAAAGTAACCCCGTTTTCTTAGTTGGCAGCATGATGTATCATGGGCCTCCATTACAGAGAGGAGGCCTGATGAGAACACGAAGAGAATTTCATCCCGAAAAGCGTATCATTTACCACACTGAACTGCCCGCTTGTCCAGTTTGTGGTGGAGATTTGATGACCTACGACTATTTGACTTGGGACAAAACTGTACAGACATTGACTTCCGTCATTTCTGTCGCCAGCCGACCGAGTCACTGTGCCGACCCTGCCTGCGTAGGGCACAGTATGCATTTGCTGTCGGCGGAGGGGCAGCAAATTGCTCCCAAGGGTTTCGGGTACGGCTACGATGTGGTAACGCGTATCGGCTGGCTGCGCCAAGACCGGCGCACTATTTATGCTGACATCCATTCCTCGCTTCCTTCCCACCTGCAGATTTCCCCTACTCACGTACGCTATCTCTACCAGGATGTCTACTTGCCGTTGCTCGCGTGTCAGGAGCGAAAATACACGGATCGCTTGGATCAAGCTGCTCAAAAATACGGTGGCTTAGTGATCGATCTTGATGGTTTGGCTCCTTTAGGCGGCGAGCCACAATTGTGGTTCATCCGCGAGTTGTTGACGGGCCTGACTTTACGCAGCGGCTGGTTAAGTCGGCAAGACCAAGATACCTTCGAAGCATTCCTCCAGCCCTTGGTTGAACTAGGTTTGCCTATTTCGGCTTTCTTGAGTGATAAGCAGAAGGGCTTGGTGCCCGCAGTGGCTACGCTCTTTCCCGAAGCAGCTCATCAATTCTGTCAGAGCCACTATCTGCGCAATTTGGCAGACCCCCTGGCCAAAGCGGACTCCTCTTTCAAGGTAGAATTGCGCAAGGACGTGCGCCAGCAGGCAGGCGATTTGATTCGTGCTGAACAGCCCCACGAACAGCCCCAGCCTGAGCACAATGTGCTGACTATGACGGGATTACTGCCCAGTGTAATCCCCGCTGACGAGAAAGTTAAGCCAGATGAGACCATTCCTGCCGATCAGAACTCTACTCCTTCTACTGCGGCCTCGGAAGAGGAAGAAGCCGACGAGATCGTCACTCATCTGCTACGTCGGACGCGCTATCTGCTTACGCTTAAGGGGCGTCCTCCCTTTCGTCTCGCTGGTATTGAAACATATCAACGTTTGCAGGAGTTGCAGGAATTTGCCTCCGATTTGCTGGCCCATCGCCGTCATGCTATTCTGGAGCAATTATCTCTAGGACTCCAGAAAGCTTTAGCCCAATCTACCGACACCTATCAAGAGTTGCAGCGCGGAGCCAAATGGCTAGGCGAGATTGACGCTATTCTTAAACCTGCAGACGATGGCTCCTCCACGAGCCAAAAGGTGGAGCAACAACTCAGAAACTATCTCGACGAGTTATGGTCGCTTCAAGACCTCTCGCCACGCCTGGATAGCTTTCGCCATCACTTGGACAAGGTCAGTACCAGCTATTGGTCGGGCTTGTTCCACTGCTATGATGCGGAGGAAATCCCGCGCACGAACAACAAACTGGAAAGTCATTTTCGAGACACCCAACGGCAATTACTCCGCACTACGGGGCAAAAAGGGTTGGTGCGTCGCACCTTGGAACGCACAGGTGCGTGGGAGTTGTTGCCACGGCCTCCCAATGAAACTGAACGTCTGGCGGCGTTGCGTCTCGTCTCCTCGGCAGAGTTGAAGGAAGAGCGCAAGCGCTTGCATAGACATTTAGAACGCTTTCGCTTTCACTTGCGGTCTTCCAGCCGGACCAATGCCCAATTCGAGCAACTTCGCCGTCGTTGGCTGGCTCTCGCTGCCACGTCAACGGGGTGACTTTAGCAAAACTGCAACTATTCACTCTCCTTTGCGCAATGGTATGTCCAATCCCCTCAATAAACCGGCGACGGAGGTGAATGTCGTTTGGGCACCCAATCCCCAGGCCAGGAGTGCCAGGTAGTCGTTGACACTCTGTGCGCCAAAGGAGGGGTTCGCCTGGTATAGGGTGCCGTACCCTAGAGCCGCTAGAACCAGCCCTCCTATGCTGTAGATCACACAGTCAAATAGCGTTCGTCCTTCTTGTGCCCTCCGTGCATCTTCTAGCGTGAACGGACCAGAATCTGGTGGTTGCTGAACAGCCTTGAAAGGGGAAAGCAGTAAGTCCTTGAGACGCGCTACGGTTTCCTCCGCATCACCGCGCCCCAGGGGTGCCCCCTTGACGGTTGGATAAGCGCCCTCACTGGGCTGTGCCGTCTCAATTTCCTGGATCATCTCTTCCCCCAAGGCCTGTAGATCCTGTTCCACTTTCTCCCACGCCGAGTCATCAGGGGGCAACTGGGTGATCTGACGTTGCAGGCTCTGGAGCTTCAAACGCCATATTTCCTTCTTTTCGTTTAAAGCGTCGGGCGCCCTCGAACGGACCTGGTTGATTTCCTCATATTGCTGCTTGACACCTTCAAAGTGAGCCAACGCGGCCTCAATGGCGATCGTTTTTTCGCGCAAGGCGGCAGGTGTATCGAGATCGGCTACCGTCTCCAAGGCGTTCTGGGCCTGTTGTAACAATACCTTTGGGGTCACTGCTTCGTCCGCTTCCGCTAACGGTCTCAGACGCGATTCGCGTAGCTCCTGTAGATAGGTGATCTGAGTTTGCCAATCGCCGGCATACCACTTGCGCTTCAATTCCTCGGCGTGCTGCACGGCCGTTTCCGCCACGTCCCACTCTTCTGTATGCGTGGCGGCCTCGGCCTTACCTAACCAGAACTCAATCCGAGATCTAAAACCAGCCTGTGGGCCGGCCTCCTTTTCCAATTCCTGACGAACCGCAACAATACGCAGGATGAGTTTCGCCCGCGGTTTGCCTTTGGTTTTATACGTCGATAGATAGAGCCCTGCCCCTACACCAAGGAGCAATACGATCATCGGCCCAATTGGCTTATGGCGGACGTTGACCGTAACCGGTAACGAGAGCGGAGTGGCCGTATCGGACTCGAAAAACACCTGGCCCGTATAGGTGCCCGGTGCCAGGCCTTTCATATCAATTTCGAGAGTAGCCGTGAGCAGACGCCCACCAGCGATCTGGCTATCGGGCAAGGAAACGTGCAATCGATTTGCCTCAAGGGCCTGACCTCCGGCGGCGTGCAGATCCTGGGGCACTGCGCGCAGGCCGGTCAGTGGAGAACCGTGAGATGTTGTCTCGCGCAGGGTGACCTGTCGGCTGACTTGGTCACCCCTGGCACCATTTATCGTGACCTGTGCGCTGCCCTGGAAGGCCAGGGAGGGACGCGTGCGGGCGACGATGGTCAAGGGAACGCATAATTGGCCCGGCTCCGGCCCAGTCCAGTGAATGAGGAGCGTACCAGTGTAAATACCAGCCGTGGGCGGCGGCGTGACTTGCACGATGACCTGCGTCAGTGAATCCTGAGTCACGGTGATGAGATCGGTGGTGGGCAACAGTGTGACTGAACTGGCGGGTAATGGATCGCGGATGTAACTGCCTCCCGTGGCGTCGTTCAAGTCAGAGACGACGATCTGTACATCGGTGAGGGCACGGGATGGTATGAGACGTAAGCTGGCGGCGAAGACGCCGTGCTCCAGCGTGCCAGTGACCGTCAATGTAGGCGGTTCAGTGACCAGCGGTCCAGTCTGAGCAGATGCTACATCCGGCAGAAAGGTCACGGCTAATAGGACAAACAGGCAGATCAATCGACGCATCATATTTTCTCCTAATCTGGGTGAACCAGGATCAAAAAGGAACATAGACGGCAAATTCTTGCTCGCCGCGCAAGGATTCTGGTGGTAGGCCTAATGTATCTCGATGATCCAGCGACGCATCAGAGGGACGGCCAGGCGAAAGCCACCATCCGCTTCTACAATGAGGTCGTGGCGTTTCGCTGCTTCAAGGGCTGCCTCAGCATCGCCAGGATTCATATCGACCGCTTGGATCAGATTCAGACGCAACACGGAGGTATCCCCCTCGTGAGCGGCCAGGGCTTTCAAAAGTTGGTGTTCGCCCGGCTCAGCTTCGTTCCATACACCACTGAAGTAGTAGTCGGCCTGCAGGAAAAAGTCGCGGTAGAAAGTGGGGGTGAGGAGCGCTGCCAGGTCGGCGCGGGTGAGAGTTCGGGGCGTCTCCGCTCCCTCTTCCAGGAAGCGATCGTTCCACCGATTGACCAGCTCCCAGCAGAGGCGTTGTAAGAGATAAGGTTGGCCGTTGGTGAGCCGGTACAGCTCCTCGGCCAGCGCCTGCTCGTATTCCAGCGCGAAGTCATCCGCGGGTCGGCGAATGAGGTCGAGCGCGGCCTCCCGTTCGAGAAACGAGACGCGCACCGGCTCGGCGCTGCCAAAGAAGACGGCCCGGTAGTGGCGCAGTTCATCCTCCAGCGTCTGGCGCCCGGCGAAGAGCAATCCCAACCAGCGGTATCGTTGGGCGGCGCTGCGTAGATAGCGCAGGAAGGCGGGATCGAAATCCCCTTTTTCGAGTTTCTCTTCCGCAATCTCATACTCGTCCACGGCCAGGGTGAGCCGCCGGCCGGCCATCTGCGGATCGAGTTTTTCCAGCAGTGCGTTGAGGGACATCCTGGCTGTGCCGTTGGTCGTGTAACCCTCCAGGCCGGGCGCGGGGCCCACGTCGAGAGAGACTTCCCGCGCAGCGGCGTGAATGGCGCGGGCGAAGCCGAGCAGGAGTTGGCCGGTGTGATCGGCCATCATCAAGTCCTGCATATCCGTATGGGCGATGAGCGTCTCCGAACTGCGATGGCGGTAGAGATGGTGAATGATGGAGGTCTTGCCCATCCGGCGATGGCCATAGAGAATGATGGGGGGCAAGGGCGTATCGGCCGAGGCGGCCCAGAGTCGCTCCAACCGGGCCAGAACCCCCTTACGCCCAACGAAAGTGCGTTCGACGGGCAAGCCGCTGTAACCTTCGTAGGGGTTTTCGATGGGTTGGCGGAGAATCTCCTCGCCGATCTGGCCGCCAGCGGCAGCCAGGATGTCGCGCCACCGAGTCGCCACCGTTTTGACAATGTCGCACTCAGGTTGCGGGCAAGTGCCGGTCTCGTCCAGATCAGCCAGCAGTTGGGTGAGGGCCGCGACGGCGCGCCCAATCGCGGACGAGCGCATCAGGGGAGAGGCAGCGTAGATCGCCAGGTCGGCCTCGGCGGCGACGTCGCGCAGACGGCAAAGCGTGTGCACGACGTCAGGTCGCAGGCAAGGTTCAGGGAGATCGGTCAGGTCAGCCGAGGTCTCTATCCACTGGCCGACGTCAGCCGCGTCGTCGACCGCCACTGCTGCTGCCAGGGAGGCGGCGATGCCCACCATCTCCTGGCCATAGGGCAGATCCTGGACATCGCTAAACGCGCTAAGCGCCCCCGCCGGATCTTGCTTGTGTAGGAGCCAGAAGCCAGCACAAGCGGCCCGGGCAGGTGTATCTCCCCGCAACTCTGCGCGGAACCGTGCCTGCCAGCGACGGCGGAGGCGGTTAGGAACGAAGAAAATGCTATCAATTGCCTCCCGCCACATCCTTTCGCGCAACGAGGCGGAACCGAAACGGACCAGTTCCCAGTCGAAGGGCTCGTGGACCAGATCCGCCACCGCCGGGAGCAAGCGTTCCGGCGGCAGGCGGCCCAGCGCGGCGTTGACCGCCCGCACCACAGGGATGAACTGGAGGGTATAAGCCAGCAGTTGGTCGACGTTGTGCAGACCAGCGGCCCAATCCCGCGCCAGCCAAACTTCAAGTTGCTGCTGAACCCCGGGGAATGGCAAGGGGACGACGCGGCTTCCCCCCCCTGCCCCCCCCCCCGGGACCAGGCCCAGGCGTTGGGCATTGCCAGGATGAGATAGTCCGGCAGCCGAAGGGTCATCACGCCGCCCGCCACGCCGCCCGCCACGCCG
>DAOTUH010000590.1:0-2305 GCA_034437255.1 Anaerolineae bacterium
CGTTTTAAGAATTGGGAGCGCTTTTGTGCGCAAATTACAAGGAGCTGGCGTCGGGCAGCCAGACGCTGAACGTTGTGCCGACGCTCACTTGGCTCTCGACGGTGATTTTGCCTCCCAGCTCTCCCACAATCTGTGCACAGGCGGGGAGTCCAAGTCCGGTGCCTCCCTGATCTCCCTTGGTGGTGTAGAATGCCATCCAGATTTTGTCAAGATCCGCTTTGGGGATACCTGGCCCGTTATCCGTGACCTCGGCGACGACAAAACCCCGCTGCTCGCCGGGACGTGTGGACAGGTGCAGATGGGACGGCCTCGAGAGGGTCTCCATCGCTTCGACGGCGTTTTTGATCAGGTTGATGAAGACGCGCTGCAGCTGGACCCGGTCGGCGTGAATGGGAGGTAGCCCGGAGGCGAGGTCGAAGGTGACATGCACGTCGTCGAGTCCCATCGAGGCCACCGTCTCGCGGAGTAGATCCCCGAGGGCAAAGGTGCGCACCCGCTGCTTGCGCGCCGGCCCGATAAGGTCTTCCTTTATGTTGAGGATGGCTTCCGCGCTCTGCTCGACGATGTCCAGATCCTCGAAGATGGAATCCACGGAGAGCAGGCGCTGCAGGCGGGCCGGTTTGGTGGCGTCCAGCTCCTCTCGCAATGCCGCTACGTCCACGCCAAGCGCGGATAGCTCCTCAAGTGCGGCTGCAATTAAGGGGGCGTAGCGCTCTACATTCTCCAGCGCGGCTGCCTGGGCTATCACCAAATAGCGCGCCACGTCCTCCCGGACGCGGGTCACGCTGCCGGGGATCGGCGCTGCCTTGTTACCGACCCAGTGAATGGCCTCTCCCGTCGCCGTGGCGATGGCCTCGAAGGTTTTGGTGCGCACCAGCTCCTCGTGGGCTTCTTTCAAGTCGGCCAGAAGCCGGGCGTTGTTGATGGCGATAGCCAGTTGGTCGGCGATAGCCTGCAGGATAGTGACGTCCTCATCGATAAAGTGGGTGTTTGTTCTGCCGCGAACGCTTAGCACGCCCTGCACCTCACCCCCCACCGTCAGGGGAATCGTCAGTTCCGATTGCTGATCCGTGGTTGACTGCTGGGTAACACCAAGCCAGAGCGCTTCCCCCACGGGCGAGGGATCGCCAGCGCGTACCCGTTGCATCGGGGGCTTCGCGGTGTGGCTTGCCCGGAGTTCCGCCCACATTTCGTTGGTGTTGAGCAGGTAGATGGTGACGTAGGGCTGGTCGAGTTCCTCAAAGATTAGATCCACAGTGGTATTGAGCAGCAGGTTCAGGTCGAGGATGGACGTGATGCTGCGGCTGATCCGCGCGCTTGCTTCCAGGCGCCGCGCACGGCGTTGGGCGCGTTCAAGCAGTGCCTCGTTGTGGCGATTGAGCCGTGTGTTTTCCTGCAGTGCCTTGGTTAACTCACGGACTTTTTCCTCCAAACGGGCAACCAGCGTCTGTTGGTAGGCTTGGATAAAACTGTTATCCTTCAGCTGCTCACGTTCGCCAGCCAAGAACGCGGCGACTTTGTTCGGAAAGTCGTCTGGATCGATGGGCTTGGAGAGGTAGCCATCGCAGCCAGAGGCCAGGGCGCGTTCGCGGACGTGGGCGGTCACGTCTGCCGTCAGCGCCACAATCGGTACTTGCGGGAACAAAGACTTCAAGCGGGTCGTGACCTCGTAGCCGGTGAGGTGCGGCATGTGCAAATCCATGAGGATCAGGTCAGGATGCTCCGCGATAGCAACGTCAATGCCCTGCAGGCCATCCGCAGCCTCAAGCACCGTGTACATTTCCCCCAGCAGGCGTCGAACCAGTAGGCGTACTGCGGGAGTGTCGTCGATGCATAGAACTTTGTTTTCCCTTTTGTTTGTCATGTGTATGCCCGCCCTGAGCCGTCTACGGTCATTATAGGCTAGGTGTACCTCAGAGCAAACTTAAGTTGATAGAGGTAAACGAAGCACATCCAGAGGAACTTCGGCACATTAGTTGACGATGAGCATCTGGGTTCAGCGATGAAGAATACCATTTTTTGCAAAGAGAAAAACCCGCACACCAGACCAGGCACGTTGATATCGCTGGAAGCGCAATGTGCACCGATTCGTATGACTGAGGCGCTATGTAAACCATATTAATCTTGACCCCCTATCACCGTAACGATCACATACCCCTGTGACTAGATAGGGAGTAGTCTGACACATATAACAAATCGTTCAATTGATAACAAATTGTGAAATCTACATGTTCATACATGACAAACCCACAGATAGTCGGTAAGAAGACCGTTCATGAGGTAAAGGTACGCGACCTACGGCATA
>DAOTUH010000591.1:0-2111 GCA_034437255.1 Anaerolineae bacterium
TCGCCGCTAAACGCCAGCGCAAAGGAGGCGATGGGCAGCACGATGGTGATCAGACCATAGAGCACCCGTCCCGGCCAGGCGGTCGGGATGGAGGTGTTGGGTTGTTTGTTCATAGGTTATGCTCCTGCCTGTTACTGGTAGTTTGAGCTTAGATTTACCCCGCCAATATCAGCGCATCCGCCAACCGCCGCAGTACCCGTGGATTGACCAGGCGGGATTGCACGGGGGCTAGTTCTCCGACGTCCACGTAGATCACGGGCCGGTCGGGAAGATCATCATGCTGGCGTGCATTGTGTATGCGCTCCATATTGTAGCGGTTGAATTCGGGGTCATCGGGATCAAGTAAGACGATGAGAGCTTGGTCTGGAATATCGTTCAAAAATTCCGGATGGGTTATCACGTAACGATTGAACTCGGTCAGTAGTTCATCGTATTTGATGGCAAAAAACTCTTTCATTCCTTCATCTCCTTTTCGTAAAGCGCTCGGTAAGTGCGCCAATTACGTTTGATATCCTCCTGACCTAACGTGAGTACCTCAGCATTTGTTCGTCCAGGATATTCGATTTTTTCCTGGGGGCGGTTGGGGTGCAATACGTCACGATGTGGAAAGCCATGGGCTGTATCATAACGCACAATAGGATACCACCTTCCATTGATAAAAGCTTCGTATTGCACACAGAAAATGGTGACAGTCCCTTGCTCTGTGACGCAGAATAACCGGTAACGATCACGGTTGCTGTCACTCAAGTAAACAACAAAGCTCTTCTCTCCCAAATTTTGCCTCCTACGCCCTAATTGTACCCGATATAGGGAGGATAGTGCAAGTATTTTCCATATCGAGCTTAGTGAGATATGATCTCATTTCTGGTAATTCAATATCAGAAGATGACGACAAAGATACTGGCGTTTGACAGGAATAGCAGGCAGGGGTATAAGTTAGGCTAGAGTCGCGAGCCTGGGAAACACTTCACTGAGGCATCTGTAGGACTTTCTTAGTCGGTAAATCAATGACCCAAAGGAGGTTGTGATGAAGAAGATAACCTTGCTCGTTGGAGCGATGGCCCTGTTGCTGTTGAGTTGGATGACACTATTTTGGGTGGTGGAGTTTGGCACCGAATTCTATCTCCCCTACGATACCGGTTGGTACGACTGCACCGGCGGGATCTGCGCTGATCACGCCTGGCCCGCCGACAGCCCATCGCCGGAATCCTGGCAGGGCAGGTTGAACCATTTCCTCGAACTATCACCCGGCAACACCCTGCCCGCGGTGGTCAGTGTTGGCGTCAGCGTCCTCCTCCTTGGCGTCGCCCTCACTCGCGTTCCTTCCACACTCCAAGCATCCCTTCCTCTCTTGTCGAGGTTCGCATTATCCAACCTGCTGGCCTCGGCGGTTCTATTTTTCAACGATTTTCTGCTTCCTTCTCCATCTGGATGGCGTTGGCCGTTGATCCTAGATCTTTTGGTGCTTGGGGTGTTGTTTGTGCTCCAAGCCCGGTTCATCCCCTCGCGTCTTCACGCCGCGACAAGTCCCCAAACTGCCTCTTAGAAGGTCCCTCTGAACATAGTCAGATACTCTTTCGTCGCGCAGTCAAATAGTCGAGAGCGTTGGCGACTTTGAGCCTTGCGTTCCTGTGGCCATGGAGCCTTCTCCTGGTCATGGGAACGCAGGCGCACAGGAAGATTTCGTCCCCATTGGTGTAGTTTGTCAATTTGGGACTCCTCGAGTTTTATTCCCCCAACACCCACACGCTCACCTCGACGGTGATCTCGCCAAAGCCCGGCGCTGAGGCATCGACGGGCGGGCGCTGCCTGAGAACCTGCTTAGGCATTCCTTGTACGCGATGACTCATTTCTATTCCATTCTATCCTACAACAAAATCGGCGCGGCGGTAGTATAATAGATGCATTAACCTTCCGGGAAGCTGTGAACGGGTCAACATACTAAGAAAACTGGCTCGATTGGGTAATCCCAATTGAGAAAACGGCATGGTTTAAGTTAGATTGACACTTTAGGGTAAAGTCTCTTTTGCTCCCCCCAGTCTGTGAATAGATTACGGAGGCTTTTACGGGGACTGAAGTCCCCTGGACAGGCCTGACGGCCAACCGTCTGC
>DAOTUH010000592.1:0-1915 GCA_034437255.1 Anaerolineae bacterium
ATGAGGAGAGGGATACCACAGATTTCACGGCTTCAGGCTTTCTTTGCCGTGTTTTTCTGTGTGCACCGGGATTTCGAAGCAAGTCCGCTGGCGAAAACGCCCTTCGTTTGCGTCTGAGTCACTCCGGAACCGCTTCGTTTGCCTCCATCCGTCTCCCTTTTCGATTACAGCCGGACTTTGGTGCCGCAGTATTCGCAGACCAACTCCTGCATGCCCTGGTAAGCGGTGGGCAATTGTGCGCCGCAGCCGGGACAGACGGTGGGTACCTCGTCCAGGGTCACTTCGGCGGGCGCAGGCGCCTTTGGCGCCGCCTCGTCTCCGGTATCGCAGCGCTGCGCAGCGATCTGACCGGTCTTCGCCAGCTCGATCCAGGTGCGCATATCGTTGTTGTCCCGCCCCTTGACTCGCAGGGTGATCTCTTCAGGGATGGTGCGAATTTCGTGAGAGAACTGCAGATGCAGCAGCTCCTTCGCGAACATCAGCGCGCCCTTGTCCTCCGCTTCCACCGAGATCACGCTGCCGACAGGCGCCTCCCAGAGTTTCTCCTGCACCAACTCGGACTTCGTGGTGATAAAGAGCACCTTTTTCTTAGCGATCTTCTCACGCTGCTCGAAGATCAACCGATGATTGGTCACGAAGAGGACGCCCTCTGGCTCCTGTTTGCCGCTGGTCCAGATGGCTTTGCAGGCCGCCACGCCGTCTTCTTCCGGCAACATGGGAAAGGACGCATCCTCCAGCACATCCAGCATATACTTCACCTGGTTGATCTGCTGCTGAAGCGCGTTCATATCCTCGTTCAGCTTGGAAAAGATGGTGCGAACCTGAGAGTCGGCGTCGCCGACCCAATCCTCGGCCCGCTCGATCTTCTCCTCCAGCCGATCCAATTGACCATCCGCCAGGCGTGTTCTATCGCAGAAATTCTCTATCTCCCCAATCAGGGGCTCCATCCGATTGGCTTGATCCCGGAGGTGGCGGCGCGCCTTACGCGCGCGGCCGGGCCAAGCGTCCTTCAGCGCCTTGGCCTGCGCTTCCCACCCGCTACCATAAACGTAGCCCCGAGCGCGTACGTCCTGAATCTGGTCAGAAAGACCTTCGATGGAGTTACGGAGCCTTTCTATTCGATCATAGAACTCGCCCAGCGTCGCGCGGCCCGCCAGGTCTGTCCAATCCGAACGCAAACGCTCAAACCGTTCGGCTCGTAGTTCGGAGGGAGACTTTTCTCTTTCGTCTGCCATGGTTTCTCTCCTTAGCTGAAAAGCTTTTGATGTAGCTATGGTCACGTGATAAACCTTTTCTCATTGTAACATAGAGCTTAATGAAATGACAACCACTTTTCTGAAAATAGACCATTAGGAAACGCGGCAGCCGAGGGTATACGACAGAAAATATGGAAAAAGAAGATCAATCCTAGAAATACCCATACCAAGCTGTGGCCGGTGTCCCCCAGCAATTTCATTGCTTGCCAAGGACCGAGCCACAGCGGGCACGGTCCCTGGCTTTGGGCCACTTTGGCCCACGCAGGAGACCGGCCCGAGCTTTTCCCAACAATTTGTCCTATACCCGGGAGCCGATCCCAGGTTGACAGGCGCACGTTTGATTTTACAATCGGGCCACCGGGAGGGCATTTTCAGCATGAAGATGGATTTGGAGAAGGCGGCAGAGCGCGGCAACCCGTCTTTCGTCTGGCGCGAGGGCCAGGAGCGCCGCCTGCACATGATAAGAAAGTACGCACCGCTGGCAGGGAAGCGGGTGCTAGACGTGGGATGCGGCATCGGCACGTATCCCACGGCGTTTCTGCGCTACACGGACGACGTGATCGGCATTGAGATTGAGTTTGAACGCGCCCGAAAGGCGGGCCAAAGAGCCGCGGTGGTGCAGGCACGCGGCGAAGACCTCCCCTTCCCTGACGACGCCT
>DAOTUH010000593.1:0-3731 GCA_034437255.1 Anaerolineae bacterium
AAAATTCAAGTGATAGTAAATTTTATTGATCTAAGTTGGCTTTGTTATTCATAAAAATCATAAATAACTTAAAAATCTTGGCGGCCTTTGCGTCTTGGCGTGAGGTATAACCTTTTTTCAGTAGAGTCAGTATTTGTTCTCACGCCGTCCCCACAAATCAGCATGGTGTACTATCGCAAATCCCTCTTTCTCGCCCGTCTTCACCATTAGCGCAATCGCCACACCCTGGCGAATGTCAAAGACGTTCTCATCCTTGCTGCCATCAGGCGCAGTCTCACCCATCAGCGCGTTGCCATGTAGGTTCAAAACGTAGATCTCATCGAAGGTCTTGAGCAGTTCCTCCCGCATTCCCCGGTGAACCAGCCCGGAGAGGTAGGAGTGGTTGGTGATAAAGCCAATGATGCCATAGCCCGTGCGCTCCACGCGGTCGTGGGCGAAGCGGATGAACTTGATGTAATCGTCAGAGAGCGGCTGGATATTGCGCTCGTCGCGCACCGCTGCCTTATAGCGATCCATCAGCGCCTCAATATGCTCGCCCTTGTTCGAAGAACTGACCGCGTAGGGCGGATTACCCACGATCACCATAATGGGCGTCTCCTGCTTCACCTCGTTGGCGGCCTGCGCCTCTTTTGCCACAATCTCCGTCGGCCCGATCAGGCGCGGCGGCTCCTCCACGGCTTTCTCCAGCGCGTTGGTCAGGTAGATCTGCAGCCGCTCGTCGCTGCCGAAGTCGTAGGCCCAATCTGCCTGCTGCGCCTCCGGTAGATCGTAACCCGCCAGTTGCAGCGCCAGTTTGAAGTGCGCCACGGCGTAGGGCGCCATCAGCAGCTCGAAGCCGAAGATGCGGTCCAGCAAGTGCTCCCGCACGTAGCCCGACCACATCCCCGCGTTGCCCTGCAGCATGAAGTTCTCGCGGATCAGGTCGATGATGGCGTAGAGGAACGTCGCCGTCCCCGTTGCCGGGTCCAGGGCCAGGACCTTGTGCCGCCCATCGGGCAGCCGCGCCGTGTCCGCCAGGCCGTCCGCCAGGCCGAAGTGCGATCTCAGCAGCGCGTCCACCGAGCGCACGATAAACGAGACGACGGGATTGGGCGTGTAGTAGACACCGCGCCGCTCCCGCAGAGCGGGATCGTAGGCCGCCAGGAAGGTCTCGTAGAAGTGGACCATGGGATCTTCCCGCCGCGTCCGCCGCCCGAAGTCCGCCAGAATCGCCTCCATATCCGACTGCGCCAGCACCTGGATCAGATCGTTGACGAAGCCCACGTACGGCTCGGCGCTCAACTGCGGCCCGGTGATGTAGGGGAAGAAGTCGCGCAGGAAGGGATTGGTGCGCGGGATCAGTTCCTAGGCGCGGTGGCGCGTGAAGTCGCCGTGCTGGTGCATGACACGCGCCGAGAAGAGGCCGTAGGCCAGCGTCTGGGCGAACATATCGGTGAACTGCTCCAGGTGCTCCGGCTTTTCGAGGCCGGGGATCAGCACCTCGGCGAAAGCCTGCCGCCAGCCGGTGAGCAGCTCCGATTCCTCGCCCTGCTCGAAGGCCGCGACGATGATGTCGCGGATCAGGTACGTCAGCCGCGCCATCCGCTCCGCCAACTCCTTAGGCGTGGCGATGGGCTGGGCTTCGTGCGCCAGGAAATCGCCCAGTAGATCGGCGACATTCTGCGCGCCGGTCCGGTCCACTTTGATGCTGCCATTGAGATCGCGTCGGCCCAGGCGCGCCGTCCGGCGCAACTCCCCATCGACGTACCAGTGGAAGTCCAGGTAATCCGTCAGGACCAGATTCTCCAGCGAGCGCCGGTAGCGCTTCAACTGCTCCGTGCGCGCGACAGCATCCAGATTCGCACCGAGATCCTTCGCCTCCACGTGGCCCACCATCAGTCCATCCTGGAGCACCGCCAGATCCGGCGCCCCGCACGCAATCCGCGCCGACTCATTGACGGCGGTCACATCGTCGCCGAGCGCTTCGATCAGCGCGGCGAGCGCCGGGCGGTACGTGTGCTCGGTGGCCTGTCCCGTTGCGAGGTGCTGCTGGAGTGCCTTAGTGTACGTCGTTGTGGAATTCATGATCTCGATCCTTCCGATGTGCGCTATTTACGGAGTGGGTAGAATCTGATTCATCATGAGATTCATTAACAGTTGCTTCAGAATCTCGAACGTAATTCCACCAGCTTTCTCCATCATCGTGGACTTTGCTTGTTGCCAGCGAGAATTGTCCCTAGCAGCCTCTAGGAATTCGTGCCCGTCCCAAGTTAGTCTTAATGGCAGCCAACTATTCCTTTTGGTCGTGTCTACCGCCAGGATTAGCCCTGCTTCATGAAGAAGCATTACGTGATATGATATTTCCCCACAATCATAGTCATCAATTTCAAGTCTAATCCAACCACCTGTGAAAGGTTGCTTCTCAATCTCTATCAGAATCTGCCGAACAAGATCCGTATCCCGTTTCATCTGAGTCTTCTCCTATATCAAATCTGAATCGGTTTGAGATTCCTGGTATAGGACCTGAGCAAACCTATAGTCTCCACCATGGACGTTGAGAGAGTGCCAGATCTTCCTTGGCAATCTCTCGCATTTCCGAAAGACATTCATTGACCGCACCTAGATCACTGTTCACGCGTCCGAAGTAGTCATAGAAAGAACGTCTATTCTCATTCAATTTTTTTATATATCCGCAAGGCTTTTCACGGCCTTCTCTGAGATAATGAAAGTGCCAAAACTCTCTGCTTTTTGTAGTCTCTGAATGGCTTTTGCAGATAGGCCACTGACATATTCCTTTGTCTTTTTTGAAGCCTGTTTCTGCATTGCTGCCTCGTCAAACTGGATCTCAAGTTTCCATTTCATATGATAGAGTGAATCCATAATCTCTGAATAAGCTTCCGCCTTGCGTTCCCACCAGCGCTGAGAGTAGAACCGACGGAGAGAAAGATGAACACTAACAATTGAAGTTACTACGGCGATGACAAGCCCAGACAGAATGTTTAGTCCAAACTGTAGCCATGGATCCATATCATTCCCACCTTTCTGACTGTCGGCAGAAGCCAAAAACCCACCGGCCTTGACACCGGTGGGCGATCCATTACACTGGGAGTGCGAGGCCGCGTCACCGGTCTGGCCGTTGCCCCAGGTGCGCTACACACCGTGGGGCTCTTCTCTTGTCACCCTAAGTATATAGAGCTGGCAAAAATGGTCAAACATTTAATTCGACCATTCCTGCGCTGCTCAACATCCTGTGGTTTTGGACTTGGTGAGGTCACGCTTCAGAAGGATGTATGCTTCTGACAGTGTGAGTACTTGGTATCTACCCATGATGAAACGATGAACTATGAGCGGAGTGTCTCCCACTGCCAGCCTTCGCCCTCCATCACTTCCGGGCTGCCCAGCCTGATTTCGCCGTGGGGCATCTGATTCAGACGGATCCCACCTTGGAAGGCGTCGCCGCTGCCGGTAGCGTGATCCATCTCACCGTCGACAGCACCGAGGTGAGCACCACCACCGTCGATACCGACGGTACCTTCAGCATCGTGCCCAACCTTTCGGCTGGCACGCACACCCTCACCGTCGTCGCCGAGAACGCCAGCGGGCAAGGTCCCGCCTCGGACGCTCTGGCGCTGACCGTGGAGCCCACGTTGCCCTACGATCCCATTGGCGTGCGGGCCGGCGAGTGGAACAAAGACGGCTGGCTGCTGGGACCGCCGCGCGACAGCGAGGGCTGCGCCGATCCAACCAACGCC
>DAOTUH010000594.1:0-4204 GCA_034437255.1 Anaerolineae bacterium
TCCCAGGGGATCGAAGCGGAGCACCAGCGCGAAGAGCGGGCGCGCGATCCAGGTGAGGAGCACAAAGCCAAAGTAAAGCAACTGAACGGGCAAGACGATGATATAAAGCGGTGGAAAGGCCCTCGCGACCGCGCGCAGCCCGCTCCGAACGCCGGAGACCAGGGCAACAAAGCCCCACTGCTCTCCCGTGGTCAGGCTGCCCATCCACAGGAAGTAGCGCAGCATAAAACGATAGATCGGATTGCGCGCCTTAAGCGCCTCGACGATACCCTGGCGGGCGTACTCGGAGAGCGGATCAAGGCGCAGCGCCTCCTTGAAGTGCTCCAGGGCGGCCTTCTGCTTGCCCTGATGCAGCAGCACCCAGCCCTGTGTCGCGTGGACGCCGGCGTTTTCCGGTTCGCGGCCCAGCGCGCTCTCCAGACTCTCTGTTGCGTCGGCGCGCTCGCCCAGCTTGATCTGCGCCAGACCCCGGCATTCGAGGCACTGCACGTTCTCGGGATCGTGGCGCAGGCCCTCTTCCGCTGCCCGTATCGCCTTGTACCATTTCCTCTCGGCGATATGAATGGCGCTAAGCCGGGCGTGATAGGGCGCGTAATCGGGGCGCAACCGGATCGCCTCCTGGATGGCGTCAAGCGCCCGGTGCGTCCGATTGAGGTCCAGCAGGACGCCCGATTTCACGTAGTAGGCGTACGGGTGCGTCGGATCGAGGTGGATGGCGCGGTTGGCCTCCTGGAGCGCTTCCGTGGCGCGCTCCTGACGGGAGAGCGTGTACGCCAGCAGCGCATGGGCGCGCGCCTCGTTTGGCTGCTGCGCCAGCCGCTCTCGCAGGCGCGCTTCGGCGTCCTCGAACCGTCGCGTGTTGAGCAGAACGTCGATCTGTGCGAGTTGGGTGTCCATCAGGCGCTACCGCCGGTTGATCTTGAGATAGGCCAGCACGTCGTCATACACACCGCCCTGATTGGCGTAGATGGCGTAATTACGCGCCGTGGCGAACCACTCCTGGACTGTGGGATCGACGGCGCGGATCGCTTGCACCAGATCGGACGTGGTCACCGGCTGCGGCTGCCCGCTGCGGATGGCCTCGCCCAACTTCTGCTCCACCGCCCGGTCGACCACGCCCTGCAGATCGGCGCCGGAGAAGTCCTCCGTCATCCGGGCCAGCCGCGCATAGTCGATGCGTGCCGTGGGCTTGTCGGCCAGCTTGATGCGCAGGATGGCCTCACGGGCCGCGCGATCCGGCGGCGGGACGAAGAGGACGCGGTCGAAGCGGCCTGGACGCCGCAGCGCCGGGTCCACGTGCCAGGGCGCGTTGGTCGCGGCCAGGATGAGCACGCCCTCGTTGGCGCTGTCGAAACCATCGAGCTCGGAGAGAAACTGGTTGATGATCTTGCGGCCCGGACTGTAGCGCATGTCGGCGCGATTGGCGCCCAGCGCGTCCACCTCGTCGAAGAAGAGCACGCAGGGCGCCTGCTGACGGGCCATCTCGAAGAGCGCGTGGAGATTGCGCTCGCTCTGTCCGATGTACATATCCAGCACGTCGTGGAGGCCCACGGAGAGGAAACTGGCCTGCACCTCACCGGCGGTGGCCCGCGCCAGGTACGTCTTGCCGCAGCCGGGCGGCCCGTACATGAGGATGCCGCCGCCGGCGCGCTTGCCGTAGGTCTCGTAGAGCTCGGGATGGCTGAGCGGGTAGATGATCTTCATGCGGATCTCTTCCTTCAGCGACGCCATCCCGCCGACGTCGTCGAAAGTGAGCGCCGGGCGCTCGACCCAACCCGCATCCTCAGCCGCTTCTTCTTCTGCGACGACGAAGGTAAGCGCGTCGTCCTCGGCGGGCGGCTCAGGCACCTCCACGGCTGGCACCGTCAGCGCGGATTCTAAGGCGGGATCGACCAACGCGGGATCCAGCGCCGTCGCTTGCTGGTAGGCCGCCGACGCGCTTTCTAGTTCACCTTGTTTGAGATAGAGGTGGGCGGCGAGCAGCGATGCCCTGGCGGGCGGCGGATCGGCGTCGCGGAACAGTTGCTCCAGCACGACGATGGCTACATCCGTCTTTTCCTGACCGGCGTAGGCCTGTGCCAGACCCAACTGCAAATCCGCGCTCTCCGGCGCCAGGGCCAGCGCGTCACGGTAGACCTCGGCAGCCTGATCGTAGGCCCCGGCTTCTGTCAGCAACTCAGCGAGATGTTGACGTAGGGGAACCGAATCCGGCTGAGATTCCAACGCTGCACGCAGGGCCTCGATCAACGCTTGGTTTTTCATGGTGTCCTCCGCATACGGAGTGCTTAAAGATAAAGCCTATTATACGCCCACCCGTCGGGTGCTCAAGTAACAAGAGCGCCGACCAGTTGGCCGACGCTCCGGCGGATCAACAGCGTAACGGTTACAGCGTGATCTCCGTGTCCAACAGCACCAGGAACTTCGCCAGCCATTCGGGATGGGCGGGCCAGGCCGGTGCGGTGACGAGGTTGCCGTCCACCAGGGCCTTGTCCACGTCCACGCCGACGTAGGCTGCGCCGGCATTGGTCACGTCCGGACCGACGGCCGGATACGCCGTGCAGCGCCTGCCTTCCAGGACGCCGGCCGCTGCCAGCACCTGCGGTCCGTGGCAGATGGCTGCGATGGGCTTCTCCGCCTCGGCGAAATGTCGCACCATTGTCAAAACGTCCGCGTCCAGCCGAATGTACTCGGGTGCGCGCCCACCGGGGATGACCAGCCCGTCATAGTCCTCGGCGTCGATCTCCTCGAAGGTGGCGTTGAGCGCGAAGTTGTGGCCCGGCTTCTCGCTGTAGGTCTGGTCGCCCTCGAAGTCGTGCACGGCGGTGCGCACCGTATCACCTGCTTCCTTGCCGGGGCAGACGGCGTGCACCTCGTGGCCGACCATGGTCAGTGCCTGAAAGGGCACCATCACCTCGTAATCCTCCACAAAGTCACCGACGAGCATCAAAATCTTCTTGGCTGCCATACAATCCCTCCTTTGGGATGATACATGATGGACTGTCTGCACATGGATCGCGTCGAGCGACGAGGTCCAGATCATCCCCGGCCTCATCGGTCAAACGCGACGATGTACCGACCCTACGCTTTTAGTGTAGCACGCACTTTTTGAGATGACAACCGCCATTTAGAAAAGGTAATCGTTCTTGACTATCAGAGTTGACTTCACTGAAATAACCATCAACCTCACGCAAAGGCGCCAAGAACGCAAAGGAAATTCAAGTGATGGTGAATTTTATTGATCTAGATCGGCTTCGCTGTTCATAAAAGTAGTAAGTAACTTAAAAATATTGGCGACTGTCCGACCTTTGGTCGGCGGCGTCTTTGCGTGAGGCACAACCTTTTTCAGGTGAGTCAAAATTGGCCATTTTTATTCTCGATCTATAATCCCCTGCTTTGTTGCTTCATAATGTAACGGGGCTCGTAGTAAGCCACGAAGTGCAACGGAGTGGCGTCGAACAGCGTAAAACGGCACTCCACTGGTTCTGTGCCTGACTACGAACCTTTTGTTACCCGAAACCGGCTTGGAAATCTTACCTAAACTTGATGATCAAAAACGATAACGAAGCCGTTCCTAGGGGCGCAGGCGCTCCGTCTCCAATGTTTTGTCTTGACAGTGACAACCGAGTGATTTAGAATGATTTTAGACAGGTAGACCCGGATGTCCCCCCCACATACCTACCAGGATCTTGTGATCTGTGAGCCAAAAACACAAGATAATCACCTAGAAAGTGGCACACGTAATTGCTTGCGTACCTATCAGGGATCACCCCGATTTTCATCGCGCTTGCAATCGCAAGAGCCTTACGTTTAACAGACATCCAAGTGCAAGGAGGTGATGAACGATATTTAACTCGGAGTATACGCATCACTCGGTTGGTACGTGCTTGCCCATAACGTGCTAGCTGTCCAACTTGTCTATCTCTCCCCTTGAGCTGATACTCTCACGGTACCGCACTTGAACACCCGATCCTCTGAGATCCTCCTTATGATGATCTCCAAGGTCAGCTAGAAAAATAATTTGCATATCCCCTATGCACGAATAAGGAGTGAACGAGATGCATACGAACGCTACTTCACGTATCAAGACTATGTTGACTATTCTTGGAACCCTGAGCCTGGGTCTGACCTTGGTGCTAGGATTTTGGCTCGTCCTCGGCCATCATCCCCCTGTTGAAGCCAGGGCAGCATCCGCTGCCTCCCCACC
>DAOTUH010000595.1:0-2868 GCA_034437255.1 Anaerolineae bacterium
CGAGATTCAACGGCTGCTAAGCACCTTCCCCGCCGTGTGGGAGACGGTCCAATCCACGGCTTTTGATCAGCTTCTGGCGGATGCGATCTCGATGTTGTGGACGGAATAGCAAAGCGGCAAAGCGGCAAAACGCTCATGACGTACTCAAGTTGTATCAGTTTACTTTTATGAGTAGATCAAGGTGCAACGCACTTGGACTTAAGTAACCGTTACGCCTGATGCCCTACATGCTTGGTGTTAAGCCCAAAAGTGCGTTGCGCCTCACAAGACTAAACGGTTACGGGGTAAAATATAGCCAGAACAGTTTCGCCGGGATTCTGGCGGCGTTGTCCAATCCTTACTTCATTACTTCATCACGACGGGCAGATAGAGGGGATAGCCGTTGACGATACTGATCGCCTGAAGTTCCTCCACGTTGCCCTGGCCATCGTCGATCAGCACCGGGTTGATGATCGCCGTAGGGGCCGTAAGTCCAGCGGTGATAACGGCGCTGTACGTGATGGTGACGGGCGTCCCGGCCTCCACGGCGCCGGCCCACGTGATCACGCCGCCGGTCTCGGCATACGTGCCGGAGGCGGCCCACAGATCATCCTGGTACGTCACTTCTGCCGCCAGCGTGCTGGTGACGCGGGCCGAGGGTAGCACCTCGCCGGTATTCTCCAACCGGATGGTGTAGTTGAGCGTATCGCCGGGATTGGCCCGCGTCGGCTCGACCTTCGCCCGTAATCCTCGCAGCGCGCCGTGCAGGATGGCGCCGGTGCGCTGGTAGTTTCCTCGCCCGGTGCCCCACAGCACGCGCGCATCCGCTGTGTTGGGTAGATCGTAGGCCAAGAATCCAGAATGCGCCGTGTTGATGACGACCTCCAGGTCTGGGTCGCCGTCGATATTGGCCAACGTGGGCGCCGCTAGCCCTCCATTCCAATCGGGGCTGCCAAAGGCCGCAGGGAGGTCGATGGCGTGAAGCGGGTTGCCCAGAGCGTCCACGATGTACAGCTTGCCCGTCTGGTCACTCCCTTTTTGCACCCACGAGGTGAAGATGACCTCGGCCTGGCCGTCGTTATCCAGATCGGCCACGGCCGGCTCGGAGGCGAAGCGACGGTATCCATTGCCGGGATAGACCGCGAAGGGCCAGTTGTCGTGCTCGGTTTTGTCGAGCCAGAAGGCGTGGACGCGACCATCGTAGGACGAGAAGAGGATCTCCAGATTGCCGTCGCCATCGAGATCGGCGGTCACGGGGTTATACGTGGCGCTTTCGATGACGCCGTAGTCCTCGCTGATCGGCGCGCCGGTATCCGTGGGGAGCGTGTTCCAGTCATACCCGCCCGCGTTGAAGCGGCTGCGATCGGCGTTGAAGATATAGACGCCCACGTAGCGACTGGGCGGGTAGCCGGCGTGGCAGTCGTAGACGTTGCCGGTGGCGACGACTTCGACGATGCCGTCGTTGTTCACATCCACGATGTTGGCCGGGCCGTTGGCGAAGTTGGTGCGGTAGCTTTCGTCGCGCTCGCCGTTGCATCGTCCCCAGCCCCTTAACTCGACCTCTAAGCTCTCCCAGATGCCCACTTTCCCCCACCCCTTACCCTCGTACATCGCGTTGGCCGGGATCTGGGCGCCGTTAGCCTCGTAGGCGCAGATATAGTGCACGTCCGAGGGGACGACGATCTCCCCCATCCCGTCGCCATCCAGATCGCCCACGGCCGCGTTGTCGTTGAACACGCCCCAGGCATATCCGCTCTCATTACTCAGCTGCGGCCATCCGGCGCGCAAGGCGCCATCGTGCTCGTAGACCCAGGTGTTGGTCTCATTGCCCCGCGCGGCGGTGACGACGATTTCCAGGGTGTCGTCACCGTCCAGATCGTAGACCGAAAGTCCACGCAGTTCATTCGAGATGGGACGCTTGGGCCAGCCGGGTTCAAAATACCCATTGTTATCATAGACCGAAACATACCCATTGCCATGGGCTGTGACAATTTCTAAGCTGCCATCGTTGTCCACATCAGCGACGACGATGCCGGGCCAGGTGCGTCCCACGTTGTCAGCCTCCGGCTCGCTGCGATCGTGGCCTGACTTTGTGCTCCATTCCACGTCCCCCGTCGCGCCATCGAGGGCAAAAATCGTGTAAGCCGACGCGATGACCTCCATCGTCCCGTCGCCATCCAGATCGGCCACGGCAGGCGAGGAATACCATCCCGTCTCACACCACGAGCTATAACAGCCCCCGTGTTGCCATTTGAGCGTCGGCGCATCGATGGCCTGGGGCGTGACTGGCTGCGTGGTGGGATGGGGGAGGCCGCTTACCAATAAAAACAGCGTTGCTAACACGAGCCTAATTTTCATTTTTCACCTCCTGATCTACAGACGACGTTTCGTATTCAATTTCGCAACACCAGCGGCAAGTACACCCTCTTGTCCAAGATTGTGATGGCATGATTGTCCGTAAAGAGATCGCCTCCGTATTGAACCTCAACGTCGATGGTTGACGCCCCCCGTATACCAACGGTACGTGGCGACCGACGCGCCTTGTCCGCTGTTCGGCTCTGGTGACCAGGTGTAGGTGAGGGGCAGCGAGACCGTGGAGGGGCTGATGGAGGCTGTGAAGGCGCAGGGCGTCCTGACGCAATCCGGCGTCCCACGCGGCCTCCCGCATATCATCTGCGGAGAGTGGGATCAGAGCGTGCTCCTCGGGCTGGTACCAGTACAGCCCCTCCGGCAAGATGACGTACAGCTCCAGTGGATACCGCGCGCCCGCCGACGGGGCGGCGCGAAATCCTTGTTGGGGATCGGTGACGCCTTGCGCCGCCCAGAGTAGTTGCCCGATCTGTTCCCACGTCAGTGGGGTTGAGGTGAAGGCCCGCACTGAGCGGCGCT
>DAOTUH010000596.1:0-2406 GCA_034437255.1 Anaerolineae bacterium
GACGGGGCGGTTTACAAGAAAAGATCCCTGGCAAGGTGAGCTGATGCTTCCTCAATCGTTGAACCGATGGGCCTATGTTGTTGGAAATCCTATAAACCTCATCGATCCATCTGGGTATATCTGGACTGAGGATGGGGCGCGAATTATAAGAAAATACAAACAAGCCTTCCTCGCCAGCGCACAACGGCACAACCAAATTCCAACTATGGATGACAACGGGTCTGCGGCTTTGGTCGCTTCTGTGATGGTCCTAGAGAATCGTATTGGTACACCTGATGATATTGCGGATCCAAAACGTAGCAAAATGATGCAATTTATAGAAAATCTAGCTGTAGCGAACGGATGTCTAGTCACTGGGCACGATTTGCATGATGCATGTTCCCATCCTTTATTACAACTAATGCTAGACCAGGCCATTCCCAATTATGAACCAGACTTAGATAGATGGGATCGTTCTCTTTGTGTAAAATATTTGCAAAATGAGCACCCTGACGGTCTTTTGGAGAATCCCTATCAAACTATGGCTACCGTAGGATGGGGTAATATGTCGCTACCATCGGCTGAAGGTCTGTGGCAGTACGAAGAACTAAGTCCTATGAAGACAACCAATTCATTGGGCATAGAAGTGGATATACCCAATCCATTCGATGTGCAAACTGTGAGTTCTCCCTTAGGAGCGACAGGGGGGTATGAACCAACCCGGTTGGAGTCGTATCAAATAATGGCACACCAACTTCTTGATCCTAAGATGAACATTGAGTACATTGCTGCTCACCTAGAAGAAAGCGCTTTGAGAAGAACTGCTATAGATGAAGCCCCTTCAGCTTTTATGGCTGCGGCTTGGCATACCGCAGGTATGCTTACAAAGGATGTAATTTGGAATTTAAAGTGGGATTGGGGAAATGCTAAATATGCTGTGTATGACGTATCAAAGGTTCTTGAAATATGGGGAGAAACCTCAAGTTACCAAGTGAACTCTTATACAGAGCCAGATTTGTATTGGCTGGAACTACAGAAGGCACTTAGAGACGCTGCTTTACCTTAAGATTGCAGGAGATTTCCCAATTGAAGAATGAAAAACGAATTTTATTGCCTATATTTACTGTTATCTGTATAGTATGCCTCCTGTGCGTATTCTTAGTCTGGAAATGGTATGGCTTAGAACTTGCCAGATTGGAGGCTTTATCTTCCCCACGAACGGATATAGAAGCAACTCGAACGGTGGGGGCAACATTAACAGAACTTTACGGCGAAGAAGTCAAGGATGCGATTGAAAATTTCGAGATTCGATGGTATGGGGTAGCCTCGCTTGATGCGACCGAGGATCTCTCAGATGTAGCTACTGGGCTATACCTTGAAGAATATGGCCGGCCTGATCAGTTAATTAGACAACAGGATCCAACTTCGGTTTGGCAGGTTGTAACTTCCGCTCAAGTGAAATGGGTTCGGGTAGTTGAATATACCTCTGAACGTTTCAAAGCTGTGGCAGCTACAGATTGGGTTTATGATCGAATGACGCCACAAAAAGAGGTCATCCATAGTGATATGGAGACGCAACATTGCGGAGTTTACGTATTTGTTCGCAAAGATGGGATGTGGAAACTCGAAGGTTTGTTTAACACTACAAGGCTTACACAGGAAAGCTTAATGTATCAATGGGAAAATGTTCCAGCTTGGTTGAAAGAAATCATTGGAGAGTTACCCAGTGGGGGACTTTGTAGACAATAGTGAAATTGGCTTCAAGACAACGGCTTGGATGCAAGTCTAAGCCGTTGTTTTTTGTCTTACAGCTTCGCGCAGCCCGGCGTGTTCACCGTGCCCCTCACCGTCACCAACACCGACGTGGCCAGCGACACGTACACCGTCACCCGTGCTGTTACGGTGACGAAACTTGCGGAAGTGACCGTCATTGAGTATATTTACGATGACCTCAACCGCCTCACCGCCGCCGATTACTCTACCGGCGAGTCCTTCACCTACGACTACAACGCCGCCGGCAACCGCACCGCGATGTACACCTGGGATGCGCGCGGCAACCTCATCGGCGAGGGCGCCTTCACCTACGACTATAACGCCGCCGGCCGGATGGTGCGTGCGGATAGCGTGACGGCGACGTTGATCTACACCTACACCGCCGACGGCCTGCGCGTGGCGCAGAGCGCGAACGGCGACGTGACCGCCTTCGCCTGGGACTGGGCCACCGGTGTGCCGGAACTCCTGAGCGATGGCGGCACGCTCTACCTCGTCGGCCACGAGACCCTGGGCCAGTTCGCGGATGATGCGTGGGCCTACCACCTCCCCGACGCCCTGGGTTCCGTGCGGCAGGTGACGGACAGGACGGGGGCGGTGGTGAGTGCGCGGGAGTGGTCGCCGTATGGCGTGGAAGTCGGTGGCGCGCAGCCCGGC
>DAOTUH010000597.1:0-7179 GCA_034437255.1 Anaerolineae bacterium
GTGAAGTGGTACTAAGAAGATCACGCGCCCATATTTGCTAAAATGAGTGACACAACTCTGTACTATAATTTAGAGTGCCATATAGAGCAGAGGAGGACATCATCATGACAGACAAAGAAGCCAAACGGACCGCAAGACCAGACCCAGAAGTTAAGCCGCCTGTACAGCGTCGGACCTTCAGCAAAGCAGAAAATCTGCGTAATCAGTGGAGAAAATTAAGAGCACTTTTTTAGTCACCCGGCAAAATCCAAGAGAGCCATGATAGTGAATTCTGATCAAGGCTCTCTCGTGAGATATCGAAATCGTGGTGGTCCTCAGGGGCTGATTTCTTTAGCCTCCTACTACCTGCCATTGGTCACTGTCTTTTTGGGGATGGTTCAGGGATAGGTTGACACTTTCTCCAGCGTAATCGTTTTTGACTATCAAAACTGGCTACTTCTTTTCTTGGCCTAGGATTCCGTGCTTTGTTGCTTCGTATCTGTTTAGTCTTCTGAGGTGCGACGCACTTTTGCCGACGTTCACGAGCCGGGGACTCCTAAACCATGTTCGGAGAACTTTGTAGCGCGGTTGGTTTCGATCCGTAAGTGCGTTGCACCTGGACGCTCACAAACCTAAACGGTTGCAACCTGATGATCAAAAACGATCACCACCCTCGAGGACAGGGCTCTGAGGGAACATGGGGCAGACTCATTATACGTTGCGTTGTGACAGCGCGACTTGGAATTACGGTATAAGGTGCAATGCGCCTGCGCTTACCTCGCTTTGCTGGTCACAATTCACCCACCCACCCATGCATGCACAAGCCGTTTTTTGAGCATTCGAAGGTGCGTTGCACCTGGCTAATTGCTAATGCCGTAATTTCAGAACGTGACGTTTGAATTGGTAGGGTTAATTTAACTCCTTGGGCTTTTGAACATGTCCGTCGGCCGCCTTAAAAGGGTCCCGGTAGTGAAATACTTCTAGCATGTCAACTCCCCCCTGTCAGGAAGACAGCCTCGGTAAGTCGCAACAGTTAGGGTCGCGGATGTTAATTTGAGCATTTTGTGGCATAATTTATTCGCAGACTGCAGACGGGAAATAGATTATGCCAAAAGAGCCGATGTTCGCGTCAACGACCTCATACCCTAAGAGCATATTTGAAAATTATCTCGACCAGACCTCTGAGGTCTAAAAATCGCTGTTTCAACGGTGAAACAGCGGGTGGGGAACGGTACGTCGGTTCAAAAACCCTTTACAAGACCTCGGAGATCTCCACCTTACAATTCTCAACTGGCCTCTAAGAAACGTTAAACACGACTTGGACCGGCGACGATTGTGGAGGGCTGGTTTGAGACAAAAGGCGGATAGAAGAAAGCTCTGAGCTTTGAGAGGAAAATCATGAAACGAGCACACACGATAATCGTGGAAGTCATTTTGTTGGCCCTCCTGGCGGCGACCGGCGCGACGCCGGAGATGGCAGCGGCGCTCCAACCCCTCCCGACGGCCCAATCGCCCCGCCCCCAAAGGCACGTCATCTCTGCCGACACTACCTCCGCGCCTGCGGCTGCCAGCACCATCTACTACGTTTCCAGCGCCGGCGACGACGACAACGACGGGCTCTCCGAAGCGACACCCTTTGAGACCATCGCCAAGGTCAACGGGCTCGACCTGCAGCCCGGTGACCAGGTGCTGTTCAAATGCGGCAACGTCTGGCGGACGGAGCAGCTGATCCTCGCCCGGTCGGGCACCGAGAGCGACCCCATCACCTTTGGCTCCTATCCGGCCGACTGTGCGAACCAGCCGGTCCTTTCCGGTGCGCAGCCGATTTCCGGGTGGAGCACGCACAGCGGTAACGTCTACGTGGCCGATCTTTCGGCCGGGGAAAACGCGGGGACGTTTGCCTATGGCGTCAACCAGCTCTTCGACGAAAACGGACGCCTGCCGATGGGCCGCTGGCCCAACCTCGACGCCGGCAACGGCGGCTACGCGACCATCGACGGGCAGCCCGCCGGCGACCGCATCACCGACCTCCAACTGCCGGCGGGAGATTGGACCGGAGCCGTGGCCCACATCCGGGGCATGACGTGGTACATACTCAACCGGGAGGTGACCAGCGACTCGGGCTCGACGTTGACGCTCAACACCTCGGCGGATTGTTGGGGAGAGTGCACCGCGTGGGGATACTTTCTCAACCAGCACCTCGATACGCTCGACCGGGAGGGGGAGTGGTATTACGACGCCGCCACCCAGCGCGTCTACCTCTACACCACCGGTGGCGCCCCGGCCGATGCCCAGATTGAGGGCTCCGTGGTGCTCAAGGACGACGATCGCTCCTGGGGCGGGGTGATGCTGGGCGTAGACCTGAACGAGCCGGGTATCTCCCACGTGGTCGTCGAGAACCTGGACGTGCGTCGCTGGTTCCGCCACGGCATCGCCACGCCGACCAACCACGCGCACTACGAGAACCACCACGTCACGCTGCGGGATAACACGATCTCTGACGTGGACGACACCGGCATCAACCTGGCGGCCTGGGTGTGGGACGCCGACGATGGCCGATCCAGCGGATGGCGCGGCGGGTACGCCATGACGGTCGAGGGCAACGTAATCGATACGGCTAACAGTATGGGCATCAACACGTACGCCCGTAACTCGACCTTTTCCGACAACGTCATCCGCGATGTGGGGCGGATCGAGAACCTGGGCGCGGCGGGGCTGGGATGCAGCGTTACCCACGGTGGGGGACGCTGCACCGAGGACGGCGACGGTATCCGCATCAAGGTGGGCAAAGCCGCCGATACCGGTAATTACAACACCGTGACCGGCAACCGGCTGGAGCGGATTGCCTACAACGGCATGGACGTATTCGGGTATCACAACACCTTCGAGCACAACGTCATCCACGACGCCTGCTATACCAAGGCGGACTGCGGCAGCGTACGCACCTTTGGCAGCGACAGCCTCTCCCAGACGTCAGTCCACGATCTGACGTTCCGGGAGAACGTCTTTGTCAACGCCATCGGCAATATGGACGGCTGCAAGCCCGACGTCGGCGTCCGGGCCTTTGGATTTTACATCGATCACTATTCCAGAGATGTGCGCCTGATCGACAACACGGTCGTCAGCGCGACGGTGCACGGCGTCCTGTACCAGAACTCGACCGGCAGCGTCACCGGGAACACGCTCTATAACAACGGGCGGGCCTGGGACTACGCCGCTCAATTCCGCCTGGGCAGCTCGCCAGCTGCTGTGAGCGCGCACACCGGCAACGTCCTCTACGGCCTGCGGCCCACCGTCAGGACGCTGGCGCTGCACGATCCCAACCGGCTGGGCACGTCTGACGACAACTATTTCTTCAATCCCTACAATTCAGATCACATCCACGCCGACGGGGGACGGTCCCTGGCGTCATGGCAGTCCTACAGCGGCAAGGACGGCAATTCCAAGGAGCACGGGTTCACCTTAGAGGAAGGGGACCCGCCCCACTCGCGGATATTCTACAACGACACGCCTCACACCCAGAGCTACGAGTTGGGCCTCCGCCAGTACCGGGGCCTGGACCAAAACGTGGTGGTGGGCAGCGTCACGCTTCAGCCGTTCACGTCTCTCGTCCTGGTCGACGACGGCGAGGTGGGCTTGGCACTGCTGAGCATGACCCCGCGCCTGTGGGGCGTGGATGAGGCGGCCGATTTCACCTTGGCGGTGCACGGAACCGGCTTTACGGAGAGCAGCGTGGTGCGCTGGAATGGCGCCGACCGCCCGACCGGCTTCGTCAGCCACGCCACGCTGACGGCGACGATCTCCGCGACCGACGTCAGCACGGTCACCGACGTGCCCGTCACCGTGCACGATCCGGGCACCACACCCACCGAGACCCAATCGCTCACGTTCCGCGTGGTCGCCTCGGTCGCCCGTATCTACTTGCCCCTGATCGCGCGCAAGGGGTAGCCCGAATCAAGCGGAGGCGATCTTTTATGAGGGCAACCGTTTAGGTTTGTGAGCGTCCAGGTGCAACGCACTTACGGATCGAAACAAACCGCGCTACAAAGTTCTCCGAGCAGAGTTTAGGAGCCCCCGGCTCGTGAACTTCGACGAAAATGCGTCACACCTCAGAACTAAACAGATACTATCTTGGCAGCCCTTTGCGTCTTTGCGTGAGGCACCACTTTTTTCAGGTGAGTCAAAAAATGGCTGCGGTGACAAAGCCGCAGCCATCCTCGGGACCCATCTGGACAACGAGGGGTCCATCTATCTACCTATCTACGCCGCGGGCTCCTGTTCAACCTCCGGCGGCGCCTCTGCCTCGGCTCCCAGTTCCATCGCCCGCAATTCGCGGTAGGTCAGGGTCCAGGTGGTGGATTTGAAGGTCTCGTAGAGTCCACCCAGGAAGAGGGCCGGGACGCCAAAGACCAGGAAAAAGAGAGGCAGACCTACGATGAGGCCCACGATCCAGGGCACGGCTCCCTCGAAGAAAATCGAGGTAAGGCCACCCAGCAAGAGAGCCGGCAGACCTCCCGCCAGCAACCCGAAGACCACGAGCATGAGGATCACGGGGATGCTGAGAAGGGTGAACGCGATGCCCAGCCCAAACATGATCAGTCCCATCAACAGCACGTCCCCGACGTGACGGCGGACCAGAGCGAAGCCTTCGCGCATGGCGTCAAAGACCCCTTTGCCTTCCAGCGCAGCGACGCGCAGGAAGAAGTGGCGCAGCAACGTCAGGATGACGAAGAGGACGATGAAGAGGAGGAGGATGATGAAGAGGAGGCCTATAGCCATGATGGTTCCTATGATGCCCAACACCTGTCGTTCGGTGACCCATAGAAGCAGCGGCGAAGCGCCAAAGGCCAACGCCAGGATGAAGAGGAGGATAGGCGGCAAGAAAACCACCAGGTCGATGAGGAAGAAGCGCCAGGCGGAGCGGCTCCAGCCCAGGCGGAACCCGTCCTTGACCCCGTACTCCGTTTCGGTCTCCTCGCGCGCGTCCACCATCTTGATCAGGGCGTTTTCGCTCAGATACCGGGCGATCACCGACGCGATGCCGAAGGCCAAGGCCAGGATCACGATGATGCCGATGATGGTCAGGATAAGCCACACGGGCGGTCCCGCCCCATCAATACCGGGGAAGGTGTTCTCAGGGCCGGGCAGCGTCACATTGCCGCCACTACTCCCTCCGCCGCCATTCCCCCGCCCTCCTGAGGTCAGCGCCAGGATGGCCCCAAAGAGCCAGAGCGCCCGGTAGCGCCAGGTCGTCTCCAAGGCCCGTCTGATAATTTTGAAATGGTCCATTGCTCTACCTCCTTGATTTACTAACATGCCCTATCGAGGCCTAGACGGATATGCAATCTACTTCCAACGTCACGTACGTGCCGACTGCCAACGATACAGTCCCATCAGCCAGAGCCCGTAGAGGGCAGCGATGGTGACCATCATCTGAAGCGGCACGAAGATCAGCCAGCGCACAATATCTTCTAGTTGCATGAGGGCCCACAGCAGTTCTGGGCCACTCCGCCATCCCCCCGAGAGGAGCCGGAGCAGTTCGATACCTTGTGTGGACTGCAACCCCAAGCTCGCGCCCCCTCCCAGCTCCACGACGACGAGGGCTGCGGTGATGAAGAGCCAGATCACCTGGACGAAGATCCACGCGCCGACGAGGACCATGGGGAAAGCCACGCCTCCTATCTTCACCCACCGGCGCTCGGTCATCGGCTGCCGGTCAGGAAGCCGCAGACGCACCTGCGCTACGAAGCGGTCGGGCGGCGTCAGCGTCGGGGCGGGCGGACTCTCATGCAGCCTTGTCGAGAGACGTTCTAGCTCGTCCAGGGCGGCGCGACACTCGGCACAGGTCTCGAGATGTCTTTCCACGCGCGTCCGCTTCCCGGTGCTCAGTTCGCCGTCGTAGTATCGATCCAGTAATTGCGTCACGTGTTCAGTCATCGTTCCTCCATCAGCGGGATCAAGATCTCCCGCAGCCGGGAACGGGCGTAGTGCAGGCGGGACATCACCGTTCCCAGGGGGAGATCAAGCGTCTGGGCGATCTCCTTGTAACTCAATCCTTCGTACTCGCGCAGTATCAGTGCGGCGCGGCTTGCCTCCGGAAGTTGCAGGACCGCTTTTTGCACCAGGGCTGCCCGTTCCCGGCGGAGCACGTGTCGCTCGGGCCCCGGCGCTTCCGAGGTCAGCGGGAGGAGCTCCACGTCGGCGGTGGGTCTTCGGCGGCGTAGCGTGTCCCGCGCGCAGTTGAGCGCGATGCGATAGAGCCACGCCTTAAACGTCCCTCGGTGCCGGTAGCGAGGTAGCGCCTCCCAAGCCCGGATGAAGGCATCCTGTGCGGCGTCCTCCGCCAGTTGCGCGTCACCGCACATGCGGTACACCACGTTGACGGTGCCCTCGCGATAGCGATAGACCAGGCGCCCGAAGGCTTCCCGGTCACCACGCCGTGTCTGCTGGATGAGCACGTCGTCGGTAGTGTCCTGAGCGGCAACCTCGCCGCTCTCCGGTGGTCGGTCTACCAATCGCAGCCTTGCGGCTCCATCCAGCATAATCCTCCTCAAGACGATAGGTCGCGCCACATCTTGTGTTTCACGATGGTGAAAAACTGAAAACCTCACGCAAAGGCGCCAAGAACGCAAAGGAAAGTCATATATCTACGAAATACGTGGTTCGGAACACGTAACCCCCGGCCACCAGATGACTCTAAATAGCGGAGTATTGCATATCGCGTATTGCGTATCTTTGGCCTCACTTTATAAGACTTTTTCGGCAAGCGTCAGGCTCATGCTGAGAAGAAAATACGCAGTACGAAATACGTTGATTTTCAGCAATCGCACAACCTGAAAGGACAAGACTATTGCGTATCTCTACTATTTACTATTCTTGATCTTGGACTTCCTATTCAGATATTCGTAACAATCTTAGCGACCGTTCAACTTTCGGTCGGCGGCGTCTTGGCGTGAGGCTACCGTTTTTCACCAGAGCCCATACCTTCAATCCATTTGAAACTGATCAGATGATATTATCGCTCCTCACGAGCTAAGCCACAAGCACAACCGAAGCCGCTCCAGGGCGGATCAGGCGCATTGGGTGGTGTTCAGAAACCGTGTGCCTTACGTCTGGGCCCTATCACTTATACAACGCAGAGCAGACCTAGTTTATTCGGTCGGTGTTTCGCAAAACAGATAAAGAGCGCGGCTCTCTTGG
>DAOTUH010000598.1:0-13771 GCA_034437255.1 Anaerolineae bacterium
TGGACGCTGCCACAGCACTACGCATCGCGTTATTTTCAGGATAGCTACAGCTCGCTCGTCCGGATCATCTGGGCCTACGGACGCCCCGACGACGTCGTGGTCTTGGTCTCGGCGGACCGTTATCCGCTCTTCCTCACCTACTACGACCGGCGACCGGCGCCTGTGGGTCGTCCTCCGGTCTACCGTATGCCCGAGGGTATTCCTACGGTCACCCCGGGCCATCTCGACGACGTGCTGGGCGACATGATCACGACGAATCGGCGCATCTGGCTGGTGCAGGTCGAGCGGGCGCTGCAAGACCCGGAGGCGCTGACGGAAGCCTGGCTCGCCGAGCGGTACGCGCGCCCGCTCTCCTACGACTTCGCGCACAACAACCTGAGCCTCTTCGCGCCGACGGAGACGCAGCCGACGGTGCCTCCCGGGAACGTGCGGCCTCAACACGCTTTGGAGGCGACGCCGCTGCCGGGCCTCGAGCTGCTGGGCTACGATCTGCCCACCGACGAGTTCCGCGCCGGGGATACGATCCGCCTGGGGCTCTACCTGCGCGCATCACAGCCGGTGACGGTGCCGGTCGCGCTGCAGGGCGCCGACGGTCGCACCGTGGCCCGGCAAGCCGTGGCGCTCACGGCGCGCGATGGCGTCGTCCGGCGACAGGTGGCCTTCGAGGTGACGCCGTATACGCCGCCGCAGCGGTATCATTTTGTCGTCACGCCTGGCGACGAGAGCCTGCTCACGTTGGGCGAGTTGCGCGTGACCCGCACGCACCGGGCACCCGACGTTGCCAAGATCCCGCATCCTCTGGAGGCGCGGCTGGGCGACGACGTGCGCCTCCTGGGCTACCGCCTCAAGGGTGTGAAAAAGGGGACGCCGCCACAGGTGAGTCCCGGCGACGTGCTCCGGCTGACGCTCTATTGGCAGGCGGAAGCATCGCTTTCTAAGAACTATCACGTCTTCACACACCTCATCGGCACGGCGCACAATCCGGCGACCGGCGGGCCGTTGTGGGGCCAGGATGATCAGGTGCCGCTGGAAGGCGCGTATCCCACCTATACATGGCTGCCGGGCCTGCCCCTGGCGGATCACTACGAGATCCAGATCGACCCGCAGGCGCCGCCGGGCGACTACCAACTTGCCGTGGGGATGTACACGCCGGGCGATGTGGGGCGCGTGCCCGTGAGCGGTGAGGGGGCCGTCACGGATCAGCGATACGTGCTATTGACCCTGGTGCGCGTCGCGCCATAAGAAACGAGAACCTCCGCGTCTCTTCGATCACGGAGGTTCTTGTCGCCCTATTTCTTCTTCCGTTTGACCACCTCAACCTCATCGGGCTTGAAGTGATGCCGTTTCCGGTCGCGCCGTGGGCCGGTAGGCGGGATCTCCACCACGATCTCGCCCTTGAGGACGTCCCAATCAATCACCCGGCCCAATCCAAGGTCGGTTTGCACCCGGGCCTTGCGGCGCGGGAACCCTTTGCTGGCTTCCTGGTACACCTCGTGCTCGTAATCCAGGCAACAGCGCAGCCGCCCACACATCCCGGTGATGTCAGTGGGTGCCAGCGAGATGGCCTGATCCTTCGCCATGTGGATGGAGATGGCTTTGAAATCTGTCAGGAACCGCGCACAGCAGCGCCGCTCGCCGCAGACGCCATATCCGCCCAGCAGCTTGGCCTCGTCCCGAGGGCCCACAGAGTGCAGCTCCACTTGTCCGCCCATGTTGGACGTGATCCGTTGACGAAGTTCCGTGTGGTCGCTAGACGAGAGGTTGCCCCGATAGAAGATGATGACCTTGTCGCCATCAAGCGTGTACTCCGCGCTAACCGCCTTGACCTCCTTGTGACGGAGCTGCTTAATTTCTTCTTGGACGGCTTCCAACAAGCGCTCTGCCCGTTTGACGAGCATGCGACGACGGGCCATGTCAAAGCCAGTCGCGCGTCGCAACACCGATTTCAGATCGTCGACTTTGATCCCTGGGGGAAGGTCACATCCAATCTCGACAATCTGTCCGACTTTAGTCCCGTGCACGGTCTCTACAACGACCCAGTCATCCGGCACCAGGTTTAGATTGGGCGAGACTAAAAAGTGATATAGAGAACCCGCATGGTGGAACCTCACCGCACAAATCAAAAGATACTTCCCGTCTTCTTCTACTGTTATATCTGCATCTATCTTTTGCATATATCCCACAATCTACTATCTAGTGAATGTATCTCGGTTAATTGCTTAAATTACGGTATTAGAACGTAGCCAGGTGCGACGCACCTTCGAATGCTTGAAAATAGCCATCTCGTGTACGCTGTCCTGGGTGTTTCGCCAACATGATCGGGTAATCGCAGGTGCGTTGCACCTTATACCGTAATTTCAGGTTAATTGGCTAACGACTATAACTATACTCGGAGGTTGTTACTTTGACAACCCCACGCCCGATCGGGCAAACGAAGCGGTTTCAAGGGGACTTGGATGCATTAGGCGGTCTCCAGTTACGGCTACCACCCGTATCAACCCCGCCTTCGTTTGCCCTCGGTTCGCCGGCGTTTTGACATTCTTGAGAATATGGTAGACTACGGGCGTTTGGGTATTAACCAAGGGAAAGAGGAGGAAGCAATGCTTAGGCGAAAAGGATTTCGGAATAAGGATAAGGTGAAGGTGACCTTTGTGCTACCGGATGGCTCACCCAAGGCTTCGGTTGTAGGCGATTTCAACGATTGGAACCCCGAGGCGAATCCGCTGATTCGGCGCAGCAATCAGACTTACAGCACCGCCGTCGAGTTGGACGAGGGCGGGCGCTACGAGTTTCGCTATCGCCTGGAAAACGGTGAATGGTGGAACGAGGAAGATGCCGATGAGCAAGTCATCAACGAGTTCGGAGAACAAAATAGCGTGATCCTGACCTGAAGGTTCACCATTGGCAACCGACCGGGGCAAGCGTGGGCCACAGCGCCGACACGTGCCCCGGTTTTCTTTATGGACACATTTGGTGTAAAATCTCGAATATCGCTTTAGTGAGTTCTTCGAGGTAGCCATGATCGAGTTCGGACGTGAGTTGTGTGGGGATGTGGATCGCGCCGCGCAGCGCGAATGGCTGGTCACCAACGGCATCGGTGGCTATGCGTCGGGCACCGTCGCGGGCATTTTGACCCGTCGGTATCACGGGTTGCTGATCGGGGCGCTCGAACCGCCCCTGGGACGCACGTTGTTGGTTGCCAAACTTGAGGCCACCGTGCTCTACGATGAGCGCGAGTATCACCTCTACGCCAACGAGTGGGCCGATGGTGCCGTTGAGGCCGAGGGCTGCCGGCACCTGGAGCGGTTTCATCTTGAGGGCACCACGCCGGTCTGGACCTTCGCGTGTGCCGATGCGCTGCTGGAAAAACGGATCTGGATGCAGCAGAACAGCAACACCACGTACATCCGGTATGACCTCGCCCGCGCCATGCGCCCGCTGACGCTGACGTTGTGGGCCCTGGCCAACTACCGCGATCACCACGACGTGACCCGTGCGCTGGGCCATTGGATGCGTGTAGAACCCGTGGCGCGAGGTGTGCGCGTCGTCGCCCGCGATGGTGCCGCGCCCTTCTACCTCTGCAGTGCCGAAGCCGAGATCCAGCCCCAGCACGAGTGGTTTCGGGATTTCTACCTCCGTGCGGAAGCGTACCGGGGTCTCAATCGGGTGGAGGATCATCTCTGCGTAGCCCAGTTCGAAGTGACGCTGCAGCCCGGAGAGACCGTCACCGTTGTCGCCAGCACCGAGGCGACCGCGAATCTCGACGGTGCCTCGGCCTACGAAGCGCGCAAGGCCTACGAAGCCGAACTGCTCGCGACAGCCGACGCCGACCAGGCGCCGGAGCCGGTGCAGCAGTTAACGTTGGCGGCGGATCAGTTCATCGTCCGGCGCCAACTGCCCAACGAGACCGAGGGCTACTCCATGATCGCCGGATATCCCTGGTTCGCTGATTGGGGACGCGATACCATGATCGCGCTGCCCGGTCTCACGCTGGCGACGAGACGTCCGTCCGTGGCGCGGCAGATCCTGCGCACCTTCGCCAGCTACGTCGACCGGGGCATGCTGCCCAATCGTTTCCCCGAGGCGGGGGAAGCGCCGGAGTATAACACCGTCGATGCGACCTTGTGGTTTATCGAGGCGCTGCGGGCCTATTTTGAGACCACCCAGGATGCGGCCCTGCTGCGTGAGCTCTTCCCGGTCCTGCAAGAAATTCTCACCTGGCACCGCCACGGCACCCGCTACGGCATTCAGGTTGATTTCGACGATGGGTTACTTTACGCCGGGGAGCCTGGCATCCAGCTCACCTGGATGGACGCGAAGATAGGCGATTGGGTGGTCACCCCGCGTCAGGGCAAGCCCGTGGAGATCAACGCGCTCTGGTACAATGCCTTGCGGAGCATGGAGATCTTCGCGCAAGCTCTGGAAGAGCCGGTGGAGGCCTACATGCGGGCGGCGGATAACGTCGAGAAAGGATTCCAGCGCTTCTGGAACGACGAGCTCGGCTACTGCTACGATGTCATCGGTGGCCCGGAGGGCGACGACGCGACCTTGCGCCCCAACCAGCTCTTCGCCGTCTCGCTTCCTCGCAGTCCCCTGCGTGCCGAGCAGCAGCGCGCCGTCGTGGACGTCTGCGCTCGCCGCCTGCTGACGTCCCATGGTCTCCGCAGCCTCACGTCCGATCATCCTGACTACACGCCTCACTACGGTGGGGAGCCGGGCATCCGCGATGCGGCCTACCATCAAGGCATCGTGTGGGCCTGGCTGATGGGGCCGTTCGTCACCGCACACCTGCGCGTCTACCAGGACCCGGCATTAGCGCGCTCCTACCTTGCGCCGCTGCTGCGTCATCTGCGCACGCGCGGTGTGGGGAGCGTCAGCGAGATTTTCGACGCGGATCCTCCCTTCACGCCGAGAGGCGGCATCGCTCAGGCATGGAGCGTGGCCGAGGTGCTACGCGCGTGGCACAAAATTCAACGCACACCAAGCTGAGCCATTCGAAAACCACTGCTGAAGTCTCAACCCACAAGACCTCCGATTTCTCTGAGAAATCGGAGGTCTTATTGTTATCAGCATGAGTAAGCAACGCTCTAGAACAACGATAACTGCTCGACCTCCGGGGGCGGTTCGTAATCCTCAACTTCGACGTTTCCATCCAGCAGCGATCGCAGTTTGGCGAAGTCCTCCCGTACCGTGTTGGTCAGGCTCGGCTGGTGGAGGGCCGCGGCGGGATGATACATGGGGAAATAAATCTGCCCGTTGACGCGGCGCGGCTGCCCGTGCACCTGGGAGATCTTCTCGTTGGAGAACGCCCGCGCCATGGAGTGACGGCCCAGCGTCACGATGACCTGGGGTTGAAGCAACTCGATCTGCTGATCTAAATAAGGCTTGCAGGTCTCCACCTCGTCCGGTTTTGGATCGCGGTTACCCGGCGGCCGGCACTTGATCACGTTGGTGATGAAGACGTTCTCCCGGTCGATGTCGGCCTGTTCCAGCAGCTCGTTGAGAAACTGCCCGGCGCGTCCCACAAAAGGGATGCCCTGTTGATCCTCGTGAAAGCCAGGCGCCTCACCGATGAACATGATGTCGGCGTCGATGGGCCCGGCGCCCGGCACCGCGTTGGTTCTACCCCTGTGCAGGGGACACTGGGTACACACGCGCACCTTGGCGTGAACCGCTTCCAATGCTTCACGTCGATCTGAAGCCATACGTCCTCCTTATCCGAATAATCCAATCGCTATTGCATCCTGGCAATGCGCGCTTCTACAATCTCGCGTTGTTCTTGTAGCCAGCGCTCGTAGTCCGTCGTCGAGACATCGACCTCCATCAACGCGGCGTCCTCCCTGTTCTTGTAGTAGTTGCTCAACTGAGAGATGACGTGGAAATCGTACTTGCGATACAGAAACTTCGCTACCTCGTTGGAGACCCGCACCTCCAGGGTGACGTGTTGGGCCCCCATCCGTATCGCCGTCTCCAGCACCGTGATGAGCAACATCTCCCCGAACCCGTATCCTCGCCAGGTGGGGTGTACCGCCAGCGTGCTGATGTGACCTTTCCCCGACTCGACGCGAATGCCCGCAAATCCCCGAATCTCGTCCTTCGTGCGTTGTTTCCAGGGCAGCCAGGTGCTGCCCGACGCCACCTGCTGCGTCTCCAGCACAAAATACCGCGCGATGGGGTTGAAATAGATCTCCTGGACGTAAGCGTTTCGCGGCCAGGGATCAGAGAAAACGTGCTTTTCCAGCGCCGCGACGTGCCCGATATCCTTGGGCTTCATCCGGCGTATGTGGTACTTGAACGTTACTTTTGTGTCCATCTTATCGGGCGTAAATGGGTTCCAGTCTAGCCGGATCGCCCTCGTAACCGGCGTGCAGCCGTTCCCAGGCTAGTTCGGCCAGAAAGCCGGCCCGGCGCAGCCGGTGCGCCGGAGAAGGCACGTGGATTTGGTCCCCCAGCGGCTTCAGGGCCTTCTGCCCGTCGGGGGGAATCTCGCCTACCACCGTTGCCGGCGGTTGAATGTGCTCCGCGATCTCCGCCCACGGAGCGATCTGCACCTCGGTCTCGACCTGCCACTGGTGGGTCGTATACCGGTAGCGTGCAAACCCGACGCGACGACGTCCCGCTGCAAAGACGGCGTAGAGAGCGTGGGAGCCTGGCGGCTGCGCGGCCACCAGAATGTCCAGCGTCGTCAGGCCGATCAGGGGCAGGTGACGCGTGACGGCAATGCCTTTGGCGGCGGCGATGCCGATGCGCACCCCGGTGTATGATCCGGGTCCCCGGCAGACGGCGACGGCGCTCAGCTTCTCCGACGTGATGCCTGTCTCCTGCAACAGCTGCTGGATATGGGGCAGCAGCGTTACCGTGTGGCGCCGGCGGGCTTCCCAGGTGCACTCTCCTCGAAGACGCTGCTCGTCGTGCAGCGCGATGCTGGCGTACTGTGTGGCGGTATCAATGGCTAAGAGCATAATCAGCGTCCTACAATCTCCTTGCGATAGTGCTGCAACAACGCGCGGTGCCGCTTCCCGCTCGGGTGGAACGTGAGCGCGCGCCGGTACTCGTCGAGCCATTGTAGTGTGACCCACAGACACTCTTCAGGCATGATCTCGGCAGCCTCATCGGCCCATTCGAGCACACAGATGGCCGCCGGATCTCCCAACAGCTCCTCGAGTCCCAGATCAATGGCTTCCTCCACCGAATTGAGCCGGTAGAGGTCGATGTGATAGAGTCTGATTTCATCCTGGGGCCGCTCGTGCCGTCGAATCAGCACATACGTCGGGCTGAGGAGATGGGAGAGGGCGCCCCATCCGCGACCAATGCCCTGCGTGAACACCGTCTTGCCCGCGCCGAGATCACCTTGTAGCGCTACGACGTCCCCACCGCGCAGCAACGACCCGAGGCGGGCGCCAAGACGGCGAGTCTGGGCGGTGCTGCGGCTGATGAATTCTAGGGTGTTGGCTTCAAGGATAGGCATTGGCTCCGTTTCTGGCTCTGTTTAACCGTGCGTCATTATACTACAAAGCCGACGTGCTTCCACCGCAATTCTGTGTCACATTGCCCTTGCTAGCATCTCCAACAGCCGGTGCGCCGCTTCCTTGGCCCCCGGCTCGCTCTCACCGACGGGGCCGACGCAGGCGGGACAGCCGCGCGTGCACTGGCAGGTCCGCACACGGTCGTGCGCGGCCTCAATCAGCCGGGGCCACTGCTCCACTAGGCCGGTGCTCAGCCCCATGCCGCCTGGAATCGCGTCGTAAATGATAATCGACGGGCGCCTGGTCTCCGGGTCGCGCGCCTTCACCGTCGTGCCCAGGTCGCCGGGATCGCACATCAGGAAGACGGGCGCCAGGTTGTGGAGCAGCGTCGCCAATCCACTGAGCGCTGTCCGGGCGCCACGCGCTCGCTCGACCTTGCGGTGGCACGTCGAGCAGAGCGTGAGCAGATTCTGGGGCGCGTGGGCCTGACGCAGCGCCACGGCCCTGGGATACTGCGCCAGGAAGGTGCGCAGCGGCGTGAGGTGGTGCACGTTCAGCGGGCGGTGCGCGCTGGCACCAGCGCCGCAGAGCCGACAGCGGTGCTCGTCGCGCGCCAGCATCTGCTTGCGGATATCGGGCCAGTCCGAGCCGTAGTCCAGCGGCGCGACCTGAATCCCCGCGTCCGCCAGCGCCTCCACCAGCGCAGCGCCGATGTCGATGCGGCAGGCGTCGGTCTCCATCTCCTGCGGCGGCAGGTCGATCTCGCCCCAGCCCAGCGTGGCGTGATTGTGCAGGCCGACGCGCCGGTAAGCCGAGGGCGTGCTGCGCACCTGGACGCGCTCCTCGGTCAGCGTGATCTCGTTGACGGGCGTCGTTTTCAGCAGCGCCAGGCGCTCCACCTCGACGGTCTTCGTGGCGACGGTGTAGTAGTCCACGTCGGCGGGACGGGCCAGCGCCAGACCCTGTTTCCAGTCTAGTGACTCGATGAGATAGGGCGCGCCTCCGTGAAAATAGACCGCGCCCTCGTGCACCATCCGCGCCGCGCTGGGCCGGTCGACGATGCCCAGCACCTGTGCACTGGCCTCGGTGGACGCCGCGCTCTGCACCACCACGTTGTCGGCGGTGGCGGTGCGCAAGGAAACCGCCTGCGCCGGATAAGTCTCCCCGATCCACGTAAAGGTGCCGTTGCTGCGGTGTAGCAGTCCCTCCTCGTTCAGCGCCTCCAGCAGCGCGCCGACGTCGGCCAGCTCGCCGAAGGGCTCTCCGACCTCGAAGGGCAGCTCGAAGGCGGCACAGGTTACGTGGGACGCCAGAAGCGCCAGCGCGTTGGGATTGAGCCGCGCCGTCTCCGGCGAGCGCCCGAAGAAGTACGCCGGGTGCGTCACCAGGTATTGATCCAGCGGCGACGGTGTGGCGATGAGGATAGAGAGCGAGGTGGCGGCCCGGCGACCCGCGCGGCCCATCTGCTGGCGCGTGGCGGCGATGGAACCCGGATAGCCGACGAGGATAGAGGCGTCGAGCGCACCGATGTCGATGCCCAGCTCCAGCGCGTTGGTGGCGACGACGACACGCACGCTGCCCTCGCGGAGGCCGCGCTCGATGGCGCGGCGCTCGGCGGGGAGATAACCGCCCCGGTAGCCCTGGACGGCCCCGGACGGGAACCCGGCTCCTTCGGCGCGAGCGCGCAACTCGCGGAGCAACAGCTCGACGGTCAGCCGCGAGCGCGCGAAGACGATAGTCTGCACTCCGGCGCGCAGCAGGCGGAGCGTTAGTTTGAGCGCTTCGTCGGTAGCGCTGGCGCGTAGGCCCAACTCCGGATTGCGCAGTGGCGGATTGTAGAAGAGCACGTGACGCCGTCCGTAGGGCGCGCTGTCCTCTTCCACAGCGAGGACCGGCGCTGCCCAGAGTCGCTCAGCCAGCCCCTGCGGATTGGCGATGGTGGCCGACGCGCCGATAAACTGCGGATCGGTGCCGTAGAAGCGCGCGATGCGGCACAATCGCCGCAGCACGTTAGCGACGTGGCTGCCGAAGACGCCCCGGTACGTGTGGAGCTCGTCCACCACGACGTAGCGCAGCCCGCTGAAAAAGCGCATCCATTTGGTGTGGTGGGGCAGGATCCCCAGGTGCAGCATATCGGGGTTCGAGACTAGCAGGCGCGCTTCCTTGCGGATAGCCGGTCGGTGGCGCCGGGGCGTGTCGCCATCGTAGGGACGCAGCGGGAGGTTGGCGTTCAGCGTGCCAATCCACGTTTCCAGTGCTGCCAGCTGGTCGTGGGCCAGGGCCTTGGTGGGAAAGAGAAGCAGGGCCGTGGTCGATGGATCTTCCAGCAGCGTGTGGAGGATGGGCAGCGTGTAGCCCAGCGTCTTGCCGGACGCCGTGCCCGTCGCCAGCACGACGTGTTGGCCCTGGAGCACTGCCTCGACGGCCTGGGCCTGGTGCCGGTAGAGCGCGTCGATGCCCAGTGCCCGTCCTGCCTGGGGCAGCCGCACGGTCAGACCAGCGGGCCACGGTCGCGTGGCGGCGTTCTGCTGCGGCAGCGTTCGCCAGGCTGTCACGTTGCGGACGAAAGCGGGATTCTCTCTCAACTGCGTAATTAATTGCCCTAGTGACATCTGATTTGTGACTCCTGACTTGGGATGTGTAATACGTATTGCGTATTACGTATTGCGTATTGCGTATCACGTATTGTGTGCTGCGTTTGGTTAGAAAACTATGACCAACAGTGGATAATTTGTGGGTTTATCCACTGTTTTTCCCTGGTTATCCACAGGTTGCGGTGTATTTTTATTAACGCGACTCCGCTGAGGTTGCGTCGCTCACTACGAACGGTTGCTTACTCTAGCTGGGGCCGGTGTCCCCGCCGCGCTCCTGAGCATCCCGCCGCCTGTAGCTGGGGCCGGTGTCCCCACCGCGCCCCCTGAGCATCGCGCCGCCTGTAGCTGGGGCCGGTGTCCCCACCGTGCCCCTGAGCATCGCGCCCCCTCTAGCCGGGGCCGGTGTCCCCACCGCGCCCCTGAGCATCGCGCCCCCTGGAGCTGGGGCCGGTGTCCCCGCCGCGCCCCTGAGCATCCCGACCCCTGTAGCCGGGGCCGGTGTCCCCGCTGCGCCCCTGAGCATCGCGCCCCCTGTAGCCGGGGCCGGTGTCCCCGCCGCGCCCCTGCGCATCGCGCCTCCTCTAGCTGGGGCCGGTGTCCCCACCGTGCCCCTGCGCATCCCGCCGCCTCTAGCTGGGGCCGGTGTCCCCACCGCGCCCCTGCCTAGTCCAGGCCGAGGACTGTGCGCACGGCTTCGCCCGCGTCGATGAAGCCACAGCCATAGACGTTGTTGGGTGTACCCGTCACGTCGCCGCAGGCGCAGGTCGCCCCCGGTGAGATGTCTGACAATAGTGGATTATCTTGTGAGTTGTCCACCGTTTGACACGACTTATCCACAGGTTGCGGCTCGGCGGTTTTGCAGAGCAGCGCTTCGGTGGCGTCGATATCACCGATAAGTGTCGGGTCTGCCGCCCAGAGGAGCGCGACGACGCCGGCGACGTGCGGTCCCGCCATGGACGTGCCGGAAGCTACGCCGTATCCGCCGCCGGGCAGGCTGGAACGTATATTGCTGCCCGGCGCGGCGATGTCCGGCTTAAGCAGGCCGTCCACCGGTCCCCGGCTGCTGAAGCTCGTTATGCTACCCGCGTTGTTCGTCGCGCCGATGGAGAAGGCCGCGTCGTAGTTAGCCGGCGGCGTAGTCGCCGTCTGGCAGGCCGGTCCGTCGTTGCCCGCGCTGACGACCATCATGATGCCGGCGGCGCGCAGCGCCTCGACGGCCGGTCGCAGGGTGTCGGCGTAGCATCCCTCTTCGGCGGGGCAGCCCCAGGAGTTGTTGGTGAGGTGCGGCGCCCGGGTGACGTCGCCGTCGGTGAAGGGATCGCCGCCCACGGGGTAGGGGGCCAGGAAGAACTCCATGCACGCGGCGTAGGTGCTGGGATTGCCAAGGCCGCGCCGCATGTTCCGGCAGCCGATCCAGCGCGCAGCAGGTGCCACGCCGATGCGGTTCGCTCCATCCTCGTCACCCAGCACAATGCCCATGGTGTGGGTGCCGTGAGAGCCGTCGTCGAAGGGTTCGGTCGTCTGATCCCAGGTATCCAGCCAGTGATAGTCGTGTGCCGCGTTCTCACCGTCCCAGCCGCGATAGTGAGATTGGAGTGCGGGATGCTGCCAATCGTAGCCCGTGTCCTGCCCGGCGACAACGATGCTCGCGCCGGTCACGTCCTGGGCCCAGGCCTCGTCGGCGTGGATTGCCAGCAGATTGGCCTGCGTTCCGGTGACCGGGGGCGCGGCCCCGTAGGGTATCGGGATGCGGTACGGATAGTCGCGCACGTTGGGGTTGCGGATCACCTCGGCGACGCCGTCTTGCTGCTCGAAATGGCCCATGCGCCAGACGTGCCCGTGTACGCGGATCATGTTCATGACGTAGTAGGGGCGGTAGGGCAGGCCGAGCCGGTCGAGCTCAGTGCGCAGCGGGGCCTGGGTGCGCTCGGCGGTCTCAATAAGCGTCTCGTGGACCAGGGTGAGGCGCTCCGTGCGGTCGGTGACGTCGTAGGCAGCGCTCACGTCGGCCTGCTCCTCCAGGATGATGAGGAAGCCGTCGTTGGCGAAGCCCGGGTTCCCAAGAACGACGTAAACGATGAGCCAGGTAGCCCAGAGCACCGCCGGGATCCAGCCGATGGAGGGGCTTTTGCGGGGCCGGGGTTCTTCCTCAAGCGACGCAGGTTGCTTGGTGAAGACCTTGCGCCCCACGAAGAGTCCCAGGCCAAAGATGAAGGTTGTCAGCCACGTGATGCCGTAAGCGAGCAGGTGCTGGAGCTCGGGGATGCCTTGCCCGATGACGTCGCGCGGATCGGTGAAGAGGCGTGGCGTCGCCACGTAGAGGATGGCGAGCGGCAGCAGGGGCCAGATGCCTCGTCCGCGTGCCCGGAGTTCAGTGAGCAGCAGGGCCAGTGGGAGCGCGAAGACCGCGCGGGTCAGCGCGTTCCACTCGCCGTTTGGCAGGACACCGCCGACGAGCGCGGCTTCGTAGAGCCAGAGCGTCGTCAGCGCGGCAAGCCAGGTGTGGTCGTAGGTGCGGGTGAGGAGCGGGAAGATCAGGCCCCAGATCAAGAGAACCAATGGGACAACGTCGGCGACGGTTTGCAGGAGCAAACCCAGGCTGGCGAGACTGTCGCCCAGCGCGCCGGTGAGGGGCCACGGGACCGTAAGGACAGCGGCGACGGCGAGACTCAGCCAGAGATTGGCGCGCTTGAGCCGGTCCAGGTGTAGGCCAATCGACTTGACGAGCGCTGGAACTAGGGCGACGTAGGGCAACAGGAGCAACAGGCGCAGGGTTGCCGCGCTGTTGGGGCTTCTGGGTAGGATGGCCTGCGCCGCCGCGTCCAGCGCAAGATACCCAGCGATGATCGCGACGCCGGTCGCCGTGGCCGCGAGGGCGGCATGATCCTGCCGGCGGGCAAAGTAGGCGACGAGCAGCGCGGGCAGCAGCACCAGGGCTGCGCTTCCCAGGATGGCAAGGACGCCGCGCCACGGTGTGGGCTGCGTGATAGCGTTGGCCCCGAGCATGGCAGCGATAGGTCCGATCAGCGCCCAGACGAGCAAGGCGCCGCCAATCCCGCCGGTCAGACAGCCGCGTTTTTGAGTCTCATTTTCATTGGTAGGCTCTTTCATGCGATTCTCCTTTTCTCGTTCTGGTCCATTATAGACCGTGACGCCGATCCGACAATACTGCATGGGTATAGGATAAATTATTGGGGAACTGTAGCCGCGATTTCTAAATCGCGCACTCTGAAGCGCGAAATGGAATTCGCGGCTACTGGCGCCTTTCCGTTTACCACTTACCACAAAGCCCAGAAATCCGTTTCATCCGCTTAGTCCGTTGATCTAATGCATGACAGGAAAAGTAACATGTTGATCTCGCTTGAGGCGCCCCCGGGACGGGGGCTGGGAGCATTGTTGTGCGTCTTTTATCCCAATGCGATCTAATCCTTGCCGATTCGACGTTTGATGTTATGCTTAGCTTGACTTAGTTTTTGGAGGATGCATGCAACGAACGTGGCGTCGGAATCTGTGGGCGGTCTGGGCTGGCGAGCTGCTCGCCATCATGGGCTTCGCTGCTTTTGGCCCGATCCTGCCTTATTACATCGAGTATCTGGGTGTGACCGGAGACGCCGTGGCGACGTGGTCAGGCGTGATCTCCGCTACGCCTTCTTTCGCTATGGCGATCATGGGACCGATCTGGGGCGCGCTCAGTGACCGCCATGGACGCAA
>DAOTUH010000599.1:0-5063 GCA_034437255.1 Anaerolineae bacterium
TCAGCCGTGCGTGTGGCAGCATCCAGGCTAACACCATCGCGGATTTCGACGCCCGGCGTTGTGCCCAGCGCATCATCCACCAGCAGCCAGCTCTGTATGCTTTCGCTGCCAGACACACGATCAGGAATCTTTCGCACGTAGCCAAAGAGTTGCTGCGCCCGGTCATAGGGACGTTCGATTACCCCGTAACCATGTTCCACCTCGCGTAGATAAGCGCGCAAGGCCCCCGCAATCGAAGTGCCAGTGAGCAAGGGTTTGCCTGTCACGCGATCGAGCAACAAGGGCATATCGGTCAGCGCGTCGGCGTCACCGTTGCCCAGGTGCGCCGGGGTTTCCAGCACCAGCGTCCCCTCAATCTGCACCCGCTCGGTAATCTTTCGTCCGGCGCGTCCCTCTACGTCATAGTTAGTCATACGCCTGCCTCCTGATTCTGACGAATGGCCTTTTGCATCACGCCGTCGATGAGCCACGCAGTGTATTTCACACGTAATTCCGGTGTGAATGTTGCCCGCTGGCCCGCGACGGGCACAAGGGACTTTCCTTTCAGAATCTGCTGTTCAACATCTTGTTTCTGAAGCCGCTCTTTCAGCCAATCCGACATAGGCACACCGGCGACCCGCGCTTTTTCGAACTGCGCCTTGGCACCCTTGAGCGCCTCAAGATGGTCAACCAGTGGTTTTACATCCCTCTTCAGCAACGCCTGCCGTGCGGCGTTGCGTACCCGAGAAAGCTGTGCGTTCTGCGGGGGGTGCACAATGTGAATACCGCTGAGCGCGGCCGTCAGGTCTTGCTCCAGCACGTTCGCCAGATGATTGCAGGCCATACGCTGCGCCAGCGCTTGACTTTCTTCCGTCAGCGTGGGAGCAAGGAGCATCTTACGGGTGGTCCTGCGCCAAGACTGCTGCTCGTAGCCGTGCCAGTTGACTGCGATGCGCCCAAAGCCCTCGGCGCGGCGCTCACCGATCCCCGTGGCAACCAGGCTGCGTAACCGTGCGGCATCGACGTGCGCCGCGTCATAGACGAAGACGCTACCCGCTTGCAAGGCCCAGGTCTGGACCAATGGCAATCCCCACTTGCGATTGAAGCCGCCCACCAGCTCCACGCGCTGATATGTACGTTTGGCTTCCAATTCCGGTGTCTCTAATAGCCTGGCCAGTGCGCCATCCATATCGGCGCGGAACTGTCCATCTGGGCCGCGCAGGATCGCATCACTCAGCAACGTGACAATGACAACCTCATCATCCACCCTATCCACGGACGTGTATTCCGTCCAGTGCTCGACCACGGTCGGGGACGTGACCCGCACGTGACCGTAGCCCGCTGTATGCGCGCCACCCAAGAAGAAGTCTGGATTCTCTGCCAGCAGAGTACGTAGCAGCTCCAAATCGAAGTCGTCCGGGGCGACAATGGCGCCAGCCAGCATTTCCCCGGCCGTCAGCGCGTCGTAACGATAGACTTTGTTCTGATCGGTGCGGGTATTCTGATCTACCAGGGCGATATGCACATTGACTTGCCGGCCTGGGGAAAACAGTGATACATCAGGCGGCGGTGGCAGCTCAAACATCTCCTCATCTTCGTCCAGTGACTCAAACGGGACATCAAAATAACAAAATTCAGCCCTGACTTGCTTGGCCTGCGAGAGCGGATTGTCCTCCACCACCGCAAAATCGTAGCAGGTACCGAAATCAAGCATTACCTGATCCTTTTCTGTAAACCAGGACTGCGGCCGAGGCAAAAAACGCTGCCCACGAACGCTAGGATAGGCGTTGAGAAAGGCCACCGTGCCATCAAGGAACAACGCGCGCGTTTCTTCATCCTCCGCCAGATCACCCGGATCGTTGTGCGCCAGATAGCGCGAGACGACGGCTCCCCGTAACGCGCTGCCCGGCACGAAAGGCAGACCGATGGCGCTGTTCTCCTCGCCCGTTTGGGCCTGGGAGACCAGCACCGGTTCCAATAAACGCAGTTGGTAGGTGATCGCTTTCATCCTTGCACCGCCTTTCGGAAGGCCGCGAAGTGTGTCGCGGTGATATCTTCTCCCGTTGCTGCAAACAACGCAGCCTGCACCCGCCCTCGCCCACGATTGCGACCGGTGCCCACCCGCCGCAGCGCCTTGACCGTGGCTGCGAGCAAGGCCAGATCATCGGGCGCCGGGTCATCGCTGAACGTGAGTTGTGACGTGAACGTGGTATCTCGCAAGATCACCCGCAACGTCCGCAGCATCTCTTTGCGTGGCGCGCCGGTCTCGTCCAGCGCCGTCTGGCGGCGCAGGGTGGTGAGCATGTCAAGGACCTCCGTGCGATGTAGCGTCCCCTTTTCAATGTCGCGGGCCAGCGCCACCTGCAAATCACGCGGCAAACACGCCGAACCGACGCGCATAAGCGCTTCGCCTGCCAACCGCGCCCCGCTTTGACCGAAAAGCCGGAGAGCCGCTTGTCGCCAACGTGTTTTCTGGTCTAGGGCGGCTTTGCTCAGGGCATAGACCAAATCGTCACATTCCGCCCCCAAGACGCCCTTGAGTGCCCGGCCACCCAGGTAGGGCAAGCCGACGGCGTCGTGCTGCACCTCCACGTCCACCAGCCCGGCCACGCCGTCGCCGCGCCCAAAGGTGGCGTCGCTCAGCAGGGTCAATTTGAGTTGATAAGTTTTCATCGTGTAGCCTCCTCCTCCAACGGCACAAAGAAATCCAGCGCCTCCACCGCATCGAAATAGCCGCAGCGTTGTCCTTGCCAGCCCTGCGCCGCCATCGTCGGCAACGAAGAAATATCTGGCAGCGCTTTTAGATCAGGATAGGCGGTGATGAAGTGCTGGACAGCCTCGCGGCCTGCACGCAGCGCCTCCCGCAGGGCTTTGATCTTGTTGCGCCGCCCGGCCCAGGGATCTTCGTTGAACGCCACCATCAGGTCGGTGAAGGTCTCCCACGAGCGCCAGTCGCCGTCTGGCGGATTCAGCCCCACAGGCCGCATCAGCAGACTGCCATCCGCTACGGTATATTCGCGTTCCCGCACCTCGCTCAGGGGAAGCACCAGGCCACTGACCGCATAGTGCCAGTCCAGCGCGGTACAATGCTCCTTGGCCTCGCGAATGTAACTCTTAGCCGAGGCGGCCAGCGCTTCGGCCAGCTCGTAGGCGCGAGAGAAGGGATAGTGGGACTTGACCACGGCGATCCCAGCGCGAGCGTAGGCATACGCACCGTCGGAGAGCACTTGTTCAGAGAAAATCCTCAGATAGTGCGCCGCCACCGCCAGCCCCAGCCGCCCCTCACAGACAAAGGTCACGTCGTCGCCGCCGAAGACGATGGGGCGGAAAGGTAAATGATAGGTTCCGTTCTTGTAAGGACAAGGGACGCGACCTCGTATTTTCTTGTGTAGCTTGCCTTTGTCATCTCGGACTTCCTCAACCGCATCAAGCAGCAAATCGACAGTGCGGCTAAGTGCTCTATCCGCAGCATCCTCTACAGTTTCGGAGAAAGCGCGCAGCGACGCAATGTATTCCGCATCACTTTCACCATCGAGACCTTTAATCCGCTCACCCATCCGGTTACCATCCGTGTGAATGACGGCTAGATAGCTGGACTCCCCTTTCGTGCCAAAATCATCGAAATCATAAACGAACTCGTAGCCTTCCTCAAATGCCCTTGGTAATTGTTGCCGCAATCGGACCTTGCCATCCTCTTTGGCACGCAGTTTAGCTTGCACTTCAGCAGAAATCAGCTGCCCATCATCATTATTAGCCACAGCTGGCGCGCCAGTATAAACACACGCCGCCGTGACCCCCAGGCCCAGCAGCGGCGTGGAGGGACGACGGCTCAGTTTGCGCTGGGCCTGCTTCTTGCGAAGATCTTGGTGCGTCTGCCGCAATCGCCCTTCCTGATAGGTCTGCCGTGCCACGACCAGATGCAGGCCGGGCGCTTCTTCCAATGCCCTGCGCGTCAACTTGCGGGCAAAGGCATCGGCCTGAGTCTCGGTATCAAAGAATAACATGGCATTGCCGCCGGCGGCATAGATGATGTGATCCCGCGCGAGGTTCTCAACCCAGTCCTCAGTCGCCCGGCGCACCAGCTCCGACGCGCCAACGTTCTGGGCCAGCCGGTTGCTGCCGAAGATATAGTTCTGGATGCCGGAGGCTTCCACCAACAACAAGGTTTTCTCTGCCATCATCCCTCCTTAAACGAAAATTGAGCAAGCAAGCCCGCCTGAACAGTATTGAAAAGATCAGCGAAGCCGACTAGCGGTAGCGATCCATTCGTTGAAATGCTGTGCCAGATCCGGCATATGATCTCTCCCAAAGACGCGGATTTTGCCACGCGCATCCCATTGTTCGCTCACCTCATCTTGTAACGCTAGATACTCATCCACAAAACAGACCACAGCGAAGCGGGCTTCGTCACCGCCAATCTGGCGGGCGCGGACAAACACTTCCAGAAGATGCTCTTTTGCTTTAGAAGCCTTTTCTGTGACGATGCAAGAAATGGCGAACAGTTGGTAGCCTCGGACAGCCGCAATATCAATTTCCATAGGCCGTTGCCCCACTTTTTGGAGTTCCAGTCCAATCGCCCAATCTTCAAGTTCAAGCGCGTCCGCCTGGCTGACCAACGCATCGAAGACATATTCTTCCAGCCACCTCCCTTTGAAGAACTCCGTACAGCTGCGCAGAGAGCTATAGCCCAGTGCCCGGGCAATAGCGGCCTCTGCTGATGTCTGCCCTTGAGACAACAGATCAAACGCCTCAATCACTGGCTCCAACAAAGGATATTCAGCAACCGCAGGCAAGAAAGGATGAGGCTCAGGGAGGGAACTGCGCCGCCACCTATACCACTGCCTCATGCCCGCTCTTGTCATGTGCACATCCACAAGACTGCGGCAGAATTCTGGCTGCTTGGCTTCCCGACGCGACGGCGTGATCTCGTAATCATGTAACGCAAACAACGTCTTAAAATCTACTCTTACACTTTGCCCCACGAAGACCTGCTGGGTGGGCAGCCCCGGCGCTTCGATGATGAGAGAAAGCGTGTCGGCATCCAGGTAGCTGAACACGCCGCGCGGATAAGCAGCGTGTAGGGT
>DAOTUH010000600.1:0-3958 GCA_034437255.1 Anaerolineae bacterium
CCCAACGACGGGCCAATCGCCGTGTAACTCTCGATTCTCAACGGCACGGGCAAGGCACCGTAGCGTAGCTGCAGCGCCAGGTCTTGCGCTGCTTCGGCTGTAAAACCGCCAGAAATCGTCCCCTGCCCGCCCGGAATGGCGCTGTTGATCTGGGGACAGGAAAGGATCTGCTTATCCAAGACAATACAAAGGGGCTGACCGATGTGACTGCGCGTGTACTCGGCAAAGAGCCCCGCGCCCTCGTCATTCAGCTCGAAGTTCACCACCCACTGTCCGGTCCGTTGATTCATAGCGGGCGAGACCTGCTTCAGATCGGCGCCGGTCATGATCGTCCTGAAGCGCCCGCTCATATCAGCGGACTCCTCAGATAAGCCGTAGGTCGTGCTGACCGTGGTCCCCGGCATCAGATCCTCAAAGCCAACCGATGGCGGTGGCTCAGCAAACTCCAGCAACGCTGTCTCTCGAATCGTATCAATAGCCTGCTCTGGATTCTCAATTCCCGGCAGCTCCACGATAATCTTGCGCTCGCCCTGCACCTGGACGATAGGCTCCGTCAGGCCGAGGGCGTTGACGCGATTCTCTACAATCTGCGCAGCTGTCTCGATGGTGCCCGGCGCCAGATCTTGATCCTCCGGGACATCCGCTGTCAACAGCACCTGCAAGCCGCCCCGCAGATCGAGCCCCTGACGAAACTCCAGACTGCGAGCGTCTTCAGGACGCCAGAAGAGCAGGATATTCATCAGATCATCGGGGCGATCAATGGGCAGGATCAAGTAAAGGGAGATGAGGGCCAGCAGCAAGATCAACACAGACCAGGTTAGAGTATTCTTATCCATAGTCATCCTCTCACACAAATAAAGGCCCTCACGACCGCTTATCGTCGTTGACGGCCCGGACGGAAACGTGCAGCACGATGAAGAATTATAGATGTAGGCAGGAATTTGTCAATCTTTAAAAGCATCGTTATACTATCAACGTCGGTATCTCCAGGTAGAGAGCCGGCAGTGAGAGGAGAAACATGGAATCTGGATCCGAATCTTTTTTCTTTCCCGCAGGTGAACAGGGCGTGGTTTTGGTCCACGGCTACCTGAGCTCGCCGTCCGAGATGCGCCCTTTAGGCAAGTATCTGGCACAAGCAGGATTGACGGTGCTAGGGGTGCGGCTCGCCGGTCACGGAACTCAGCCGGAAGATCTGGAAGACGTTCACTGGCAGACGTGGGTCGCCGACGTACAACAGGGCATCGAGACACTTCGCGCCCGCTGTAAGCAGGTAAGCCTGGCGGGCCACTCCCTGGGCGGAGCGTTGGTCCTCTACACCGCTTCGCAGACGCCGGTGGAGCGGGTGGTCGCCTACTCCGCACCGGATGGGACGCTGGCGGAGACATCACCGCTTGTCTTGGCGGAACCCCTCTCCCACCTGCTGTCCATGCTCCCTAAGATAGGCTCCGATGTGCGTGATCCCGATGTGCAGCACTTTACCTACCAACGCATACCGGTGAAGAGCGCCGCTCAGATGGCGGCTTTGCTGGAGCAGCTAAATGACGCCCTGCCCCTGATCGTGGCGCCGACGCTGCTGATCTACGCCCGCCAAGACCGCGTCATCCCTGCCACCAGCGCCGAACAGATCGCCCAGCGCCTCAACGCCCTCCACCGCCTCCTCTGGCTGGAGCGCGGAGGCCACACGGTGACCATAGATTATGATCGAGAAAAGGCCTGGGAGGCTACCCGCGCCTGGCTTCTGGGGGAAGAAGGATTGGAAGCGGAGACGCAATGAAACATTTTCGCCTCCTCCCCCTGCTAATTGTCTTTATCTTACTTGCCATGGCCTGGAACGTCCTCGTCCCGGCCTACGAGAACTTGGACGAGATTGAGCACGCCGAAGTGGTGCGCCACATCGCCGTCACAGGTCGCCTGCCCATCCACGGTGAGGCCCAGGCAGCGGGTTTTCACGTGCGCCAGGAGGCTTCTCAACCGCCGCTCTATCACCTGCTGGGCGCGGCGTGGGTGCGAGCGCTTGGCTTGCCGACGTCGCCTCCCACCGCTGAACCTGTACCCGGAGCCGTCGTTGCCTGCGGAGATCCCACAACGTTCTACAACAAGGCGACGTGGGAGCGTGATCCTTACACCCAGAGCTTCCCCTGGAGCGAGCACCGGCGGATGGTGCACGGTCTGCGCCTGCTCTCGACGCTGCTGCAGACGCTGACGGTCTGGGGAACGTGGGAGTTGGCCCGGCGGCTCTTCCCGCGCGGCCCAATCCCCCTGCTGGCGACCGCCATCGTCGCCTTCAATCCACAGTTTCTGCTCGTCGCCGCCGGCGTGAACAACGACAATCTCGTCACGCCGCTGGCGACATGGGCGCTGGTACTGCTCCTCGACATCTGGCAAGACGACCCCACCCCTGCGCGGCTGCTCGGCTTCGGCGCGCTGAGCGGCCTGGCTGCCCTGAGCAAACTAAGCGGGTTGGCACTGCTGGGGTTGGGCGGACTGGCGTTGCTGCTCATCGCACGGCGTGAACGTGTGTCCCTGCTGCAGTTGATGGGCTGGAGCGTCCTATTGGGCCTCCCGGCGCTGCTCCTGGTCGCCCCCTGGGCGCTGCGTAACCTGCGGCTTTACGGCGACCCCACCGCGCTGGCGCCCATGCTGGAGGTTGTCGGCCGGCGAACATCGCCCATCCAGCCCCTCAACGAGTTTCGTCTGATGTGGCCATCCTACTGGGGCCAGCTGCCCTGCACCTTCTACCATCGTGCGCTCTATTGGCCCTTCGCGCTCCTGGCAAGCGGCGGTCTCGTCGGCCTGGGGTGGAAGTGGCGCACGCTGCGCGCGTCCCAGCGTCAGGGACTGCTGGGCCTGGCGCTCTGGTTCCTGATCATCGTCGCTGCTTGGATCCGCTGGGATCTGATCACACCCGCCCCCGGCGGCCGCCTGCTCTTTCCCGCCGCGCCCGGCCTCGCGCTGCTCCTCGCCGCCGGATGGACGCGGCTTACCCGCGCCACATCGCGCATCTGGGCTGCACTGCTACCCCTCTGGGCGCTGATGACGTTGATCGCAGGGCCGATGCAGATCTTCGCCCCGCCGCCGCTGCAACGCGTTGAAACCAGCCCAGAGCCGGCCGCCTACGTCTTCGGCGACGCCATCCGCCTGCACGAGTACGACGTGCACCTGATCCACCCCCGGCTCGCCTGCTGGCTCTCCACCCCCGGCTACTGCCGTCCCACGTTGGACGTCAGCTTGACCTGGGAAGCGGCCCGGCCCATAACCGACGACTACGTCCTCGCTCTCCAGCTGGTCTCCGCCACGCCGGGCGACGACACGCTGCGCCTGAGCTACAACTACTGGCCCGGGCACGGCAACTTGCCCACGTCAGCGTGGCCCACCGAGCGCCTTATCGCCGACCGATACCGGATCCCGATACCGGAGAGTGACTTCGCCGTCCAGGCCTGGGACATGCAGATCGCGTTCTTCGACGCGGAGACGAAGGTGCGGCTGCCCATCGCCCAAGCAGGCCAATCCCTCACGGACGACGCCGTGCGCCTCATGACGCTGCGGATACCCGACGCCAATCCCACCTGCGACGATGTGGCGCCGCTGGCGACGCCGGTGCAGTTCTCGGACGCCATCGCCCTGACCCACGTCGAGGTGACACAAAGCGCGGAGACGTGGCGCGTCGACCTATGCTGGGAGAGCACTGCGTCCGTGGACGAAGACTACACCGTCTTCGTCCACGCCTACGCCGCCGACGGCACCTTACTGGGGACAGGAGACGGGCCGCCCATGGATCAGGCCTTCCCAACCCGGCTCTGGCAGCCGGACGACCGGATCGTCGATTCCCACGCGCTAACGTGGGAAGGAGATAGCAACCCGGCTCAAATCAGCGTGGGCCTCTACCACCCTCAAAGCGGAGAACGCTTACCCGCGACGCAAGAGGACGTGCGCCTGCCCAACGACGCCGCCGTTATCT
>DAOTUH010000601.1:0-2080 GCA_034437255.1 Anaerolineae bacterium
ACCGCCGAGGAGTGGCGCACGATTCTGGAGATCACCACGTCTAACCTGCTGGCCAACGAGGAGCGCGGCAAGGACGCCGCCGGCCTCGCCGTCATCCAACGGGACGGGCGATACCGGCTCTTCAAGCAGCCGGTCACGGCCTCGACGCTGGTACAGATGCCCGGCTACCACGACGTGCTCGGCTCCGTCGGCCCAGAGACCGTCTGCCTCCTGGGCCACACCCGCAGTCCCACCAAGGGCAGCCGCTGGCAGAACGTCAACAACCACCCGCTGGTGGGCGATCACGTCATCGGCGTGCATAACGGGCACATCCGCAACGACGACGCTCTTTTCACTGCCCTGAAGCTGCCCCGGCGAGGTGAGGTCGATAGCGAAATCATCTTCCGGTTGCAGGAGACCGTCGATCCCGGAGTGACCAACGGCACCTACTGTGCCGCCATCCGCCAACGCGTGAATCTGCTGGATGGGCGCTTCGCCACGCTCTCGGTGGATCTGCGGGAACCCACGCAGCTGCTGGTGCTCAAACACCTGCGTCCGTTGTGCCTGCACTACGAGGCGCCGCTCCAGGCCCTCTTCTTCTCGTCACGGTACATCTTCCTGCGGCGGTCCTTTGGCCGCGCCGTCATCACCGAGGCCCTAGATAGCGGCTTTGGTTTCTGTTTCGACGCCCTGACGTTGCCCCAGGGCGGCAGCGAGGCGAGGCACTGCTTCGCGCTGGCACCGGGCACCGCATCCAACACCAAACCAACATGAGCCATGAAACCATCTTAATCATTGAGGATGACGATAACGTCCGCAACCTGTTGGAGACGTCGCTATCCCGTATCGCCGACTACCACGTTATCAAGGCGGCGGATGGCCGGGAGGGCTTGGACCGTGCCCTCCATGACACCCCCAGCGTGATTCTCCTTGATCTCGCTCTGCCCTACCTCGACGGGCTGGAGATCATGGAGAGGCTCGCCGAGCAAAATCACACTATTCCCACCATCATCATCACGGCCGATAGCCGAACGGAGATCATCCTGCAAGCGTTTCGGTTGGGTGCCAAAGACTTTCTCCAGAAGCCCTTCAAAATCAAGGAGGTTCGCGCCGCCCTAGAGAACGCGCTCACCGAGGAGCGACTGCGGCGAGAAAAGGATAAACTCACCCGTGCGCTGGCACAGGCAAACCGGCGTCAGCAGCAACAGCTGGAGAATTGGATCGCCCTGAACTATATCGCCAAAACTATCATTTCGACGCTGGAAGAATCTGAGGTGCTGCGGCGCGTCGTCGCCACGGTCAACCACATTCTCAACGTGGAAGCTGGATCGCTGCTGCTGTTTGACGGAGAAGAAGATTCCTTACACTTCGTCGTGACCTTGGGCAACAAGACCACGCCGGTCCCCAAGCAGACGGTGGCAGTGAACCAGGGGATCACCGGCTGGGTGGCAAAGCACGCCAAGCCGCTCCTGATCCCCGACGTGCGGAAGGACGCAAGATTTGATCCAAACGTCGATCAGCTGCCCGGCTTCCGCACCCGGTCCGTCGCCTGCGTGCCGTTGAAATCCAAGAACCAAGTGCTGGGCGTCTTCGAGGTGATCAACAAACAGGGCCGCTCTGGGACCACAGTGTTTACGTCAGAGGATATTAAAATGCTGCAAACGTTGGCCTCCTGGATCACGGTGGCCGTGGAAAACGCTCGCCTCACCCGCTCCCTGCAAGAACACGCCGCTGCCCAGACGTTGAAGCAGGCGGTCATCACCATGGCACATCATATCAACAATCTTCTGATGTCCCTCTCCCTGGAGCTTAACAGCGTGGAGCACGCTGAACTTACGGACGCGGAGAAGAATAAAGCACTGATACGCACGTCTCAAAAGTACAGCCGGCAGATCGCGGCCGTTGTCAAAGCCATGGATCAGTTAACCGACGTACACACAACATCCTACATTGGGTCTGAGGAGATGATCGACATTGAGGATCTGCTGGCGGATTCCCATAACTACTAAGAAATTCAACCGCCTAGTATCATGATTATGAATTTCCCTTGCGTTCTTGGCGCCTTTGCGTTCAGTTGGGGCCGGCGTCCCCGCCGCGCCCC
>DAOTUH010000602.1:0-1668 GCA_034437255.1 Anaerolineae bacterium
CACTGGTCGAAGAGACCGGCGAACGCACCCTGGAAGCAGAACACCGGCGCCTAAAAGGTACACTGCAGCAAGCACAAGGAATGCGTACATCCGAAGTTGAAACTTATCTTCGCGCAACACTGAAGATAGCCCAACAACAATCAGCCCGTGCCTGGGCACTGCGCACAGGGATCAGTTTGGCGCAGTTACTAAGAGATCAAGAACGAAATGAGGCAGCACGCAGATTACTAACTCCACTCTACGATGCGTTTACTGAGGGCTTTGATACACCCGATCTTCAAGAAGCACAGGCACTGTTACAGACATTGAAGCCTGCTGAGTGATAAGGCCTCAGATGTAACACTCACTGCCAGCACTCTAGGGCGTTCGGACCTTTACCCCAAAAACTGCACTCTTCGGACGTATGGAGTCCATCCTAATAGTATCGGCACGTGGAAGCGGAGCCCTGTACTTACCTGGCGAACTCCAAAAGAGCCGACAGTCTTAACGCGGCTGAACTACGATGGCATGGCGGTGGAGGAGATATACACTCAACGCAGTTCAAAACCATTTCTACGGCAGCCGCACCGCGACTGACGTCGTCTGACCGCCCGCGCCGGGCAGCGTGAAGGGTACGCTCCGCGCCAGCACGTCGCCGCCGCGTTCCGCGTAAACCACCCAGCGAAATGGCCCCGCGCCGTAGAGCTCCGGCGCCAGCCACCAGCTCTTCACCCCCACCACGGCCTCCGTCACCTCGACGGTGTCGAACTGCCCCTGCCACCCCTCGACGAGGTGCCAATCCCCCTGCGCGTCCTGCCACTCCACGGTCGCCCACGGCGTCTGCCAATGCACCTCCGTCCCGGGCCACGACGCCGGGAACGTCACCGCCAGCCGGATCGACGCGCCCCGAGGACCTCTCCGGGGCGCCGGGGACGCCGTCGGACAGGCCGTCGGCGCCCCCGTGGGACGCGGCGGCAATGCCGGCATGGCCCGGACCGCCGGCAGAAATAACCACAGGAGCGCGCTCAACAACACAAGTGCCAGATATCTCACGGCTACATGTCTCATCGTTTCACCTCAAAAGTCCGGTATGTGGGATAGGGCAGTCACCGCCGAGGTGGCAACACCTGATCGCTCTCAGCCCACAATTTGTACACCCGCAGCGCAGAGCGCAGCGCCGTCACGGTCTCTGGCCCCACCGTCGTTTCCGCGACGTTGTTGTAGCCCCACGCCAGGATTTCGTGCTCCTCCCGCACGCCGCCATAGGCCGGATCGCCCGCCGAATCCACCTGCGCGTAGACGGGCACACCCACCGGCAGCGGCCAATTGAGCTGGCTGTAGCCCGCGTGGTAGAAGCCATCGCCCACGGTCAGCGTCAGCGCCTCACCGGGCTGAAGCGGCGTCGTCACGCCCCAGGCCGCGCCCTGCGAGCCCACCTGTTCCCAGGTCTCGTTGACCGCCCACGGCCTCGCGGTGGGATTCACGTAGAGATCGACCCAGAAGCCATCCACGACGGGCGCGTGGCCTCGATTGGCGACGACCACCTGCACGCCCTCCGGCCCGGCGAGGTAGACGTGCTGCGTCAGGCGCAGCGTCTCGATTTTCTCCGTGGTGACACCTTCTAACGTCTCGGGTTTTTCCAGCATGATCGTATTCCTCCCGTTTACTCTAGTCGTTTGTAAATACGCG
>DAOTUH010000603.1:0-5334 GCA_034437255.1 Anaerolineae bacterium
TACCAGACGTTGACGTACTGCTCGATGCCGGCGACCAAAGACGTCACCGTGAGGTCAACCTGCTCCAGCTGCTTCATAAAGGCCGCGGCTTCTTCGACAGCCTCGTATTCGTGCCGATAGCGCGGGTACCAGTGGCTGCGCCGCCGGCGCCGAATGAGGCTCTCTACGTCCGATAGTGGGATGGTCTGCTGGGCGACGTCGTACACCAGGCCGCTAAGGATCTTGCGGTCAATCAGCTCGAAGGTATCCAACGGCACCAGGTTAGCGTACTCGCGCGTTTCCAGGTCCTGCGCGATGTCCAGGATCTCGGCGTATTCGGCCGACAGGGTCTCAAAGGCTTGCTGATGGCGCACGCTGTCCTTCCAGCGTTTGAGGAAGACCAGGGCGTCGCTGTTGAGTGCGAAGGCCACGTCGACGCCCATGGCGTAGCAAGCGTCAAAGAGCGTGATAGCGAAGTCGCGGACGCTGGGATCGTCGGACGTGTAGCCATAGGCACGCTCCAGCTCGTCCCAGAGGAAGGTTTCCAGAGCGCAGCGGTGGATCAGCCGACGTTTGTCGTCGCGGTCGGCAGCGAGCTCGTCCAGCAGCTGCTCCAGGATGTCGTCGAGGCGCGGTTCGGCCCGTGCGCAGACCGCCAGCATCTTCAGGCGCAGCCCCCGCGGCGTGTCATCCGGCGCCAGGATCTCCTTCAGGCCCTCGCGGCGCCGCGCCGCCTGGAAGAAGTCGGTGTGCGGCGCCACCACGTCGGTGAACTCCAGGCCCAGGCCCAGCTCATGCAGCCAGAGCGAGATCTGATCAGCGCGGAACTGTCCGTAGGCCAGCTGCACGTCCAGCAGCCAGTTGTCCAGCTCGTCCTCCGGCGGTGGACCCTCATGGTAGAGCAGGAACCGCTGCTCGGGCTGCTCCCGCAGGATGCGGACCTTGACGCCGAACTCGTTGTTGTCGACGGTAATCTTCTCGACGTTGGACAGCGCCACGGCTTCGAATTCCTGCCGCAGCTCGCGCTTGTCATCGTACCAGAGGACGATGCGGTGCTTCTTGAAGATGTGCGTTAGGGCTTGTTCGATTTCGTTCATGTATCCTCGTTTTCAGTGGTCAGTGGTGATGTGTTTCTACGCTGTATTCTTCAAATTGTTCTCGAACCTTCCGAGATCCCACCAGGGGGCTGAGTAATCCGTAGTCCTTCGTTTCCCAGCGTATGCGCCCGGCTATAATTGCTGGGGAGATGCGTAGCGCTTCGGCGAAGGTTAATACAGCCCGTTCAGAGGGATCAGGCAACAAAACAGATTGCTTTTCGGTCCATATTTCGGGGGGAATTAACATATCCTGAGCGAAGTTATTTGCTTCCCGCTCTCGTGGATCATCGGGCTCAGCCTGCATGTGCTGCGTCTCATCGAAGAAAGCTTCCCCAGATTCATGCAGGTGAAGATGTATATGCGCAAGCTCGTGAAGGAGCGTGAACCAGAAGTTGTCTAACCGATCATAACGCAGCGTCAGACCGACGACGGGATTACCCCAGGGAGCAATGAAACTGGCACCATCAAGATAGGTCTTATCTAAATGACGCAGGATGACCATGTGGATACCCCAACGGTTCAGTAACTCCTGAGCATTCTGAGGCCCATTACTGAAGTAACTTTGCCGCACCAGCGTTTGTAGCGCCGCGACATTCAACACAGCTGGATCATAAGCAGGTAGATCCTCTTGCTTCGCCAGGTGTAGCGCCTGTGCTTGCCAGGCAATCAGCGCCTTGACATCGGGTTCCCGATCCGTGCGCTTGCAGTACACGGGCTGAGGTATGTCTTCTTCAAAGACAGAGAAAAACTCCACCAATAGCGCTTCGGCGCGCAGTTTAGCTTCACGCAAAGAACCACGGAAGGGCGTAAAATAGCAACGTTTGAACATCTCCGTGAACGGATACTCGCGTGGATTGTAACGCTTTTCCGGAATCTCCTTGCCTGGTTCTTGTAGCAATACCTCTGCCGGTATGCCTAGGCCTTCATGTAGCGCACGAATCATCGTCAGACTCAGGGGACGCTTTCGGTTTAGCACCTCAGAGACTTTACTTTGACTCCCTATGTAAGGAACCATGTCTTTCTGGATAAAACCTTGCTGCTCCATGCGGAATTTGATAGCTTCGATAGGATCGGGCAGATCGATAGGATAGTGCTTTTCCTCATAGTCTTCAATCAGCAAGGCAAAGACTTCCAGCTCTTCTTCCTCAGGCGAGCCGGGCGCAGCATCCATCAACGTCTCAACGTAGGCCAACGCGGCCTCGTAGTCCGATTCCGTCTTGAGTACCTTGGGCTTCATCATATAGCCTCCGCATCAATCTTATCGTATGCCTTATGCGTGCCGATAAAACGCACGTAGCCGACCCCCCGGTTGTAGTGGAACTTGATGACCAGCCGGTATTTGTTTCCAGCGATGTTGAAGACGACGCGGTTGTTGCCGATGATACTGGCGTTCCCGTACTTGGCTTTGATGTCGGCAGGGGTTTTCCAGGTTGCGTGTTTGGCTTCCCTGTACCAGGCCTTGAGCGGTTGTTCGGCATCATGGTAATCAGGATTTTCCCAGAACTCCCGCAAGGTCTTTACAGCGATAATGTGCATCTTACCTTCTCTTCTCTATTATATCCCATTTTGGGAAGTGTGCAGGGATGCATAGTTCCAAGTTGGCAGTGGTCAGTTACCAGTGGTCCGTGACCGGTTATCAGCAGATGTTTACTGACCACTAACTACTGATCACTGACTGCTAACCACTGACAACTATCTTTTAACTCAATCCCCTTACCCGCTCCAACGCCTTGCCGAACTTGGGATAGTTCACCGCCACGCCATCATCCAGATCGATTTCCAGCTGCTCCATGGCTAACGGGTAGAGAACGTCGTCCTCGTAGTCGCGCAGTTCAGCGAGAACCTTATCGATCTTTGCGATCTCCTTGCCGGCCCGGGTCTTCTCGCGCTTGGACGCCGAGGCGCTGGCTTCGATGCGTTCCAGGTGCCCCTTCCGCGCTTCGAGCTTGGTGCGGAACTCGCGCAGGTAGTCGTTGAGCACCACGCTGACGGTATCCGGGCGGTAGCGATGCAGATAGACGAGGGCGTTGAAACTGCCCTTAGGGCTGGAGAAGAGCCAGTAGATGGGCCGCTTACTATAGCGCTTGAGATGATCCTTGTAAAAATTGCGCAGGAAGTAGCCGCGGATATCGCGGTTGAGCGCCAGCTCGATAAAGGCCAGGTTCTCCTCGTAGTGCTCGTCGCCAAAGGTGACGCGCAGGAACTGCTTGAAGCGCGCGGTGACGTCGCCCGGGAACCAGTCGCCGTCTAACATGGGGATGACGTTGTCCGCAACGGGCATAAAGGTGGGCGCCGGCACCTGGCGCAGATAGGCGTCCAGCGTCTCGCCCCGATTGGCAAGGATCAGACCGGGCTTATCCAGCGAGTAACGCCCGAACATGCAGCCGACGGCGTAGGAGATGAACTCACGCATGGTATCAGCGAGGAGCCGTTGCTCCAGCCCCAGACGGTCTTCTTCGGGCATCTCGGGCGCCAGCTCGGCGGAGATCGCGTTCAACCGCTCGCAGGTTTCGGGAAAGCGCTCGCAGAATTTGGACCAGTTGCGCGTCTTGAGATTGCTGCTGCCGTAGCGGTAGTGCGGGTTGCAGGTGAGGGTGATCTCGCTCAGTGGCACACTGGGATTAAAATCGTTCTCCAAACCGTAGTCACTGATCAAAGTTCGATTATTCTTTTCCTCAAGGCGCCTCGTCTCTTCAGTAATCGACTTCCAAAGGACCCGTGTATTATAGTAAGCGGCAGAGAGTAGGTTTTTAAACTTCTCATTGGTTCTCTTGTAACTTAGCAAAGGTTGCACCTTGAAGTCCCAAGATCTTTCATGGGAATCCCAATCTGACTTTTCGAGTTCTACAAGTCTCCGAACATTCTCTTGAAAATCACAGTCCGATAATATATCTGGTGATACAGGTAAATCCGAGATGTTACCTGGTAGATGATTCAGGGTTGGATTCATAGCCTTTAAAAGTACATCGGGAATCCTAGAACAGAGAAAACCCAATAACGGAAAAGCATACTCAGATTCTTTCGGAAACGCATTAGCTGAAGCATCATTAAACAGAAACCCCTCTGGTTGTAACCTTGCGCCAAACATTCCAGAAGAGATTTTTGTCCAGGTTATCCCCCGAAGAAAAATCTTATCTAGATTGAAATTGTGCGCCAAGGTTCTAGAACCAGACGAGTGTAGACGGTTCTGCAATTCATATCCATTATTTTCCCAATCCAAAACGGTATCGTGGTTTCCGTACCACTTTCGGAAGCTTCCCCCTTTCGACTGCGGAAACCATTTATACGCTGAAACCTGTGCCTGTTGTCGATCTAACCCAAGACCAATCTTAGAAAACGTTACCTCGGGCCAGAACCTTATGTAATGAGCATTGTCACCGGTAATCAAGCCGATCCTTGTATCAGCATAATCCGAGAAACTGGGAAAAAACTCAAATGTCTCCCGCACTCGATTGCTTACCCAATACGCAATCGGTGCACCGGGAATCTTCTTGAAATCAGCCGCGGATGCCAAAGCCAGACGTTTGTTGTGGACTGGGAACTCAAACGGCCTGTTCGCCTCGTTCAGATCCTCGTATTCCACGTATGAGTAATGCCCTATCCTACCCGAATCGGCGGCTTTGTACCACACAGTGGCCGCTGTACCGAAGGCAATACCCATGACCATATTTGCCATATGGACCATGCACTCTATGGTCACATGACTTAAGAGTTTCATACGAAGTGACTCATACGAAGATAGAAACATCCAACTTTGCATGGTGACCATCGCGTTGTAGCCCTTTGGATACAGGAGATCAAGTCCCCTATCTATCGACATCGCAAACAGATCATACCAGCTATCTGGATAGTTATCTTTTGCAAAACGTTTTAGTGTACGGTTCATATTACGACTACCCATATATGGCGGATTGGCAATAACGACGTGATAGCGAGTTCCCAGCGCCTCGGTCATCTCCAGCACTTTCTCCAGTTTCTCCTGCGTGTGGCTGAGGAAAAGCGTCTGAAACGCGCCCACCTCGTCCAGGCGCTCGCGGACGAAAGCCGTGTCTGTCACTCTAGGCCGGATCAGCGAGCCGAAGGTGGTGGCCTGCTCGAACTGCTGCAACCATTCCTCTACGTCCTGTGTCAACAGGTCGCGTCCCACGGCGTCCATGTAGGTGTCCAGTTCCTGCGGCGTGAAGCGCACGTCCTCCAGCACGCAGATATCAGGCTGCACATCGCGGCGGAAGAAGCGGCGGTCGGCGGCCCGCGCTTT
>DAOTUH010000604.1:0-17176 GCA_034437255.1 Anaerolineae bacterium
CTTTTTGCATCGGCTACACCGTGACTCTCTGGGCACCATGCGCCAACTGCTTGAGCAACACGCGCGGCGGCGCGCGGAACTGGTTTCAGACCCGGATCCGCCGAAAAGTGATAGTTAGTCACTCAGGGAGCCCAGCCACAACATATACCCCATATTTTTCTTTGGCTGACCCTTTTTTCAGGGCAGCCAAACTTGCAACTTGTAACCTTCAACCTGTAACTTGTTTGTAGTAAGTGAACTATTATGGACATTTTTTTGCTAATTCTCGGCACCATCATCGGCGCAGCCGTTGTCTTCTTCTGGATGCAGAGCCGTCAGGGGGCGCGTCTGGAAGCGCTGCGCGCAGAGTTGATCGAGGCGTACGAATCGCGGGCCAAAGCGACACAGGCCCGCTTGATCCAGAGCTACGAATCCAAGATTCAGGAGTTGAAGGCGACGCAGAGCGAGCGTATCAAGGAGGCTCGTCAGGATAGCACCGACCGCAGTCGCGCCGTGCTCAAGGGCCGGATGGCAGAACAGGTCGCGCCGATGCTGCCCGGCTTCGACTACTGGCCTGCCGACGCGCGCTTTCTCGGCAGTCCTATCGACTACGTCATCTTCGACGGTTACTCGCGCGTGCGTGATAAGATCACCGGCGGCGACGGGATGGAAGTCGTCATTCTCGATATCAAGCGAGGCAAAGCCCGCCTGAGCCACTCCCAGCGCCAGATCGCCCGGGCGGTTGAGGAAGGCCGGGTGCGCTTTGAGATTGTGCGTATCTTCGACAGCGGTGAGGTAAAGAAACACACGTGGCGGATGCAAAATAACAAATCCAAAGACGATAGATAACAACCTGATTTGCATCAAAATGTTTTTTTGATTATTGTGCTTTTGATGTGAATTGAAAGCGATAATTGCAGTAACGTTTCATGCTTGATATAATTAGTTTGTATCTCTGAACACGGGTGGTGACCCTTTAGTGGTTTGGTAGATGTGAACTGCACTGTGTGTATCACCCATGTTGTGATAGCGAATACGCCTACATAACATGTTGGGTTTTTGCGCGCATTTGAAACCGCTAACCTACAAAGAGGAAGACTAACTACACTCTAGGGTTATGTTATAGTAATATTATTCTGTGGGGAGGCCATTTATGATATCTCTTCTTTTTTTGGCTGCTGATCCTACGAACGCCTCACGGCTACGACTAGGAGAAGAAATAAGAGAGATACAAGAGAAGCTGCGGTTATCTAAGCTTAGAGATGATTTTGTTTTGCATCAGCGAATGTCTGTTCGTCCAACGGATATCAGTCAAGCACTGTTAGATGTGAATCCCCGCATCGTTCATTTTTCTGGTCACGGCGAATCTACCGGTGCCATTTATCTAGAAGACAAAACGGGAAAACGGCATCCCGTAGAGCCTCAAGCGCTAGCTGCACTTTTTGAGCAGTTTACAGGTCAGGTAGAATGTGTTGTCTTAAATGCTTGTTATTCCGAACAACAAGCCCGGGCCATTGGGCGTCATATCGACTGGGTAATAGGAATGGACCAGTCAATCAGTGATAAGGCAGCTATTGCTTTCTCAATAGGCTTTTATCAGGCGCTGGGAGCTGGTCGCTCCATTCTAGATGCATATAAGTTGGGACGCGTGCAAATAGGATTAGATGAGGCAACGGAACACCTCGTACCGATTTTGATACAGAAGAATGAATTGGCCAATTTGATGTCTGATGATGTTTTAGAAAGAAAAGCTGTATACTCAGGTCTGAGCCAAGACGAATCTACTACTAAAGAATATTGTCTAGAAGCAATAGATGTTCCAGTTTTTTATGGAAGAAATAAGGAGATTGGGACACTGAAGAAATGGATCCTAAGGGAACGATGTAGACTTTTGGCAATACTTGGAATAGGTGGAATTGGGAAGTCTAGTTTGGCTGTAAAACTTATTGAACATATCAAGGAACACTACGAGTATTTTTTTGGCGTGATTTGAGAAACGGTCCCCCTATTGAGGGAGTGCTCGATGATTGTATCAAATTTCTTTCTGATCAACGACATATTGATATTCCAGATGATATTAATAGCAAACTTGCGATATTGGTAAGTTATTTGAAACAACGCCGATGCTTACTTGTTCTTGATAATGCAGAATCAATTCTACAAAGTGGCGAAAACGTCGGATCATATAGGCTAGGGTTCGAAGAATATGGACAGTTAATCCAGCGCATTGGGAGTGTCGCTCATCAAAGTTGTCTAATTATTACTAGTAGAGAGAAACCCAACGAGATTTCAGTTATGGAAAGTTCAATATCCCATGTCAAATCCTTACATCTAGCCGGCCTAGATATGCCATCGGCAAGAGCGCTTGTACAGGACAAATCTCTTTCAGGTGAGCAACGGGATTTTGATCGCCTGATCGATCTTTACGGTCGGAACCCATTAGCTTTGAATCTAGCAACAGCGGCAATTCATGACTGGTTTGCTGGGCAAGTTGCTGATTTTTTAACTGATGACTTGTCAGTGTTCGGGGATATCGAAGATTTGATCGAACAACAACTGAAACGTCTATCAGAAGCAGGTCAGGACATCTTGTACTGGTTGGCGATCCAACGTGAAATCGCCTCGATGTCCAAATTGGAAAAAGAAATCATGTATTGGCTAGTAGTCTGGCGTGGTGCGCCTCAGGTTGAAGATCTTGTTCGTCCGATAACTAAGGATGAGCTTTTGGAGACTTTAGAATCGCTCCGGAGAAGATCTCTTATCGAGAAAGTGAACTCCCACTTTGCTCTACAACCCGTTGTTATGGAGTACCTTACGAAGCAATTTGTGAAGCATATCTATGCTGAGATAGCGACAGAAGAACCCGGTTTGTTGAGAAGTCATGCGCTCATACAAGCACAAGCCAAGGATTACATTTTACATAGTCAGATAAGATTTATTCTTAAACCATTAATTGACAAATTGATGGTAACTTTTGGTAGGGAAGGGGTCGAGAACAAGATGAAAAGTCTAGTGTCGGACACGAGACACCCAGACCGCATATTGCCCAGTTACATAGGGGGAAATGTAATCAATTGCTTGGTACAAATGTCATTAGATCTCACCGGGTACGATTTTTCAAACATTGCTATTTGGCAGGCAAATCTAAAAGCGACAGAGCTACATGATGTCGATTTCTCCAATTCAGATTTGAAGCGATCAGTATTTGCCGAAACCTTTGGCCTTATCCTTTCAGTTGCTTACAGTCCAAACGGCGAATTGATCGCTGCTGGGTCTGCCAGTGGTGACATCATGATTTGGAAAGCGCCAGATAACAGGCAAATTCTTGTGCTGAAAGGGCATACTGGTTGGACGCGCTCTGTTGCCTTTAGCCCCGATGGTTTGTTTCTTGTAAGTGGAAGTGGAGACCAAGATATTCGAATATGGGACCTCAGGACTGGGAAGTGTATTCGTACACTCAAAGGGCATACTGATTGGGTCAGGTCAGTCGTTTTTACCCCCGATGGCAAGATGGTAGCGAGTGGCGGGAGTGACAAGTTAATTCGGCTATGGGATATTTCTACTGGACAGATACGGCAAGTCTATGAGGGGCATACCGACTGGATATGGTCGTTATGTTTTAGCCCCGACGGTACCAAGCTAGCCAGTGCCAGCAATGACAATTCCATTCGTATTTGGGATGTTACAACAGGTAACGAGTTAGGTGTCTTGCACGGGCACTCTGATTGGGTAACCTCAGTAACGTTCGGACCAGATGGTCAGTTGCTGGTCAGTGGCAGCAACGACCAGACAATACGAATCTGGGACTTGGAGACCCAGACAACTCTGAGAGTATTGGAGGGACACACAGATCGAATATGGTCAGTTGCGTTGAACTCTAGTGCTGATGTGTTGGTCAGTGGGGGCTACGATTGTACAATAAGGGTCTGGGACATCCAAACGGGACAGAAACTTAAGACGTTGCAGGGTCATAGTGGAATGGTCATTTCAGTTGCCTTTAGTCCCAATGATAACATCATAGTAAGTGGCAGTGAAGATCAGACTGTGCGGCTATGGAACATCAGGAGCGGTGAATGTATTAAGTCATTTCAAGGACACACCAATTATATACAGTCCATTGCCTTCTGTCCCGATGATCGCTTCTTGATAAGCGGTAGTACTGATCGGACTGTGAGGCTATGGGATGTTAAAGCAGCTGAATGTGTACGAGTCTACAGAGGTCACTCTAATCGTGTTCAGTCTGTTGCGGTTAGCGGAGATGGGCGTACTATTGCAAGTTGTGGAGATGACCAAACAGTCCGGCTGTGGGATATTGACCTGAAACATCCTACGCAGGTTCTGACTGGGCATACGAGTTGGGTGCGCTCAGTTGCTTTTAGTCCGGATTGTCAATTACTCGCGAGCGCTTGTGACGACTTGACTGTTAGGTTATGGGATATAAAGACTGGACGATGTATCAAGATACTAAGGGGACATACAACTTGGTTCAACACCCTTTGTTTCAGTCCTGATGGGCAGACATTGGCGACAGGTAGCGCTGATACGAGCATAAAGCTGTGGGATATAAAATCTGCTACAGTTATCAAGAACTTTGTAGGAAATTCCCTTCGAGTGAACTCTGTCACCTTTGGGCTAGATGGTCAGCTGCTTGCTAGTGGTGGTGACGACGGCGTTGTGAGATTATGGAACGTTGAATCAGGTGATGTTCTTAAGATATTTGAAGGACACACAGGACCTGTAAGATCGGTGGTATTTGACAATGACAGCGAATTGATTGCAAGCGCAGGAGATGATCAAACTATTAGATTATGGGATATCGAATCTGGTTCCACTGTCAAGGTCCTAGTTGGTCATTCAGACAGGGTTTGGGCAGCCAAATTCAATTTGGCGGGAGATTTGCTTGCAAGTGGTAGCGCGGATGGCACCATCCGGATTTGGAGTGTCAGCTCTGGGGTTTGCTTCAAAACACTGATGAGCAAGAGAATCTACGAAGGCCTAGATATAACTGGGATTAAGGGGCTAACGGGCGTTCAGAGAACGAATCTCTTAGCTTTAGGAGCTATTGTTCATGACTGACTTTTTGACATTTCAGCCTAACTTACCTGCCGGCGGACTATCGTTAGATTCGCAGTCGACTTACTTTGATCCCTCGATTAGATATGTGCTCTAGCGTGAAGATTGTAGTAATTGTCGGAATCCGCGCCCAATTCATGAAATTGGCCGCTTTTCAGAGAGCAGTAAAGCAATGGAATGCTTCCTCAGCTCCACGATTCTTGCCAACGTACATCAATTCAGGCCAACACTATGATGACGATTTGGCAGGCATATTCATACGTGAACTAGATATTCAATTTGATGTAGACTTGACTGGCAGTTACCAGAACCTAAGACCAATTTGTATCTTAGGAAATATGATTGTGCAATTGTATGATGTTCTAGGCAGATGTGATTCGCCCGACTGGGTCATTGTGTTCGGTGATGCTAATACAACTCTAGCTAGCGCTATTGCTGCCGCAAAACTGAGTTTGCCAATAATACATGTAGAGGCGGGTTTAAGAAACAACGATTTTCAATCCCCTGAAGAAGTAAACCGTGTAGTCAGCGATCATTTATCAACCATCCACTTTACCTCATCGCAACAAGACATGATTAATCTAGAGCGCGAAGGCCTGATGGCAAATGCGATTTGGACCGGTGATCTTATCGCGGATTTAGTAGATCAACTCTTGCCGACGCTTGCTCACTCGCTCGAGGGATATCCAATGGGCGAATATGTACTTGCCTCAATTCATCGTGAAGAGAATATGCAATCCGATGAAATTCTACGTAATATCCTACACTTTCTAAATACCTATCAGCGGACGACAGTGTTTATCACTCATCCCAGGGTAAAAAATAGATTGTGTGAGTTAGGATTACACCATCTTGAGAATATTCATTACATCGATGCGCTACCATACGAAACCATGCTTTCGGCAATTAGGGGATCTGCCTTTCTTATTACTGACTCCGGAGCTCTTCAACGAGAGGCCTATTATTTGCGAAAACGGTGTCTGGTTCGCCAAGATAAGCCTTTCTGGTCATCACTTATTGATGCCGGTGTTCATAGAGCAGTCGGGACGTCTCTTGATGAGATGGAATTGGCATTCCAATGGATTGAACAGGCCATTCTGAAATCCAAGTATCCTCAGATTGGGGATTTAGGTGATGGAAATGCAGGTAGGCGAATTCTACAATATATTGCTCAAGTATAACAATACGCTATACATGTCGTTTATGAAAGGATTCACGCTGAGGAGCTATAGAAATCTACTAGCCAAGTTCCGAAGTTGGGGGTATGAGTTTCGATTGTTAAACGATTTGATTGACGATAGAGATACAAATTGCCCTTTCGTTTTCATACGCCATGATGTAGATATTGATTTGCGAGCAGCACTTGATATTGCTCGTTTGGAGCATCGTGAAGGGATACATTCTGTCTTCTTTTTATGTCCTAGATCTCCTTTCTACAGTCCTCTTAGTCATTCTAGTGCCCAGATAATTCACGAAATATACGAACTTGGTCATGTTGTGGCGGCACATACAGTGAAATCTGCGGATCACGACCTACTTGAGTCTATGGATTTCGACATCAAGATCTTGTCAGAGAAATACCCCTTTTTGAATCCTGATTTGATTAGTTTCCATTCAGTTGATTTTTCGCAAATATGTTCTTTGATGTACAACAGAAAGGTGGCAAGAGTGTATGCTCCCATATTAAATGAAGATTTACACTATGCAAGTGATTCGACAGGCATTTGGCAATCTGGGCATGTGTGCAATTCTGAGGCATTTCGCAGGAAACAACCTATACATCTTCTAATTCATCCCTTTTGGTGGGTACAACGAGGCAGTAGCCCTCTGGAGAAATTGCGGGCTGCATTATCAGTTCACGTGTTGAAAGAATACAAGCAATTTCTCCCAAAATTACTTGATTCGAACAAAAAACAATAAAAGTTGTTTTAATGATGACGCTCGAAATTTCAAATTCATACCACATCCGCGCCAACGCCGACGTCTTCGATTTCGAGATCTCCGAGGAGGACATGTGCCGCATCGACGCCTTCGACGAGAGTTATCACTGCACCTGGGACCCGACAGGCGAGCCGTGAATGAGCATTCACCACCTCAACTGCGGTTCCATTCGCGCTTACTTCCCCAGGGTTCGCGGCGTGATCCACTGCCTGCTGGTGGGGATCAGTGATGGCTTGCTCCTGGTCGATACGGGCTTTGGCACCAGGGACTACGCCGATCCCACGCCGCTGATGCGGGCCTTCCGGGCGCTGATGCGCAGTCATGATCCCGACGAGGCAGCTGTGCGTCAGATCGCCCGGCTGGGTTACGATCCGGCGGACGTACGTCACATCGTGCTGACGCACCTGCACCTGGATCACGCCGGTGGGCTGCCGGACTTCCCGCAGGCGCAGATCCACATCTTCGCGCCGGAATACGAGGCAGCCATGCGACCACGAGGATTTGTGGAGAGGTTCTATGATTCCGCGCATTGGGCGCACGATCCTGATTGGGTTATCTATCGGCTGGAGGGCGAGACGTGGTTTGGCTTCGACGCCCTTGAGGTGGTGCCGGGATTGACGCCGCGTGTGTTCCTCGTCCCGCTGACGGGCCACACGCGCGGTCACTGCGCTGTCGCCGTGGAGACCAATGACGGCTGGCTGCTGCACTACGGCGACGGCGGTTATCCCTTCTACAACGCGGGCAAGTCCCAGCGGCTCTTCAGCAATCCGCCGTTGGGATTGGCGCGCTGGTTCCTGGGCGGCAACACGCCCCGTCTAGAAGCGCTCTACCGTGCGCACGGGGACGAGGTGACCCTGATCAGCAGCCACGATCCCGCTGATTTCCAAAAATTCCATGTTGGGAAGGCGCAAGTATTGAGAGGACGAGCGACTACGCGCGCCGACTGGGAGATCGAGCCGCTGCCGGATCGGTGTGCCCGGCTGGATTTCCAACGCAATTTCTCGGAGACGGAGTATGCGCGACTCACCCAGGGCCTGATCCCTCAGCAAATGGAGGACAAGTGGTTTATCTTTTTCGAGGATAACACTCTCTATTTCCACCGCAGTTGGACGGGTATCTGTATCTACGTGTTGCGGTTGGAACCCAGCGCCGGCGGCTGGCGCGTGATCGAGGTGCTCGTCAACCGCGATCCTGATCAATATACCGAAACGAACGAAGCCTATGACATTGCGCTGTTGAATTATCTCATCGACCGGCTGTTGCTGGGCAAAGACTTGCCCTTTCCCGTACCCGGCGACATCGCCGATGACGTAGAGACAGCTCTCTATCGACATCACGTTGTGGGCCACGAGCGTGCCAACGACGGAGGTGAAACGTAGCAACCACACTCTCGTCTATCTCGTCTGGTTTCGGACAGCGACTGGGCTAACCTTGTAGAAGGTCCAACGCAGTCGAAAGGAGCAGAACGTGAATACAAAGCGGTGCTTGGTCGTGATATCGATCGTACTTATTACCACGATAAGCTGTTTAGACTTTGGCGAAGATGTAGAGACGACGACCCCTACCCAAGAGCAGGTAAAGTGGTGTCGACAGGAAATGTATGTGCAGGATTCAGCAAAAATCACACCGATGGGATTCGCACTGTTAGGATCGGGCATAGATGACGTTATCTGGTTTAAGTTTGCAACCAACGCCACCGATCTTTCGCAGGTGTTTGATACCACAGTGGTAGATGTCAGCAAATTTGAGGAAAGTGGCATGTCTGCGGATGAGCTGAAGGGGATAGACTGGGAATGGTGGGACGTCAAAGGCAAAAATCTACTTGGTGGACAAGTAACACTACCAGATGCAAAATTCATGAATGTGGGAGCAGAAGAAGTCGGTGAAGGCTACGTGATTTATGTCATGTGGTTTGAAACATAGATGGGCATACATAGTTTCTGAAAAGCCCCTTTTTCAGGCAGCCTGGAGATTGTAACAACATAAAAAGCATAGGAGACCCTATGAAAGACATCATCGACGATCTGAAACGTTGGAAAGACGAAGGCAAGGAGGACGTTGCGCTGGCGACCATCGTGGAGACGCGCGGTTCGTCATTGCGGCCCGCCGGGACGCGTATGGCGATCAACGCCGAGGGTGACGTAGCGGGTTCCGTGAGCAGCGGTTGCGTGGATGGCGACGCTGTCGCCGAGATGGAGGCCGTGCTTCACGGCGATTTCAACCTGCGCCGCCCCTTCTTCGGCGTGAGCGACGAGGAGGCCTGGAGCGCCGGGCTTTCCTGCGGCGGCGCCATCGACGTGCTGGTGGAGCGCTATCAGCCTATCTACGACACACTCATTGCTGAGATTGAGGCGCACAACCCCGTCGGCTTTGCCACGCGCACCGACGCGCCCGTGCACCTGCTGCGCACCGCTCAGGGCGCCGTCCACGGCTCGCTGGGCGATCCGGCACTGGATGCCGCCGTGTTGGCCGATATGGCCGAGCTCTGGCCCGGCCCCTACGCCCACAAGCGCGACTACGAGCCGGACGAGGTCTTTGTCGAAATCATCCCTGCGCCACCTACGATGTTGATCTTCGGCGCGACCGATATCGCGCAGCCCCTGGCGCAGATGGCGCAGGTTGCCGGTTTCCAGGTCGTCATCAGCGACGCGCGGCGAGCCTTCCTGACCGAGGAGCGCTTTCCTGATCTCGATCTGCGTTTTGGCTGGCCCCAGGACGTGTTCACGTCTGAGGATTTCGGGCCGGGGTGGGCTATCATCGTCCTCTTCCACGATCCCAAGTTTGATATCCCCGCGCTGACGCTGTCGTTGAACAGCGAAGCCTATTACATTGGCTTTTTAGGCAGCCGCACCACGCAGGCCGACCGTCGGGCCGGTCTGCTGGAGGCCGGGTTCACCGAGGAAGACCTGGACCGCATCTACGGTCCCGTCGGCCTCAACATTGGCGGCAAGGAACCGGCGCACATCGCGCTCTCGATTCTCTCGGAGGCCGTTGCCGTGCGTCACCGCCGCGCTGGCGGGATGATGAGCAAACGTTGAATTTTAAGGGAACGGATTTAACGGATAAAGATTCTCTGTAGTGTGCTGATGAGGTATCGAAGCTTGTGATACTGCTGAGAGCACTGAGCACGCAGAACTTTGGGATTTCGAAGCAGATCGGCTACCGAAAGCGCCCTCGCTATCCCAAAACGTGCTTAGACGCGATCAAGGTAGATGGAAGGCGGGGTTGATACGGCTGGCAAACGTAACTGGAGACCACGTGATGCGTCCAAGCCCCTTTGGAACCGCTTCGTTTGCCCAACATAAGCAAGGCTTGCATCCAATTCCCTTGATTTGTGCCCTGGATTTGTTAAAATAAGGTTGAGATGTCAGGGGGTAGCTCCAGTAGATCATCACAGGTGGGAGCAACATGCCAAAAACAAAAACCAAGACTAAAGAGAAAACGGCAGAGGAAGAAGCACCTTCTCCGGTGGAGATCATCGATCTCAATTCGCCTCATCTCTTCATCAACCGTGAGTTGAGCTGGTTGGAATTCAATGGACGTGTGTTAGAAGAAGCGTTGGACACGCGGCATCCATTGTTGGAGCGGGTGAAGTTTCTTTCCATCTTCGCCAACAACCTGGACGAGTTTTTCATGGTGCGTGTCTCCGGCTTGCGTAAGCAGCTGTTGGCCGGTACGTTGGAGGCTCCGCCCGACGGGATGACGCCGGCCGAACAACTGGCTTCCATTCGACGCCAGGTAAAGCCGCAACTGCGCCGTCACGCCGAGTGTTGGCAGTACGACGTCTTGCCCAAGCTCAAGCAGCGCGGCGTCTCGGTGCTGAATTACAGTGAGCTGAAGGGCAAGCAGCGGAAGGTGTTGCACCGCTATTTCGAACGTGAGATCTTCCCCGCGCTGACGCCGTTGGCTTTTGATCCCGGACATCCCTTCCCGCACATCTCCAATTTGAGCTTGAACCTGGCGATTGTGATCAACGATCCGGTCAAAGGAGAACGCTTCGCCCGCCTGAAAGTGCCGTCACTTTTTCCGCGTCTGGTGCCCATCCCCCTGGAGGACGATGCGGATAATTTCGAGAGTCTTGGCTTGGCCGATCTTGTGTCCAACAACTTCGTCTGGATGGAAGAAGTCATTGCGGCGAACCTGGACATGCTTTTCCCCGGCATGGAAATTCAGGCCGTCTATCCCTTCCGGGTGACCCGGGATGCTGACCTGGAGATCGAGGAGGACGAGGCCGCCGACCTGCTGGCTGCTATCGAGGAAAGTGTGAGCCTGCGCGAGTTCGGCTCCGTCGTGCGGTTGGAGATTGGCGAGGCCATGCCGCGCAAGGTGCGCGAAATCTTAGTTGCGAATCTGGACCTGGCGCCGTATCAGGTGTACACGACGGACGGGCCACTGGGCATGAGCGATCTTATGGAACTGATGAAGGTCAAACACTCCGATCTCAAGGATCAGCATTTCATGCACTCGGTGCCGCCGCAATTGGCGCGCGCCAGCAGCACCTTTTCCGCCATCCAACGGGAAGATATTTTGTTGTATCACCCGTATGATAGTTTCACTCCGGTCGTCGATTTCATCCGCGAAGCGGCCGAGGACCCGCACGTCATCGCTATCAAGCAGACGCTCTACAGGGTTGGGCAGAATTCGCCCGTGGTCGATGAATTGCTGAAAGCGCGGGAGAACGGCAAGCAGGTGGCGGTGCTGGTGGAGCTCAAAGCTCGCTTTGACGAGGAGAACAACATCGTCTGGGCCAAGGCGCTGGAGCGCGCGGGCGTGCACGTCGTCTACGGCCTGGTGGGATTGAAGACGCACGCCAAGATGTGTCTGGTGGTGCGCCGCGAGAGCAACGGCATCCGGCGCTACGTCCACATGAGCACCGGGAATTATAACGCTGTGACCGCCCGGATTTACACCGATCTGGGCTTCTTCACGTCCGACGAGGAGATAGGAGCCGACGTTTCGGACCTCTTCAACGCTCTGACGGGGTATTCGAAACAGGACAAATACCGTAAGCTATTGGTGGCCCCGGGACGGATGCGAGAGCAGATCATCTCCCGCATTGATCGAGAGATCAAGCAACATGAGAGGCACGATGACGGCTACCTGGCGTTCAAGATGAACCAGCTGGTGGATAAAGCGTGTATTCAGGCGCTGTACCGTGCGTCGCAGGCTGGCGTGCGCGTCGCTCTATCGGTGCGGGGGATCTGCTGCTTGCGGCCCGGCGTGACGGGGGTGAGTGAGAACATTGAGGTCACCTCCATCGTGGGACGATTTCTAGAACACCCACGCATCTACTACTTCCGCAACGGCGGCGACGAAGAGCTGTTGCTTGGCAGTGCCGACCTTATGCCTCGAAACCTGGATCGCCGGGTGGAGCTGTTCTTCCCGGTCGAGGACGCGCGATTGCTGGAGCGGATTCGCGATTATATCCTCTTTAAGCACCTCGACGACAACGTGAAAGCCCGTCGACTCCGGTCAGAAGGCGAGTACGTGCGGGTGGAACCTGAGTCCGATGAGCCGGAGCTCAACTCCCAGCTTTGGATGATCGAGCATCGAGGGATCTGGAACGATGAAGTGTAGTCACCTTGCCAGGTGTGTCCAGGCGTCTCGAATGAGAACTAAGTATAACTCCAGTTGGTCTCCCACCCGTTTCGCCTGGCGCAGGGGCGTGACAGTGTCCTGATTGTTTACAGGCAGGTCTTGGGAGTTGAGTCCTCATGCCCAGAGTCAGTTCACGGTTTTCACGATGTTGCAGGGAACTTTTGATCTCGTTTCAACGTCTTGTAGCATGGATGCCGCCAAGAAGTTATTCAAATGGATCAAAGATCATATCAACCGGGAGGTAACCCAAATGTTGAGATCGATACCGAGTCTGACGTTACGCCTTGTTTTTGCCGGGATGTTGGTCACGCTATTGTTGGGGGTGGGGGGTGGGCCGAAAGCCTCTTTTTCTGCCCCAGAAGACCCCTTCAGCGAACACGCGGAGCCGTACCAGTTCACGCTGTCGGTGCCCACTGTCTCAAGTAGCGAGACGGCATCGGCGCCCGCCAGTTCCGATTTGAGCGGTTGGCGTCTGCTCAACGAGCAAGACTTTTCCAGCAACTCGCTTGGGGCTTGGCAGACGGTCAACCGGGCAGATCCAGACAGTGACGAGACCTGGGGACCTGCTGTCATCAGCTCAGGAAACTGGGGGGCCTGGGTACGGGGTGGTGCGGTGCAAGCGGATCTTAGTTCCAGCACTGTCTACACGTACACGTCCAACATGGATACGTGGCTGGTCTACGGGCCCATCGACAACGGTAAGGGAATTTGGAATCTAAAGCTCGCCTTTGACTACTTCATCTCGTTGGGGAACGGAGACGCTTTTATCGTCGGCTACTCGACCGATGGCACCAACTTTGACGGATTGCGTGTCACCAGTCTCAAGATGGATCCCCAAATATGGGCCGGCGCCGAGATCGATTGGCAGGTCAACAAAGAAGCGACTCAGTACTGGGTGGCCTTTGGGTTTACCAGCAACGACGATGACGACGTGGATCAGGGCGTCTGGCTGGATCATCTGATCCTTCAGGCGAACTATGGGGGCGAGACTTACCTGGCCCTGGTGGCAAACCAGTGGGTCACAGAACCCGAAGACCCCGAGATCATTGGGTTTTTCGACGATTTCTCCGATCCTGCCACCGGTTGGCGTGATCGCCTCTACGAACACTTCGATGATGTGGACGTGATGCGCGTGGGATACGTGAACGAGACCTATCGCATGAAGATCCTCTTGAATTACGATGGGCGCAACAATCGCCTGATGGGCATAGCCAAGGCCCCGTACACCGACACCCACACGAATTACGATCTTCAAGTTCGGCATAGCTTTTTTGAGGCCAACGATGATGTGACGCCTGAGTTCGGCAAAGGCGGTTTGATCTTCGGTGCAGATAACACCTTTTCCACGACCTACGTCTTTGAATGGAACTACGAGGGGAATTGCGCCGTGAACAAGTATACAGACGCCGATTATCCCGTGACGAGGTACGAAGACGAAGAGAGTGACTTTGAAACGCATACCATCATGGATTGGCGAAACTGTTCTGAGTTCAAAATCGATGGGGGCTACGATGCAGATAACCACATCTTGGTTGAGGTGCGGGATGCGAAAGCGACCATCTATGTGATGGATGGCGAGACCAAGGTTAAGGTGAAGGAGTTCACCGATACCACCCTGCGCAACAATCGGCGCGTGGGATTGGTCACCGGTTCCTGGGAATACACACCGGTCGATTCGCGCTTCGATGACTTCTGGATCAAACCGGTAGAATAGTCTATTGAATGGCCCGGGAGGATGGGATATGTTCATCTTCTCGGGCTTTTTGCTGCTTACGGGGGTCGGGGTATCTTCAGATCCCATTTACTGGGATTTCGAAGCGAGTCCGCTGGTGAAAACGCTCTCCGTGCCGTAGAACCCGCGTAGACGAAAACGAGGCAAACGAAGCTGGGTTGATGCGGGTGGCAAACATGACTAGAAGCCGCCTATTGCGTCTGAGCCTCTCTGGAACCGCTTCGTTTGCCCATTTACTTCGAAATCCTTGTTCAATGACTGAATTCCTGTTATGATGATGACGACTGATGAGAAGTTACCCAAAAATACGCAAACGCAGTTTGTGATTGCATTGAAAATCCATCCCAAGACAAGGAGAGAACGACTATGCTAGTGCGACAGCGTATGACAAAGAAGCTCATTACCATTACGCCCGAGACTGCTGTGGCAGAAGCGCTTAGTTTCATGCGTCAGAATCAGGTGCGGCGTTTGCCCGTCACGAATAAGCGGGGAAAACTGGTCGGCATCGTCTCGGAAAAGGATCTACTCTACGCTTCTCCGTCACCTGCTACCAGCCTCAGCGTCTACGAGGTAGGCTATCTGCTTTCCAAGCTTAAGGTCCGCGAGATCATGACCGAAGAACTGGTCACGGTCAGTGCCGATGCGCCTCTGGAAGAGGCTGCCCGGGTCATGATCGACAACCAGGTCAGCGGTTTGCCCGTTATGGATGGACGTGAACTCATCGGCATTATCACGGAGACGGATATATTCCAGACCATTATGGAGATGTTGGGGGCCCGCGAGTCCGGCATCCGCTTGGCGTTGGAAGTTGCAAATGAGAAAGGCGCTTTTGGAAATATCACCGGGAAAATCGCGTCCCTGGGCGGGGATATCATCACCCTTGGGACCTTCTACGGGAACGATCGGTCCACGGGTATTGTGATCCTGAAGGTGCGGGGGGTGGAAGAAGCCGCCTTGCGCCAGGCTATGCAGGACATCGGCGTCAAGATTGAAGATATTCGCTGATCCACACCCGATTTTTGTTTTGATATGCGCATTGGTCTAATATCCGATAGTCACGACCACATGGATCATGTCCAGCGTGCGGCAGATTACCTGCGTGCGACGGGTATTGATGTGGTCCTTCACGCCGGCGACGTGACCTATCCTCATGTGCTGGAGCTGCTTGCAGGCTTTGACGTCTGGATCGCGCAAGGTAACATGGATCACGTTGCAGAACTCTCCGCTGCAGTGACCCGACTCTTTGGCGCGGAACGGTTCGCGTCGATGCACGACCTCGAATTCGACGGACATCAGATTGCGTTGGTGCACGGTCATGATCGTACACTGTTGAATGCCCTGATCTACTCGAAAAGCTACGAGTACGTGGTTCGAGGACATACCCACGTTCCGCAAGATCAGTGCATAAAAGAAACACGGGTTCTGAATCCAGGCGCAGTGGGCAACGCAGGTTGGCGAAGGTGCTCCTTCGCCGTGCTGGATCTGGATACCGGTGAACTGGAGAGCGTGTCCCTTTACTGACTCGACCGACCAGAACGAAGCTTACCTGAGGAATCTGGAGTTTATGCTGAGGTCAAACGCAACTTATCCGGCGAGATAAATTTGGCGAGAACGTCGATTTGCAATGCCTCCGTTCTTCTCTATAATGAATTGGCTGTGGATAATGATGTAACATCATCGACACGAGACCTCGGAGTCACGAAGTTTACGCTTGATCTGTCAGGTGTTCGATGTGGGCTCTTATCGGGAATTAGGTGAGGCCCTAAATCTGCTTCTATACGAGCTACGGAAAAATCCACAGATTAACGCAGATTTTCACAGATTATATCGTTTTGTCCGTGTTTATCCGTGCAAATCCGTGAGCAATTTCAAGCTGTCCGGGATGCTTCACCTAAAAAACCCATAAGAACCTCGATGTGTGAGACAGGCGATAACGCGCAGAGGATAAAACATGCACCTCAATGAAAGCAAACGGGCGCTGAAGAACTCACATCTGTTTAGTGATCTGCACGATAGCCATCTTGACCTGGTGCTCATGGCTTGCGAGGAACTGAATTACCAGGTCGGTGAGGTGATTTTCCGGCAGGATGATCCTGGGGATGCTTTGTACACCATCGCGCAAGGTAAAGTTGAGATCATCCTAGAATCGGAGAACCCGGAGGGAGAAGCGGTCGAACTGGCGGTGTTGGAAGAACATGACACCTTTGGCGAGGCCATCCTCATTGAAAAGGGGCTCCGCAGTGCCACGGCGCGGTGTCGCACCGATGTTTCGCTCGTGCGTCTACACCGGCGGCGGCTCATTCAGCTGGTCGAGGACTATCCAGAAATTGGATTTTATATCATGCGCCGCATGGCTGCAGACCTGATGGAAAAGCTCCGTGTGGCCAATCTCAACATTCGTCAGATCACAAGGTAGGATACCCGCGTTCTTAGAGTCTGTTGAGAATTAACTTCCCGATTGCACAACCGAAACACTAGGGGAGGAGCCCCACAAACACGTTTGAGGCTCGCAAATTTCGATCACGAAAGTACCAACAGAGTATATCGCGTTGCAGTTGCGCGGGAAGTTATTCTTTTACGAGTCCTTAGCAGCTTTGCGTGAGGTTTTGAGTCTTTTGGCTCTTTTGGATTTCGCAGGGTGGTGGTGAGGTGTCATCCCCACTGCGGTTGGGACAAGTTTCCGAGCGAAGGGCCGTTTTTACCCGGAAGCCTGCCCTGAGCATGGCCGAAGGGTCGAGGAATCTCAACGGTGGGGACAGAGACCCTTTCCCTCAATACTTCGGGACAGGCGACTACGCTCAGGGTGACGACTGGGGGGATTTTAAAGCCTGACCCGGCGAAATCCCGTAGAGC
>DAOTUH010000605.1:0-6960 GCA_034437255.1 Anaerolineae bacterium
TAACTAGCAGAAATCGGATTTTTCTACGACTTGATACTATATGTGGGTTTCTCATGACCAAAATTACTAGATGTGGGGTATGGCCACCTAAAAATCCGATTTCTTGGACCTTTTTTCAGGTGAGTCAAAGTTTATTGATTTAGGCTGGCTTTACTATTCAGAAAAGTAAGGGCAAATTTAAAAATCTTGGCGACTGTCCGACCTTTGCGTCTTTGTGTGAGGCATAACCTTTTTTTCAGGTGAGTCTTATATATTTCTTGGAATTACGGTATAAGGTGCGTTGCACCTAGCTAATTCCTAATGCCGTAATTTCAGATACTTCAGTGGAGCCAAAAAAGTCTATTTTAACAGTTCTGGTAACCGCCCTCCGTCTCCAGCGTCAGGATGCGTCGCAGCACTGCCACCGTCGCAGCATACGCGGGATCCATCCCATAATACGAAAGATTGCGCGCCAGACTGCGGCCCTTGGAAATGGGCGTGTCCGACGCATAGTGCAAGATGCCAATTTCAAAAGGTATAGGATAAAGATTTATCAGCTCTTCTTTGGGGTACCGCCGGGGCCGGATGAACTCGTAGACGGCAGAGAGATAGGGGCCGGCCTCCATCTCAGCATCCGTATAACCCGCATCGAGAAAGCCTTTCATGTAGGGCTCGTTCTGCAAGAACGTGCCGCGCACGGTGATGGCACGCTGGTTGTCCAGCACATCGCCGTAGACCAGGTGCTTGGCCACGTCGCCCGCCCGGAAGATGTTGTTGAGAAGATACGTGTTATTCGAATGCTCATCGTAAACGACGTTGGGAATGATGACATCACCGATCCGCCCGTTGAGCGTGGCCGCTTTGCCGATGATGTAGAGGCCGCGCAGCGCGCCTGCGCTGGCTGCCACCCGCGTCAACAGGTGATAGCCGGCGAATCCCAGCGGATAGTCGATGTTCAGAATCAGCGCCTGGCTCTTCGCCAGCTGTTCCAGCGGCAAATCCTGCAGGCGAGCGTCGGGGTCCTCGGTCACCAGTTTGGAAAGCTCGATCACCTGAGCCTCCAGATCAAAGGTCTGGCTGCTGGGGATGCGCGTGATGCCATGTTCAGCCTCGTAAACCCGGCGCGCCTCACGCAGCTCCGCCCCCTCAGGCGTCCTCAAGTACTTCTTGAGCGTATAGTAAAGGAAGTTCGACCAATCGCTGGGAACTTCCCGCTCCTGAATGCGCTGCGCTTCCTCTTTCAGATCATCGGGTGCATTGGAATCCAGATAGTCACAGAGCTCGTCCTCGTGGTGTTGGGCAAACCCGCTGAGCATGTTGACCACGCTGTGCGTGTTGCTAGAGACAAAATAGACCGGCCGTTCCGAGAGATCGAGAGGCGCGTTGTCTGTGACATGCCACCACCAGCGTTGCGTGGCGCGTCGATAATCGACGTAGGAACCGGCCAAGAGCCGCACGGCCATCCGCTTGCGATGCTGCGCCATGCTCGCCAAGAATCGAGGCAACCTCTCGTTCCAGGCGCTTGCCAGATGGCCCCAATCTTCTGGTGAAAGCCGCAGCGCCTGGAGCGTGTCAGTCTGGAGCGTCGCGTCCGGCTCGCCCCGCGCCGCCCAGGAGGAGAGCCGGTCGGCTAACCCCCGCTGGAGCGAGAGAAGATAGTGTATCTTATTCCATTCGATCTGGAAGGCCGTGAGAATTGGCACGATGTCATCCACATCGGAGATACTGGCGATGTAGGCCGCCAACGTCTCGTCTCCATCGTAGCGCATGCGGCGGCGGCGACCCGGCGCCGAGACCGACTGCCAGGTGTCGATATCGCCATAGCTCCGGTCACGAAAGATCTTCTCTGTCTGCCCCATCACGACCAGCCGAACGTCGCTGATGCAAAAGGGCAGGCGCAGGCCACTGTAGATCAGCGCGGAGACGTCGGGGGTTTCTTTTCCTGCCTTGGAGTGCAGAGCCGGGCACATCTGTGTATGGGTGCCTTCCAGCGTCCGAATCTGCACCTCTTCTGTGGTGCGCAGGAGAGAATAAATCGTGCGCATGTAGAGGATGAGATTATCAGACCCCTCGGTTGGAACGGTTCTCTTCATCGTTGGATGGAGCTCATTTTCGCATCCGCCCCGCCGCTTTTTCCACAGCGCGGATGATTTTGTAGTAGCCGGTGCAGCGGCAGATATTGCCGCTCAGCGCCGTCTCGATCTGCTCGCGCGTCGGATGCTCGTGTTCTTTGAGCAGATTGGCAGCACTCATCACAAAGCCGGGCGTGCAGTAGCCACACTGCACGGCGTCTTCCTCAATAAAGGTCTCTTGGATGGGATGTAGGGCTTCGTTCTCGCTCAGTCCCTCGACGGTGACGATGTTCGCGCCGTGCGCCCGGGGGGCCGGCGCCAGGCACGCCAGGATCGCCATGCCGTCCAGCCAGACGGTGCACGAGCCGCACTCGCCCGCTTCACACCCGGCCTTCGTGCCCGTCAGGCCCAAATCGTCACGGAGCATGTGCAGCAACGTCTTACCGTTAGCGCCGTGGACCACGATGTTCTCGCCGTTAACCGTACATTGGATCGGCTCATCGCCGTTGGTGTGGTGCGCGATGGTGTTGCCGGAGAGTCGGGGGCGCGAGCGGGCCCGGCCCCACAATCGCACCATCTGCGCGGGTTCCGGCAGACCCAGCCGCACGTTTCCACTGCGCAGTGTCTGGAGACCGCGCCGTGTCAACGCGACAATCTCCTCATCGCGGAACCAGGCGGAGCCGCGCACGTCGTCGATGGGACGTGTCGCGCGCGTGGTGAGACCTGCCACTTCCTCGATGCGCTCGTCTTTCAGTGAGTGGCCGACCAGTGCCTGCTCCGCGTCTTCCGCACAGACGATGGTGGGTGCGACGGCGCCCATGGCGATGCGGGCCTTGCTCACTTTTCCGCGATGCATCGTGAGCACGATGGCGACGGTCACCGACGCCAGGGAGAGGGCTTTGCGCGGTCGCAACTTCTGGTAGATGCCGCGTTGATCCTCACTTAGCGCTTTGAACGCGATATCGACCACCATCTCGTCAGGCTCCAGCAGGGTACAGCGGACGTCGGTGCAGAACTCGGATAACGGCACGACCCGCTCGCCGTGCATGCTGCGCAAGGTCAGCCGCGCATCGAGGGCGCGCAGGGCGGTGATGGTGTCGTTGGCGGGCGTTCCCGTGACCACGTTGCCCGCGATGGTACCCCGGTTGCGCAATTGAGGCGCGCCAACGCTCCAGCAGGCCTGTGCCAGTGGCAGCGCACGTTCCTGGAGCAGAGGCGACGCCGCAGCCTGCGCGTGGGTAACCCTCGGGCCGATGTGCACCGTGCCAGCGTCGTCCAGCGTAATCTCATCCAGGCCACCGACCCGCGTCACGTCGATGAGGACGGCAGGCGAGCGTAACCCGTTCTTGATCTCGAGCACCAGATCCGTGGCACCTGCTACAATGCGCGCATGATCCGCATTCTCGGCCAGTAGTTGTAACGTGTCCTCAAGGGAGGTCGCCGTATAGTAGACTTTCCAGAGTGCCATGGTTCGCTCCTTACAACGTGTGTGGTTTGATGTTATCAGTATAGTTCACTTCGAGTGGAAAGACAAAACGAGGTCACCGTCAGGCTTAGAATGGGACGGAGAATACGCTGCGAATGCCGAACTTGAGCGGACGTTTGGATCGCCCAAGACACACTGGGTCCACCTTGATCTTCGAACCAGCCGGCTGAAGCCCTGCTCGCCCCTACGTTTTCAGGCGCTTGATCTCGCTGACGATATATAGGGGCCGCCTCCGCACCTCATCGTAGATACGCCCGATGTACTCGCCCAGAATCCCCATGATCCAGAGCTGGACACCGCCGCCGAAGAGCACCAGGCTGGCCGTAAGCCCCTGTCCGGCGAGAGGCGCGTGTCCGTCGAGCCGCAGGATCAGCAGCACCAGCGCCAGGACGAAGCCCGCCAGTGCGAACAGCGTGCCGGCCCACGTCGCCAGCTTGAGCGGCAGGAACGAGAAGCCGGTGATGGCATCCAGCGCCAGGCGGAACATCTTGGGGAACGAGTATTTGGTCTCCCCAGCCTTGCGCGCCGACCGTTGATAGGGCACGCCGGTCTGCTTGAAGCCCACCCAGGAGACCATGGCGCGCACAAACCGGTGCTTCTCTCGCATCTGGCGCATCACGTCGATGACCTTGCGGTCCAACAGGCGAAAATCGCCCGCTTCCATGGGGATGGTCACGTCGGTGAGCGCCTGGATCAGACGGTAGAAGAGCCGCGCCGTCGCCAGCTTGAACCACGTCTCACCCTCGCGCTCTGTCCGCACGGCGTAGACGACTTCGTAGCCGTCGCGCCACTGCTCGATAAGATCGGGGATGACCTCCGGCGGGTCCTGGAGGTCGGTGTCGATGGCGACGACGGCATCGCCCAGCGCGTGATCCATTCCGGCGGTGATGGCGATTTGGTGTCCAAAATTGCGAGCGAAGTGCAAGACCACCACGTGCTCCGGGTCGCGTTTGTGAAGCGCGTCCAGAATATCGGGGGTGCGATCAGTGCTGCCGTCATTTACCAGAACCACTTCCCACGGCTCGCCAAGTGCATCCATTGTGTCACGCACGCGCTCGTAGAATTGCTCGATTAAGACTTCTTCGTTGTAGACGGGGCCAACAACGGAAAAACGTGGGTTCATACTCGCCTCTGTTTGTCGATATGGTCAGTTCAAGACGCAAAGCGCCCCCAATGGATACATCCACGTGGCACGCTTTACGATTCATCAGTATACCCCCACGTCCAAAGGACGCAACCGTGCGTGTCAGGCGTGCGTTGTCTGCAGGCGGCGCGCCACGTTAGGGCGGATTGGACGTCGCCTTACAATCCCCAAGCGGTCAGGATCTCCTTAGCGGCTTCCTCGGCGCGATTGTAATGGTTAAGCACGCCGGGGATCTCGTGCTCGGCAGCGACCTCCATATCGGAGAGCGACGAGGTCGTGCGGCCTAGGATCTTCTGACGGAAGGCGTCTTCTTTGAGGCGCTCCGGCTCACGGTTGATCAGCCGGTAGATCCACTCGGTGCCACTGGGTACGGCAAGATAGACAATCTGCAGATCGTCGCCCCAGGCCGGCAGCCCGGCGATGGGTGTAGTCTTGATGTGCAACAGCGTCGGGATGACCGTCTCCAGGTACATGACCTGCTCCCGTGCGGCCTTGGCGTCCTCCAAGAGGATGGCGTTGCGCGCGCCGGGACGCGACTCGTAGGCGTAGTAAATGTCCTCGGGTGCGTAGACGCGCTCTGGATGATAGATATCCTGGTAGCCCCCCTCCGTTTCCTTTATAAAGATGTAGGGATCCTTGTAGCCTTCACCGGGGCGCGGATCGCGCGTCGCCAGCAGATAGATACGCGGCAGTTCGATCTCGCGCTCGCGCAGGAACCGCTCCACGCGCGCCATGACGTAGCTCTGCCCGGCGCCGGACGCGCCGTTCAGGGCCAGAATGCCCATAGCTCGCTTCGTGCCGCGCACGTCGAGGTCTGCGACGGTAGGGAGTTGGTCAAGCAACCCATCGTAGGTCTCAATCTGCGCGCGCAGCGTCTCGCGTGCGTCCGGGGTAAAAGCCTGCAGAAGATCATTGAGTTTCGCTTCGCTGAACATCGGTTCCTCCTTAGGGTAATTTATGGTGAAGATTGTAACACCGACAGAAAAGGCGTCAACGCTCTGTGGTATCGACCGTGGCAACCACGATCTGTCCATCACAATCATCTTTGGCTCCATTGAAATAAGCATTAACCTCACGCAAAGGCGCCAAGAACGCAAAGAAAATTCATAAGATAGTAAATTTTATTGACCCGGGTTGGCTTTACTGTAATAAGTAACTTAAAAATCTTGGCGACTGTCTGACCTTGGTCGGCGGCGTCTCGGCGTGAGACATAACCTTTTTTCAGGTGAGTCATCTTTTGACGTGATCGTTTAGGTTGGTGAGCACACAGGTGCAACGCACTTACGAACCGAGACAAATCGCTCCACGAAGTCCTCCAGGCATGATTTAGGACATTCTGGCTTGTCAACTCTAGCGAAAGTGCGTTGCGCCTCAGTAGACTAAACGAATGCCTTTTGACTTATCGACAACATGCATCTACAATGAAACTGGTTCCTCAAAGAGATTGTATCCAAGAGGTTTGGTGTTCACAGGCTCTGAGTTGGGTCCTTTTAACAGAAACCACTTTTGCAATCGTTTAGATTTGTGACCATCCGGGTGCAACGTACTTACGGATCGAAACAAACCGCGCTACAAAGTTCTCCGAGCATGGTGTAGGAGTCCTCGGCTCGTGAACTTCGACGAAAGTGCGTCGCACCTCAGAAGACTAAACAGATACCCACTTTTTTAGGCGGTCGATAAGGCGACCGAAAGGAGCGTAGACATGGGAAAGAAGTACACGGTTAAGGCTGGTGACAATCTGCGGAAGATCGCGAAGGAGCAGCTGGGTGACGCTGAGAAGTGGGAAGAGATCTACGATGCCAACAAGGATCTCATCAACGATCCCAACGTGATCCAGGTGGGTATGGAGCTTAAGATTCCCAAGGATAAACCGAAGTCCGACTTGATGGGTAAGATACGATAGTTCACTCCCTCAAGAGAATCACAGCACAGGGACGTCTCGCGTCGCGAGACGTCCCTGTTTCTCTTTTCCTGCCATGACGTTGGCGCATAGGCGTTCACCACCTGCTGCTATCGTTCCAGCGAGGCATTGATCTTTAGCACGCGGACAGGGTCGTCGGGGTTGAGTTTCCGCGCCCGCGAGAGGACGGCATCCAGACTCTCGCCGGGCGTCGAGGAGCACGACGACCGCATCACGTCCGTCGACTTCATCAAGCAGCCCGACGTGCGGGAGACGCTGCGCAGCGCGCGCTGGGACCTGGTCATCGTCGACGAGGCGCACAAGATGAGCGCCTACCTCTACCCTTCGGCTTCGCTCAGGGCAGGCGAGACCAAGCACC
>DAOTUH010000606.1:0-2075 GCA_034437255.1 Anaerolineae bacterium
GATGTCTACGGGATAGCTGAGGAGGCCGGTGCGCGTCTGTCGCCAGATGTGGAAATGCTCGTCAGCAAAGGCCTCCGCCACCCTGATCTGAGCCAGCGCTTTCGCCAGGTCCATGCGATTGGAGAGCAAGGGCGGGCTCTCAAACATGTAGGTCGTGATGTAATCCCGCACGCCGGCTTGCTTGGCATTGTGAGCGTAAAGCTGGGAGACGGCCACAGAGATGACGTCCGGGGCGTCGCGCATCCCCCAATGATAGGGCTCATTGCCCTCAACGGGGATATCGCGTTCACCATGCCAGCGCATTAGGGCGCTATGGTCATGAATGGACTGCTGGAGGCTCAAAGGACCCCGGCGGTCCATGGCATTGAACCAGAAGAGCGACGTAGCGCACCAGGCATTGTTGATGGTGCGCACCAGCATCTCTGCGTAACGCAATAACTCGGCGGTGCCGGAGTAGGAGCGCAGCAGCGGATAGTTGCCCCGACAGGCGGCAGCGTAGAGGCGGCAGAGCTCTTTCTCAGTCCGAAAGGGCACGCCCCCGGCTCCTTTGCGCCCCGCTCGCTGCAGATCCGGGCGGAAGAAATGAGCTTGCGCATCTTGGTCCGCACCCAGCGAGACCACGTCCAGGACGCCAGCCTCTGCGATCTGGGCGATGCCCATGACCGTAGGTTCGATAGTCTGAGCGGGAATCCCAAAGTGATGGCGGAAAAGCGGAAAGGGGGCCTTCCAACGCATCCGGTCGACGACGCGCTGGGGCGGACGAGACTCGCCCCCTTCAGCGCGCCGCTCCCCTTTGAGGTAGGCGATGACCGCGGCCGGCGGCTCGCTACCGTCAAAGACAGCCTCAAAAATACCCAGCTCGCGAGCGATTTTGGCTACCGGTGGCGTGCCACCAAATACAAAGCGCCGGTCTTCCAAACCCGCCGCCTTCATGATGGCCCAGAATTCGTTGAGAGCCACCTGTGCGTTCTCCGGCGTCAAACGGTAACTGACGCCGATAATATCCGGTTGGAAGCCGCGGGCTAGCTCCGCCCAGGTCTCCGCGTCGGTGGCTGGACCGGTGAACAATGTCTCGTGTCCCAACTGCTCGGCATAGTGCAGAAAATGGTTGACGCCCGCGACATGTACGCAGTCGCCGAGCGCCCCAGCTAGAATGCGCATTCTCAGTCTCCTGCTGAAATTACGGCATTAGGGTTCGTCAGGTGCAACGCACCTTCGGATGCTCGAAAATAGCCTGTTCGTGCACTCTCAGGTGGATTCTGATCCAGTATAATCAGATAAGCGCAGGTGCGTCGCACCTTATACCGTAACTTCAGACGTAGATAGCTGCGCTGATCAGCCTATATCGTTTGAACCGCCCCGGTTTTCCAAGAAATCGGGGCGTCTGTTTTCTACCTTCTTCACCTGTGGTAAACTGAGCGTGAGTTAAGAGAGTGGGGTATCAATATGATCCAATACATCATCTGGGACGCGGGCGGTACGCTCTTCGACACGTACCCGGCGAAGACGCGCGCGATTCAGGAGGCGCTGGCGGCATTGGGCGGCCGAGCCGAGTACGACGAGGTGCTGCGGTTGACGCGCACGGCGACGCATCATGCGCTGGAGACGCTGGCGCAACGGTACCACGTGGATCTGGAGGCGCTGGAGACGATGTACGAAGCGCGATACCGCGCGGTGCCCCCGGAAAGGCAGCCGCCCTTTTCCGGCGTGCGCGAGGTCTGCCGGTACATCTGCATGATCGGAGAGAACTTCGTCGTCACACACCGGGCCGCATCTTCGTTAAATCAGTTGCTGCGCGCTCACGACCTGGATATGTACTTCGCCGACTTGCTGACCAAGGAGTCGCCCTTTCCGCGCAAGCCGGACCCTGCGTCGACGGAGGCCATCCTCGCCGTGCATCGGCTGGATCGGTCGCGCACGTTGGCCATCGGCGACCGCAAGATCGACGTGCTGGCCGCAAAACGGGCCGGGATCCGCGTCGGTTTCTACGGAAAAGAGGCAGATCCCCATATCCCGGCCGATCTGTTCATCACCGACTATCACTACTTGCTCCAGCAATTGAAAGCCGAGAACGG
>DAOTUH010000607.1:0-1809 GCA_034437255.1 Anaerolineae bacterium
CGCGCCCGGGCGCGCCTGCGTGCGTTGGGTGCCCTGCGGTTACGCTTGCCATCTATCCCAAACCATGTTAATCTAAATTCAAGCCAGGGCTGAATTGCATCCTTACTCCGCTCCCCTTCACATCCCTCATTGCTTTAAGATCCATTCAGCCTCAAAATGGCCATCATGGAGCCGTTGTTGCCAACGTCTTCGAACGGGAAAAGGAGGTGACGACGTCACGACAAACCCACATTTTTCCTAGGCTCGACATAACAAAAGGCGTCGTCGCGTCTCTCGGCTCCTACCGGGACCTAACCGACGCCACTTATATGATAACCCAATACATCTCAGGAGGCTTAAGATGACGAGGAAAAAACTGTACACCCTGGGTTCCGTCGGCATGATTCTGTTGATCATGCTCGCCTGCGAGTTCAGCGCCAGCACGGCCAACATCAAGGACGCGATCATGGCACGCGATCCTGATGGCAACGACCCGACGACGGTCTTCGCGCCCGGTGACACCTTCTACTGTGTCGTGGATCTGGCCAACGCGCCCGACGACACAACAGTGCGGGCCGTATGGTTCGCTGCGAACGTCGAAGGGGTCGAACCAGACTACCTGATCGACGAAGCGGAGCTGACCACGGGCGGCGGCGAGCTCAATTTCGAATTAAGCAACACCGACCCCTGGCCGAGCGGGACCTACAAGGTGGAACTCTATCTGAACGACGAACTGGACCGGACACTGGAGTTCAACGTGCAGTAAATGCAACGTTCTCTTAGGGACTGAACCCGGCCAGCTTTCACCACGTGAGAGACGACCGAAGTCATAACGACCTCGGTCGTCTTGCTCCGTCTCCCGTAGCCCAACGCTCGCCAAAAATGAAAAAAGGGCTAAAATAGCAGTAGCTATTTGATCTTGTGAGCGGTGCGATGCACTTACGAGGGAGAAGGCGCCGGGATTTGAAAAAAAGGCCCCGAAGCGTCTTTGTAAGCCCACATCTTTCAGATCGAAAGTACGTTGCACCTAATTGCTCATCAAGCTAAACACTTACCAATAGCATATAGGACCGCGACGGCAAACTCCACGTAGCCAGGGACAGACGGCGATCAGAGAGGCGAGCAAATCAGATGGGTAAGCTTCGCATACATCTTTTTGGTACGCTTGAGCTGTGTTTGGATAACGACACGTGCTTCCGCCCATTCGCTCCGCAAGTACGTTCTTTCCTCGCCTACCTGATCTATCACCACGACCGGAACGTCCCCCGCCAGCGCCTTCTTGGTATCTTCTGGGGCAAGCAAGCCGAGACGCCAGCCCGCCGCGCCCTTTCCCATACGCTCTGGCAGCTTCGACAGCACACGGACGCCCTGGACGAACGGTTGATCGCCGAAGCGGACACCGTCCGCGTGCAGCTGCTACCGGATGATCTCCTGGACGTGGAAGCGTTCGAGGCCCTCTGCCGTCCACCGCCCACGCCCATATCGTTGACGGAACAGCTCCACCGGCTTGAAGAGGCCATCGCCATCTACCGGGCGGATTTTCTGGAGGACGTTTACGACGACTGGGCGCTCCTGGAACGTGAACGGCTGCGCGATCGTTATCTCCAGACGTTGGAAGGGTCAGTGACGCTCCAGAAGCAGCGTGGAGCCTACGAGGACGCGCTAGACACGGCCCGCCAGTTAGTAGCAGCTGACCCGTTACGCGAGTCGGCCCACCGCGAGCTGATGCGCCTCTATCACGTGTTGGATCGTCCCCGCGCGGCGTTGCAACAGTTCCAGACACTGCGCGCGGCCCTGGCGCAGGAATTGGACGTGCAGCCTACGTCCACA
>DAOTUH010000608.1:0-3107 GCA_034437255.1 Anaerolineae bacterium
TCTGGATGGCGAGCTACTTCGCATACCGGTTGGGACGCCGGATAACCCACAGTCGTTGGGGAGGGTTGGCTACGGGTGTTATCTACGGGTTCAGTGGGTATATCTCTGGCTTTGCCGTCTACCAGATAACCGTGCTACAAGTATCCACTTGGCTCCCCCTGCTTCTCTTGCTGCTTGATAAGGCCTGGAAGAAGGATCTTTTACACAATTACGTACTTTTTAGTGTAGTCTTCGCTATCACTGCACTGGCAGGGCATCCGCAATGGCTGATTTACACGACCTACGCCACCTTGATTTTCGCCCTTCTGTGGACGTGGAACAAACGGGGGCCTTGGCGTACACACTTCCTCCGCTGGGGCAAACTGCTCCTGGCGCTGGGTTTGGGCGGCGCACTGGCTGCAGCACAGTTACTCCCTTCTCTGGAACTCTTCAGGCATTCACATCGGGCAGCAGAGCTGGACTACGCCTTCGCCTCCGCGGGATTACCTCCAGCCCAACTTCCTGGCCTATTTATAACACCAGGCATCAGCAGCCGACTGGTCTTTATCGGCAGCGTAACGCTACTCCTCGCGGCATTGGGCATACAACGGGCCTGGGAGCGCGGAAAACTCTGGTTGGCCCTGACGGTCGTGGGACTATTCATGGCCTTCGGCGGTGCGACCATCGTCCATACTTTCGGCTACGTGGCGTTGCCAGGCCTCTCGGTCGTAAGGGATCAATACCGTATCTTTTACGTCCCAGCCCTGGGCCTTGCGGTATTGGCCGGTCTGGGACTTTCCCAACTAGAAGCAGCTACACGCGATTGTAGCCCCGGCGGTCGCCGGCTTTTGAGAATCACCCTGGGGTTGCTAGCCCTCGCAGGAATTGGGCTTATGCTCATCCATTTAGATGTCTCCACAGCTCAACCGGACAAGATTCACAAGTTATCAGAAGCGTTGGGATTGTTAAGCGTCGCGTCAGGTGCACTGGCTGGCATTCTGGCTTTGCGCCTGAAGGGCAAACTCTCACTTTTGACAGCCCAAGGACTTCTCATCAGTCTCCTTATCTTGGAACTTTTCAGCCCTAACTGGCAACACGTCGTGCGCAACAAGCCAGAAGATGGTCTCTATCCGGTAACACCACAGGTAGCAGCCCTACAGGAAGCCGCGCGCCTGGAACAATTTCGTATCCACAGCGAGAGTCTGCTGCCGGGTGGCCCCAACTCCGCCAGCGTCTATGGGCTCGAGGATATCGTCGGTTACACTCCATTAGATCTCAAACAATGGGTCGCCTTCTCGGAGCAGACCTCCCTGACAGAAACGGAGCGCTGGGGCTTGCTTAATGTTCGCTATGTGTTAACAGCCCGAGATTTTGCAGCCGACGGGCGATTCACACCGATGAAAGAAACAGACACCGCAACTCTTTACCGCTTCGGAGGAAAAGAGTTCTTTCCTCGCTTCCACATGGTCTATAACACCGTCACCGTGCCCGATGCGATGGTCTGGGAAGCACTCAGCAAGTATGATTTGCACCAAACGGCCATTCTGACTTATCCCGATGACATGGTCTTTACCCCAGAAAAGGAATGCCGCTACACAACAAAACTGCCTGCCTATAAAGCGACCGCCGCCACCATCGACGTCGAGACGAGCTGCGAGGGGCTCCTGGTCTTCAGCGAGGTCTTCTATCCCGGCTGGCGTGCCTGGATCGACGGCGAACGCACGCCCGTTTATCGTACCAACGGTCTCTTTCGCGGCGTCGTCGTGCCCGCCGGCACCCACCGCGTGGAACTCCGCTTCGTCCCGCTTACCTTCTGGATTGGAGCCGGGCTCTCAGGCTGCGCGTGGCTCGTCGTCGGCGTCCTGCTTTATCACCAACGGCGGCGCCGCACACCGTCCGCCTCAGCGGACTGAGGTCAGACCTCCAGCTCTCCGCGCACCGTGGAGACCAGGGCGCCGGCCTGCAGCGCGTCTAACGTGTAGCAGGTGGCGCCCAGGTGATCGACCAGCGACTGCGCCCAGCCCCTGATCGAACTTGGGCGTCTCCAGGTTGACGACGACGCTGTGGACGTCGGCTGCACGGAGGGCCTCTCAGCAGATGGAGCAGATGGAGCAGATTAAGCAGATTTACACCTGAATCAGAGAAGCTAACCGTTACTCTGTTCACCTGTGCTCCTGAGAAATCCAGAACGGTTAAGATCCCCCCTTTTCCGCGGTCAAAACCGGTAGTTCCAGGATTTATTGGCATGCTCCAAAAGACCCTGGCGATATGAAAACTGCTAACGCTGTGGCGCGGGCGGTTCGCCTGCGCCTGGACAGGCAAGTCGCCTATCCCCACGTACCCCCCGACGTCATTCGCGACAATGAGGCGCTTCGACCAGCGCACGGTCGGAAACGGATCCTCACTTGCGTGGCTGACGCCCTACTTTCGCTTTTTGTAGGGCGTCATGGATAAGGGGCTCAAAACCTAAGATCATGTGCCCACGCTTTTGAAGTGCAAAATGTGGGATTTATGTATAATGAATCATAATAGATGACGGAAACAGAAGGGGCAACCATTTCAGGCAAAGAAAGGACCATGCGATGCACAAAAGCGTTCCCCGCACCCACCGCGGCCCGGGCCGCTGGATCTGGAGCAGTCTGCTCGTCATGCTCCTCCTGGGGCCCTGCGGCGCCTGCTGGGGCCTGACCAAGGGCCTGTACGAGTCTTCTGGGAACACGCCCGGCCCACGTCCCTATCCCAGCCAGGGGTTGACGACCCCCACCAACACCCTCGGCTTTCAGGAACTCTGGCACTTCGACCTCGACGGGCTGGAGGAGGGTAGAGAGAGCCTGCTGATCGCCGACGTGGACGGCGACGGTGCCGAGGAGCTGTTGCTCAACACCGCAGACCGCAACCGGCTGCAGGTGATCAAGGACGGGAACGTCTTCGCTGAAGTCCAGCTGCAGATCCCCGGACGCGCCTGGCTGGGGCGCAGCCGCGCCCTGCCGGGCACCTCGCAGGCCAAGATCCTCTCGTCCGGCGTCCACTTGAGCCGGGTCGATCTCGTCACCGGCGAACGCCTCGAAGCGTTGGGACACGTGCAGGTCTCCGACTTGGAGAGCGCTTTCTTCGCCGATCTCACCGGG
>DAOTUH010000609.1:0-1931 GCA_034437255.1 Anaerolineae bacterium
CGCTCGCCGGTGCCACCGTGTCCACCACGCGGGCGTCGGTGTCCACCTCGGACGCGGCGGCGTTGGTGAGAGTGAGCGTGTAGGTCAGCACCTCCCCGGCGGTGCCGCTCACGGGGCCGCTCTTGCTCAGCGCCAGATCGGCGGAGAAAGCGTACTCATCGGCACCGAGGTCGGGCCACGTCCCCATCCAACGCGGTTGGCCGTCGATGTCGGTTTCGGCGCCCGTGTCGCTGCTGGGATGGTCGATGGCATCAGAGGCCGAGGTCAGGTGATAGCCATCCGCTGCGAACGCAACGGTGCCGGTAAATGAGTCGATTTCGCTTACTGTACCATCCACTCTGGTGGTTGTGCTCTGCCACAGAGTGTGGGTCATGGAGACTGTGCCGCCATCGCGCCTGACCCCTACACTGTAGCTGTAGACGATGGTGTTGGTGAACTGTATCGTGCCAATCCCATCGACGTAGACGCCGCTATCGCCACTGCTGTTGCCGCCCAGTGTCGTGTGCAATAGATGGGTCTCGAAAGGATAGTCCGTCCAGCTGGAGTGCGTGTAGAAAGCGATGTCACTGCCTCGGCTACCGGATGATACGATGTTATCAAACAGCGCATTGTTGACCCAGGTGCTCTGAGGGTCATCAGCGGACCACTTATCGTTTTTGATGGAAACCCCGCCGCCCCGCCAGGTAGCCGTATTGCTGTAGAAGAGATTGTTGACCACCATCACGTTCGTGGGATGCGTCTGAGAGCGGATGTGGAAGAAAGCCCCGCCGCCTCGGCTACTGGCCGTATTGCTGTAGAATCGATTACCGGTGACCGTCTGGGATGTGCTATTGTCGTAGAGATACATCCCGCCGCCCTGCACTGCGCTGTTATCGTGGAAATCGTTGTCGGCTATCGTCATATATTTGCCGTACAGCCAGGCGCCCCCGCCGTTTCCGGTCCCCGCGTCGTTGCCGTAAATTCGGTTGTCCTGCAAGGTCAGATGTTGCGTCTTGTCGCTAACGGCAATACCTCCGCCCCACTCATTATCGCTGCTTGGACGGTCGGCGACGTTGTTGTAGATGGTGTTGTTCCAAACAGTGATGGGATTGGCTTCATCAATGCTGACCCCGCCCCCTCGATGCGCGTAGTTATCGTGGATTTCGTTCCCTTCAAGAAGGCAATGGTCGCAAAGATCAACGTAGATTCCACCGCCGCCCACGTTAGTGTCGGCGTTGCCGTTTTCATAGATATGGCTGTCGCGCACTGTCGAGCCGTGGGTGCCGACGAGGGCCAGACCTGCCCCGTAGTCATACGAAGCGTAATTGTGGTCAATTACGTTGTGGTGAATACGGCAACCGCTGATCACCACCGTCGCGCCGCTTACGTAGATGCCAGCCCCGTCGTCATCTGAGGACGTGAGTTTACCGTGAGTGACATCCAGACCTTCGATAGTCGGGGTAATCGCGCCGGTAATATACAGACCGCGCCCACCGCTTTCCGCGTCCAACGTGGTCGTGTAAGTGTCGGGGTTCCAGTCAGAAAAGTCGGCACTATAACCGCCGCGTAATGTGAGTGTTTTGCTGATGTAGACCATCTGGCTGAGGCCGCCGTGGGTGTTGACGCCGGTGTAGGTGCCGGTGGCGACCCAAACCTCGTCGGCGGGATCGTCCACCGCGTCCACGGCGTCTTGTACTGTCGTATAGCAGGGCGTGACGCTTACGCCGCCGCAATCCGGTGCGACGTAGTAAACGTCGTCGCCATCTGGTCCTTGCGCCAGCACGGGCGAGGGTTGATCCATCCCCAGGTTGAGCAGCGCCAGTGCGCCGCCGATGAGCAATAGAGCCAATGCCAGAGAAAAAGTGAGAGACTTCGTTCGGGCTTTCATACTATCCTCCTTTGAAAATAAACGGGTAGCCGCGATTTCCATATCGCGCAGGTTCTGCTTATCG
>DAOTUH010000610.1:0-7527 GCA_034437255.1 Anaerolineae bacterium
CCTGCGCGAGCCCTGCCAGGTGCAGCGTCCCGGCCCCGCCGGAGGTCAGGCCCACCCGGCCCACCACCTCGCGGAAGCCGCGCACCTGCTGCTGGTAGGACCAGGTGGCGCCGTAGTCGGCGGAGGTCCGCTCCATCCAGACGCCCCGGTCGAGATCGGTCCAGAGCAGGTGCAGGCTGCCATCGAAGGTCGCCACCACGTGGGGCCAGTCGTAGGTCCCTTCTCCCATAATCTGGGCTTCGGACCAGGTCTCGCCTCCATCCATGGAGTGGGCGTAGTAGAGCGCCTGTGGCGGGAAGGGGCCGTCGCAGGAGCCCTGCACCCACGCCGCGTGCAGCACGCCCCGCTCGTCGAAGGCCAGCGCCGGATGATCGACCAGGGCCCAGCCCTCAGCCGCCGCGTCGAAGACCGTGACGGGCGCTTCCCACGACTCGCCTCCGTCGTCGGAGCGGGTGTAGTAGACCCCGCGCGCCTCGTTCAGCGGCGCGGCGTAGACGGCGTGCAAGGTCCCGTCTCCCTCGGAGGCGAGGGCGGGCGCGCTTCCCGTGGTGCCGCCGGCGGGCAGGGCCGCGGGCGTGCTCCAGCCCCCAGCCGCGTAGGCGTCGCGGGCGTAGGCGCGGCTGTAGAAGATGGCCCCGCCGGGTCCGCCGCTCCAGACGGCGTGGAGGTGCTCGCCCGCCGCGAGCAGCATCGGCTCTGCGACGCCGCCCTCGGTCTGCAGCACCGTTGCCGGGCGCGACCAGCGCTCACCGTCGAGGCGGGCGTAGGAGAGCCCGTTCCCCGCGCGCCAGAGCAGGTGCACGCGGCCCTCGGCGTCCACGGCTGCCGACGGTCGCCCCGGCTGCTCGGTGACCTCGGAGATGCGCGCGGGGTCGCGCCACGGTGAGGGCGGCGCGAAGGCCCAGGTCAACGTTTCCATCTCGCTGGTCAAGGCCCAGATGTCCCCCATCTGCCCGGTGCCCGCCACGAGCAGCCGCTCGCCCACCGGCACCACGTCCAGCGCTTCCAGATAGATCTGTCGGTCGAGCTCAGGATGCTCGAAGGAGAAGCCCAGCGACTTGACCCGCGACCAGCGCGCTTCCTGATAGGCCGCCAGGCGCACCGTGCCCGCGCCGCGATCCGCCACCAGAAGCGTCTGCTCCACGGTGATGGGATGCGTATGCACGACCTCGGGGCAGCTCTGTACGTCTTCCAGCACCTGCACCGGCGTCGTCCAACCTGCCTCGCTCTCGAAGCGCTGCTGGTAGAGGGCGCAGGTGGTCGCCGTCTGACCCGGTTGCCAGAGCAGCAGCGGCGCCGCGCTCCACACGGGGACGACGTGCGCCGCCTGGGGCGTCATCTCGCCGGCGGTCAGGGCTTCCGGCGGCGACCACGTCACCCCGTCGTCGGCCGAGAGGGTGAGATAGGTCTGCTCCAGGCGCGGATTCCACCAGCCCGCGTGGACGCCACCGGCGTCGTCGGCGGTCAGAGTGAGATGGAAGGTCTCGGCCTCGTAGAGGCGGAAGTAGATGGATTCGTAGAGCACCTCCGGCGCCGACCAGGTCACGCCGCCATTATCTGAGCGTTTGTAGTAGACGCCGGCCGGGAAGGCGTCGCTCTGCACCGGGCGGACGTAGACCAGGTGCAGCGTGCCGTCGGGCGCCGCCGTCATCTGCCAGGCCAGCGCCGATTCGGCCATCTCGTCGGGATCGGTCCAGGCGGCTGTGCCCACGCGGATGCGGCTGTAGAAGAGGGGCTGCAGGCCCGTCTCCTCGTCGGCGGGGCCCAGCCACCAGGCGTGGGCGCGGTCGTCCGTCCCGCCCACAATCTGCGGCATGGCCCCGATGGGCGTGTAGACGACTTCGGCGTTCTCGCCCTCTCCCACGATCTGCGTGAAGATGATGGACGCGCGCTCCGGCTCGGACCAGGGTTTGTCGAGGCCGGGCGTGTAATAGGCCGTGGTGATCCCGTCGAAGCGGTCCCACCAGAAAACCTGGGCCTTGCCGTCCAGTCCGGCGACGGCGACAGGCTCCGAGGCCGCGCCGGAGCGCGAGAGATTCACCGGGTCGGACCAGAGATCTTCTTCCTCTTGTGCCGCGACCAGGCCACCGCCCTGCGTCAGCAATAGGCAGAGCATCACGAAGCATAGATGCATGCGCATAAGATGTTTCAACAATCGACTCCTCGACTCACGTCACAGCGCTGAAGAAGAACACGCAACACGAAATACACAATCCTCTCCCCCTCAACCGTCATCAAATACCTATCTTCCAGGCTCCGCCCTTCCGACGAGGATGTGCGTCGGAAGAGAGATGTCGCTATGCAACTGTGGCGGAAGGCTTTACGTTACGGCGCTACCCCGGCCCAATGGCCCAGTCGTCACGGGAAGCGTCTGCTACGAATCGAGAGAAGAATACGGAATACGAAATACGCGAAAATACGCGCTCCTCTTCTCTCAACCGTTCTTAACTGCCTACTTTCCAGGCTCCGCCGTTCCGACAAACCGTGCATGTCGGAAAACCAGCGTCTGTATTCAACTGTTGTGGAAACGTTTCACACCATCAAGGAAATACGCAATACGCAACTTCCCTTTTGGCTCTCGCGAAACATTCCCCTCAATACGGTGGAATCAGATCTTCCAGATCCAACTTCGTCCGCACAAGGCGGTTCATGACTTTCAAAAAGACCCAAACCCGTCCTTCGGGCGAAATCTGTTCGTCGAAGATGGCCTCCAGGCCCTCTAACGGCCCCCGGGCCACCCGGACGACGTCTCCCTTCTTGAAAGGGGAATCGGGCACGTCCACTTCTTCTGCGTCCTCAAGCCGATGCTGCAGGTACTTCACCACTTCGTTGGGAACGGGTACCGGTCGCTGGCCCGCGGAGACGATGCGCCGCAGGCCCGGCGTCCAACGTGCGTTGGAGATCTTTTCCCCTTGAGGGTTGAAACGGCCAAAGAGATAGTGAGGTAAGAAAGGTTTCATGCTTCGGCGATCTTTCCGTCGCTCCACCACAGCGATCTCCGGCAGGTAGGTCTCTACGCCTCGGCTGTGCAGAACCTCCCGGACCAGATATTCTTTATGAGGCTTGGTGTATAGAGCGAACCATTGTTTATCGACGGTTCCATCCTGAGATAAGGCCTCTTGTGTTATGGCCATGATACGAGCCCCCTCTTATCCTGGCTATTATCACCACATCGTCATGATGTAGCTTGGATAAATACCAACGGTAATGCCTCAGGCTATAGCCGGATCGTCAGATCCGGCGGGCCGAGCTTCATAAACACAAACGATTATTGCATGAAAACTTTTAGTCGTGATGGTTCCAACGGGGATCTAACGATCCCCTTCGAGCCAATGGAGTAGTAACCACCAACGCTTTACAAAACATGCTATATTGTTTCTCTATAGCCATAATACCCTAACATAGAGTCACGCCATGTCAAGGCGCAAGAGAACTGATACACAAAATGTAAATTTGAAAAACTCAACACTATCCCCCGTAGAATTAAAAATTGACTCTACTGAAATAACTAGCAGAAATCGGATTTTTCTACAACTTGATACTATATGTGGGTTTCTCATGACCAAAATTACTAGATGTGGGGTGTGGCCACCTAAAAATCCGATTTCTTGGACCTTTTTTCAGGGCAGTCAAAAATTATTACTAGACACTTGACTTTTTTGCCTTTTGAAACCATCAATTTTCAAATGTAAGTAGATTTTTTGTAATCGTTTAGTTCTATGAGTAGCCCAGGTGCAACGCACTTACGAATCCAAAAACTGTGTTATGAAGTCCTTCAGGTATGATTTAGCGTGTCCTGCCTTGTCAATTTCAGCGAAAGTGCGTTGCACCTCAGAAGCTCAAACAGACACAATTCTTTATGATGCTCTGTCCTGATATCTGGCGTCAGATTATCATATCTCACGGGGCTTGCGTTGCCCGTCTCTCGGCCTCCTGCGCCTTCTTAGCGGCGCTCGCCCCGTCCTTGGGATCCAGCATAGCTGCCGCCCAGTAGGCATAGGCAGCCTGTTCCCACTTCTCGTTGACCCAGTAGCGGCTCCAGGCCTGGCCCTCCATCCGGGGCAGCGCCCAGGTAAGCCCGTGGAGCACCGAGATGCCCTCCTCGACCTTACCCAGCGCGACCAGCGCATCTCCGAGGAGCAAGCGCGTTATCGAATCCCGGTGCCCGGCGCCCCAGGCCGCGCTGCTGTCGTCGTAGGCGGCTTCGTATTCCCCGCGCGAGAGGTGGATGCCCGCCAGGCGCTGCCGCGCCGTCGCGTTGCCGGGTCGGAGCGCCACGGCGCGCTCGAAGTGGGCGATGGGCTCGCTCAGCGGCTCCTCCTGCCGGATGGGATCCATGATAAAGCCCGATCTCTCTCCAAACTCGTAAAGTGCCAGCTCCGTCCGCGCCTGTAACATCGCGCCCCGGCTGGCGTGCCACTGGGCCAGAAGGGGGCGCCAGAAGATGACGCCTGCGACGAGCAGTGCGCCCAGGGTGATGGTGGCCCATTTCCGGGTCCGGCGAGGGAGCACCGACTTTCTTGCAGATAGGCCCGCGTTTCGTACGAGGGCAAAGGGGACGAAAAGCAGCAGCAGCCCTCGGCTTCCGTAGAGCACGTCGTCCACCATCCCGTGGATCAAGACCACGGCTAGCGCGACCAGCCCGGTCTCTGTCAACCAGCGCGTTGTCCGTGACCGGGATCGCCGCAACCGCCGTAGTCCCTGTGCCAGGCAGAGGATCACGAGCGCCAGGAAGAGGGCCAATCCTACTATGCCCTGTTCAATTACCAGATCGACCAGGAGATTGTGGCTGTGGTCGCTGTGTCCCACGTGAATCAGCAGCGTGTAGATGGAATAATTCATCATAAACGTGCCTAGCCCGGCGCCCGTGAACACGTAATCGCGTGCCAGCAGGAGCGTCTTCTGGAGGAGGGTCAGGCGATTGGTCAGCGCCGCTGCGCCGGGTAGGTCGTAAGCAAGGATGACGGAAAACGCGGCTACCAGCAAGACCGCCCCTGTGGCCCCAACCCCCACCATCCATTTCAGGCGCGCTCGGGCATCCACCCACCGGCCCAGACCTTGCCAGAGCGCCCAGAGCGCGCCGCCACCCAGCACGGCGATCCACGCTCCCCGCGAGGTGGAGACCAACAGGCCGAGCAGCGTCACGCCCGCCGCTGCCATCCAGGCGACGGGGAGCAGGCGCTGGAGCCACCTGGGAAGTTGGAGGTGCTCGTCTGTGCGCAGCAACCCGATCAGCGGGACGTAGACGGGTAGGACCATCGCCAGCATCCCGCCGGTGACGTTGGCGTTGAGCCGGTGCCCTGATAGGGAGGGCAGCCGGGCGGAGATCGTCTCGCCCAGGGCGATGAGCGCCGGCACCTTGACCGGATGTGCGCTCCAGTCGTTGGTTAGGAAGAAGTAGGCAGCAAGGGCCACGCCGAAGAGGCCCCAGGCCGCCAGCGTGCCGTAGCGATGTTCGACATCCGGCTGGTGGATCATGGCATAGTAGAGGCCCCAGGCTCCCACGACGAGCCAGAACTTGGCCCACGCCGGGCCGGGATCGTAAGCCGTCTGCGTCCCTGCCCACGCCGAGACCACGAAGAGGGCTAGGAGCACGTCGAAGCGCGAAGGTCGCAGCGAGAACCCTGCCCACAGCCAGTGGACGATCCACATCAGCCCCAACAGGAGCAGGGGCCACGGGCCGGGCCAGGTGCCGGCGTACCAGATCGCGCCGCCCTGTTGATACCACAGGGCCGCCGCGGCTAAGGCGCACGCCAGCTCGAGGTAGGGTAAAACTCTTCTCACCACAGATTACTCCATAGATCGTATTGCGTATGCTTGTTCACTTCCAGCCCAGCGTCTCCAGGCCGATGCGCAGGGCCGAGCCGAGAAGCGACGGATGCGTTACCAACATCTTTGCGTAGGTCCACATCGGCGCGGGGCGGAAGGCCCACTCGCGGAAGGCGCGCTGCGCCCAGCGCTCCAGCTCCTCGGCTCGCAGGTTGGGGTAGTCGAGGACGGTCGAGCGGTCCATGTCCACCTCCTCCCACCGGGTGCCCGGGCGGAACCAGCCGTTTTCCACGACCTCGAAGAAGAAGGGCGTGCCGGGGTGGGGGGCGGCGATGTGAAAGAGTACCAGGTCCAGCGGCAGGCGCTTGGAAAAGTCGATGGTCCGGCGGATGCTCTCCTCGGTCTCTCCGGGCAGGCCGATGATGAAGTAGCCCCAGTTCATGATCCCGGCCTGCTTTGACCAGCGCATGGCCTGCTCTACCTGTTCCAACGTGATCCCCTTGCGCATCCGCTTGAGCATGGCGGGATCGCCCGACTCGATGCCCCAGGAGATCATCCAGCAGCCCGCCCGGTGCATCGCTCGCAGCAGCTCCGCGTCGACGAAGTCCACGCGGCTGTTGCACGTCCACTCCACCGGCAGCTCTCGCGCCAGTATGCCCTCGCAGATCCCCATGACGTGATCTCGATTGACCGTGAAGAGGTCGGCGTACATGTGAATCTTGTGCACGCCCAGGTCGACTAGGCTCTCCAGCTCGTCGAGCACGTGCGCCGGGGAGCGATAGCGCACTGAGTTTCCGTAAGAGACGTGCTTGATGCAGAAGCGGCAGCCGCCCGGACAGCCGCGACTGGGCACAGTGAAGGCGTAGGGGCCGCCCACCAGTGGTGCCCGGTAATGTTGCAGCGGCAGCAGCTCGTGACGGGGCAGTGGCAGGTCGTCGAGGTCGGCGATAAAGGGGCGGGGCGGGTTCACGACGATCTCAGAGCCCTCGCGCCAGACGAGGCCCTTTATACGTTCACACGTGCGCACGTTCTCACGTGTGAACGTGGGCTGCCAGTTGGGATCGGACTTGGTGAAGAGGCGGTACAACCGTTCGGCGAAGTCCGGTTGCACATGGGGCCACCAATCCGTGCTCATGCAACCTTTAACTTGTAACTTTGAACTTTCAACCCGTAACTCGGAACCCGCAACTCGCAACTCTAGTGTATCGACCAGCTCTCGCAGCGTGAGCTCCGGCTCCCCCACGAGGACGTAGTCGAGCGCGGGGTAGGCTTCCAGCGTCGCGCGGGGCATGGGCGTGACGTGGGTGCCGAAGGCGAGGGTCGTCGCGCCGCGGGCCTTGGCGAGGAAGACGCCGTACATGTCGTTCTGCAGCGTCGGCGCGGTCACCTGGGTGATGTAGTAGCGAGGGCGTTTCTCGTCGAGGAGCGCCTCGAAGGCCTTCCACGTCATCCGCTCGGGGATGGCGTCGATCACGTCGACGCGGTAATCGGGGAAGAGAGCCGCCATCTGCGCCAGCCCCACCTGGGGCCAGATCATCCCCTCGCGCGAGCGCCGGCCTACCCGGTGCTGGCTCCGAATCCAGATGCCCCGGTCGGGCGCGGGGGGATTGACGAAGAGGATGTCGAGGGCGCCCGAGGGGCGGGCCGCCAGTTCCTCCTGCAACAGCGCGTCGGTATTCGGAAAGTTCGGAATGCTCACTCTACCCTCAACCACGATACCCCCTCTCTACTCGTGTTGACGTTCCCACGTTCCCACGT
>DAOTUH010000611.1:0-1701 GCA_034437255.1 Anaerolineae bacterium
TTGCGATTGCGGCCCCAGTCAACCATGCGAGTGCGTAAGCTGTAGCGGCTGATAGCGACGTGGGCCTCAACGATATCGAGAAGGGCGATGTTGATCTGATGTTCCTCCGGCGCGAAGTCGTTCCAGCGCAGCAGCCAGGACTGGAAGAGCAGGCGCGGCTCCGGCAGCGGCACGTGCATGCCGCCCGAACGAAAGCTCGTGGGCGAATGAAAGCGCAGTCCGATGCGCTTATCGCCGTCGGCGTTGGTCGCCAGGTCGGCATACGTCTGCCGGTAGACGCGTGGCCCGGCCTCGGGCAGCGTCAACGGCCGGTTGAGCACCTCCACCGTGGGTGTCTTGGCGATCCCTTGCTCCAGGGCGGGCCAGAGGTCGTCGTCCAGCACCGTGAAGCGCAGGCTGCCCTGCCCGTTGCGCCCCGCGAGCAAGGCCACGGTGAAGGGTCGGGCGCCCGAGGTCTCGTGCACACCGGTGGCGAGCGTGTAATCGCCCAGCGCCAGCCACTGGTAGAAGAGACCGTGGAGGGCGCGTCCGGGGTATTGGGGAAGCGCGTGGGCTTCTTCGGGATTCAGGGCCAGGGTAAAGGCATAGGGCATGGTGACTGTCCTCCGTTAGCTCCACTCAACGCCGCGTGCGGGTTAGCTGCTCAATCTGCACCCACGACGTCAATCCGATAAGTTCAGGATCACCGGTGAGCAAGACGGCCTCCAGATTTTCAGCCGTCGCCACAGCAAAGGCATCGGCGTAGGAGAGGGTATGGTGCATCTTCCACGTTACGGCAGCCCACAGGGTCTCTTCCTGCACGGACATGATCTGAAGTGGCAACCGCCGGATCTCGGATAGGGTTTCCCAAGCCGTCTCTTCTCCCTGCGTTTTTCCCACGCGATCAACCACTTCCCCCAGATTGATCAGCGACATGGTGAGGGCCACATTCCCGGCCTGGGCCTCTTCAAGGAGCTCCTTGACGCGGGTAGCAGCAGGTTCCTCTCTTTGCAGCAGGGCTATGAGAGCCCAGGCGTCAAGGACGAAGCGCTGCGTCATCTTCAAGTTCCCGGCGGTGTTCTTCTTCTAGATCGGTGAGCATATCGGAGTCGGCGTACTTGCCGTAGAGCGCATCAATGGGCGACGTCGTCTCTGGCTCCAAGATAATCTTGCCTTCCGCCACGTCGACGCGAAAGCGGGTGCCTTTCTTGAGGCCCAACGCCTCGCGGATGGGTTTGGGGATGACCAGCTGGCCTTTGGATGATAGTTTGACCGTCACAACGCACCTTCCTTTGTCTTACTTAGATACTCATATTGTAAGACGAAAGAGGGAATCCGTCAATCCTACGCGTCCTGTTCGTCTTGCGCCAGAAGACCCCGATGATCCAACCAGGTCTCAATTTCCCGGCGGACGCCCTCATCGCGGAAATTGAACCAGCGCTGGCGCTCGTCGGGATCCCGAAGCAATACGTCTTTGAAGCGCCGGAAAGCGCCTCGCCCGTTGAGGGCCACCTCCAACAGCTCGCGCAGGTGCGGCTCTTCCACGGTGGCGGCGAACTCGACCATAAGTTCGTAGTCCTCGCGTGTGGTGCGCTGCGGGACTCCCACGAAGCTCTCCAGCAGCGCTTTCACCTTGCGCTCGTCCTCGTCTTCGTTCTCCGCCGTGCCCACCTCGAGATCCTCCCAAAGTCTACACCAGGCCAGCTTCAGGGCGCGATCTTC
>DAOTUH010000612.1:0-14918 GCA_034437255.1 Anaerolineae bacterium
CGACGCCACTCCGTTGCACTTTGTGGCTTACTACGATCCCTCTTACATTATGAAGCCACAAAGCATAGAATTATAGATCAAGAATGGCTCACCTGAAAAAAGGTTGTGCCTCACGCAAAGACGCAAAGGCCAGACAGTCGCCAAGATTTTTAAATTTGTCCTTACTTTTCTAAATATTAAAGCCAGCCTAGATCAATAAAATTTACCATCTTATGAATTTCCTTTGCGTTCTTGGCGCCTTTGCGTGAGGTTGATGGTTATTTCAGTGAAGTCAAGAATAGAAATGGCCAATTTTGATAGTCAAAAACCATCCTGAAATTACGACACTAGGGTTCGTCAGGTGCAACGCACCTTCGGATGCTTGAAAATAGCCTGTTCGTGCACTCTCAGGTGGATTCTGATCCAGTATAATCAGATAAGCGCAGGTGCGGCGCACCTTATACCGTAACTTCAGAACCATCATCTATAGTCAACAGATTGGGGGGCTTAGCGCTGTCGCCTCAAGACATTGTGGACGAGCAGCGCCAGAGCGATGACGATCCCCTTGACGATGTCCTGGTAGAAGGACGAGACGTTGAGCAAGTTGAGACCGTTTTTGAGAACTTCGATAATGAGCGCGCCCACCAGTGTGCCGCTCAGCGTGCCCTCACCGCCGGCGAAACTGGTTCCGCCGACGACCACCGCCGCGATGGCGTCGAACTCGTATCCCTGCCCGGCGACTGGCTGCGCCGAGTTGAGACGCGCCGTCAGGATCATGCCTGCCAACGCTGCCAGCATCCCGGAGGTTACATAGACGAGGGTGACGTAGCGCTTCACCGGTAGACCGGTGTAGCGGGCCGCCGTCTCGTTGCCGCCGATGGCGTAGATAGCAACGCCGTGAGTCGTGCGTTTGAGCAGGAAAAAGCCCAGGCCGAAGACCACGGCAGCTACGATAGTGGGCACCGGCACCGCCGCCACCATGCCCGTGCCCAGGGTGCGGAAGGCCTCGGGTAACCCCGTGACAGGCTTACCCTGCGTATAGGTCAGCGCCGCGCCCCGCGCGAAGACCATCATGCCCAGCGTGGCGATGAAGGGCGGGACCTGGAGCAGGGTGATAAGCGCGCCGTTGATCAATCCCAGGAAAGCGCCCAGCCCCAACCCGGCTACCACGGCTACCGCTACCGGCTGTCCGCGCTGGAGCAGATCCGCCGTCACCACTGCCGTCAAGGCCAGCACCGATCCTACGGAGAGATCAATGCCGCGCGTCAGGATCACCAGTGTCATGCCCACAGCGATGATGCCGTTGATGGTGGATTGACGTAGGATGTTGATCAGATTATTGGGCGTCAGGAAGCGGTCAGAAAGGAGGGTGAGGACGGCGCCTAAAAGGATCAACGAGAGCCCAATGCCAAATCGCCGCAGAATATCCCGCAGTCCGTCCATCTCAGAAAACCACCCCGGCGCAGAGAATCACGTTGGCGTAGGGCGTGAACTCCCCCGTGCGGACCACGGCCCGCGCCGTTACTGTCTCGGCTTTGAACTGTTCGTGGGGCATCGTTTCTACGGGGATGTCCTCTAGCAGCTCCATGAGCGCCGTGTGCATCTCCGGGCTTACCTCCTCCAGCTCTTCGGCGATGATGACCGACTCCACCTCCATCTCCGCCAGAGCGGCGCGCAGCACGTCCAGAAAAGGCGGCAGCCCGGGCCGCACGGCGAGATCGATGCGTGCTACGCCCTTGGGGACCGGCAGCCCGGCGTCGGAGACGACAAGGCGGTCGGTGTGACCCAGTTGGGCGATCACGGCGGAGAGCGGTGCGTTGAGCAAAGTCCCTTTCTTCATCAAATGACCTCCTTCAGCAGATCAGTTCTCGGCGGTTTTCTTCAGGTGTTCCAGGAGCGTCTCCCGGTGCGGCAGCGACGGTTGCGCGCCCAACTTGGTGCAGGCCAGGGAGCCGGCGGCGTTGCCCCAACGCACGGCTTCCTCCAGGGGACGGTCGGCGATCAGCGCGGCGGCCAGCCCACCCATAAAGGCGTCGCCGGCAGCTGTGGTATCCACCACCTCCGTGGGGAAGGGGGGCACGCGCCGGACACCTTGATTGGAGACAAGCAGCGCTCCGTCGCTGCCCAGCGTCACGAGGACTTTCCCTGCGCCGGCTGCACGCAGTGCCTGCGCAGCCTCCTCGGGTGGCGTGTCCGGGGGCAGTTCGGCCAGCATCGCCGCCTCCACTTGATTGGGCACGAGAAGATCCACGTTGCGCAGCAGATCAGAGGGCAGAGGCTGAGCCGGCGCGGGGTTGAGCAGCACCTGCGCCCCGGCCTCGCGGGCGATAGCCGCCGCACGTTGGACCGCCGCCAGCGGAATCTCCAGCTGGAGCAACAAGAGGCGCGCGCTGCGGATCAGCGCGCCAGCAGCCTCCACGTCGGCGGGCGTCACCTGCAGGTTGGCGCCGGAGGCGACGACGATGCGGTTCTCGCCGCTCTCCTCCAGCAGGATGAGGGCGACGCCCGTCGCTGCCGTCTCGTCGGTGCGAATGGGGGTGACGTCGATGTCGTCCTCTATCAGACCCTGGCGCAGCGTCGGCCCGAAGGTGTCATCGCCCACGCGGCCCACCATGGCCGTGTGGGCGCCCAGGCGCGCCGCCGCCACGGCCTGATTGGCGCCCTTGCCGCCGAAGGCGGTGTCGAAACGGCCGCCCAGCAGCGTCTCGCCCGCGTCGGGCAGGCGCGGCGAGCGGAAGATCAGGTCCATGTTCAGGCTACCGACCACGACAACCTCTGGAGAAGCGTTCATATTGCCTCCTGCTCCGGTTTTGATCATTGCGTTTCGGCGTCAATCCATGTCGTGCGGCGGCGCGGTGGAATCGCGCTGCACAAGATAGGTTTCCAACACCAGATGCTGCACGGGACGCTCCGGCGTCTTCAGGCGTTCAAGGAGCAAGTCCGCGGCCCGGCTGCCCATCTCATAGGCGGGTTGGCAGATGGTCGTCAGGCGTGGGACCACCAGTTTGTCCAGCAGGATGTCGTCGAAGCCTACGAGAGAGAGGTCTTGCGGAATTTGCAGCCCCTTCTCGTTGGCAGCGCCCAGCACGCCTAGAGCCATCATATCATTGCAAGCGAAGATCGCCGTGGGGGGATGAGGCAGGCTCAGGAGCGCTTTGGCAGCACGGAAGCCGCTCACGTTACGGAAGTCGCCGGGCACCACGAGGGCCGGGTCCACGGGGACGCCGGCTTCTTCCAGCGCCTGATGGTAGCCCGTTACGCGCTGCGCGCTGGGCGTCACCTGGGAAGGCCCGGTGATGCATCCAATGCGCCGGTGTCCCAGATCCAGGAGATGCTGAGTCGCCACGTAGCCGCCGCCCAGATTATCCGCCAGCACCATGTCCATGCGCTCCGATTCGATCTCCCGATCGACGATGACGGCAGCGACGGAGGGGGCACTCAGCACCTCCACGGACTTCTCGCTCTTCATAGCGGCCGCCACCAGCACCACGCCGTCCACCTGCTTGTTGATGAAGAGATCGAGATAGCGCAGTTCCTTTTCGGGATCTCCATCGGAGTTGCCCAGCAGCACGGTATACCCCTCATCGAAGACGGTGTCCTCGATGCCGCGCGCCATTTCAGCGAAGAAAGGGTTGGCGTTGTCGGGGATCAAGATACCCAGGGTGTGGGTCTTGCGACGGCGCAAACTGCGCGCCAGGATGTTGGGGCGATAGTTGAGCGCATCAATGGCCTCCAGCACGCGGGCGCGGGTCTCCTTGCTGACGTAGCGGGTGTCGTTGATGACGTGGGAGACGGTTGTCGGTGAGACGCCGGCGTGTTCGGCCACATCTAGAATGGTCGTCATTTGCTTACATCCTCTCCGGTGCGGTCAAGACAGTGCGCAAAGGTTTGCGCAAACGTTTTCCTATTTAAGTATAAGCCAAATCTTGGGCGCTGTCAAGAATTTGGTTTTGCAACCGTTTAGGTTTGTGAGCGTCCAGGTCGCACCTCAGAAGACTAAGCAGATACTTGGTTTTTACCGCGGATAGGTAGGTCACACGGCTATATGGTATAATAGCCGCGTGAGTACAATCGGGGGTTACGGGGGATTTCGAAGCGAGTCTGCTGCCAAGGGCGCTCTCCGTGTTGTAGAACCTACGCAGACGAAAGCCAGGCGAATGAAGCCGGGGTTGATGCAGGTGGCAAATGCGACAGGAGGTCGCCTATTGGGTCTGAGCCACCCTGGAACTGCTTCGTTTGCCCTACGATCCCGCGGTTTGGGTCCGTGAGGGCGGCGGTTCAAATCCGCCCGCCATCAGCGTCGCAGAGACAGCGTGCCTTTGATGGTCTGAGAATGCCTCGGGTAACTGAGGCGTTTCTTTTTACAGTGTCCCTATCGGAGGGCTAGGGCTAAACCTCAGGGGGAGTGTCTATGCTTCACCAAGTTGATGTCTTGTTGGTTCGGTCTGGTCAACGATTTCACCGTGTCCTGCTCCGCTACGGCGGCTATCCCATGCTGCTCGCCACGGCGCTCTGTGGACTTCTATTTGCGGGGCGCGCGTATCTCAGCCGCACCTGGACGTTCTATTTCCTGCTCTGGAATCTCTTCCTGGCCTGGATCCCGTATCTCGGCAGCCTAATGGCGACCTGGCTGCACCAGCGCTTTCCGCGGCAGTGGTGGGCCCTGCTGCTGCCCGGCGTCGTGACGGTGGCCTTCTTTCCCAACGCACCCTACATCGTCACCGATTTTCTGCACCTGGTCGAGCGCCCGCCGGTGCCGCTCTGGTACGACATCGGGCTCCTGGCCTCCTTCGCGCTGACCGGGCTCTATCTGGGCACCTACGCGCTCCGCATCCTACAGATCATCGTGACGGCGTGGGTGGGGCGCGTCCTGGGGTGGATCTTTGCCCTCGTCGTCATCGGTTTGAGCGGCATGGGGATTTACGTGGGGCGTTTCCTGCGCTGGAACAGCTGGGATCTGCTGACGCAGCCCCGGGCCATCTTCTACGATCTCGCCGTACGCCTGCGGTATCCCTGGAACTATCCAGGTACCTACGGCGTGACGTTGCTTTTCGCCGCGCTGCTGCTGATCTTCTACTTAGCCGTCACGCTGCGACCGGAAGGGAGCCCCTTCCCGACGAAATAAGGGGCAGGCTTTTTCTGAAATCCTCTATCCGGGTGTTCTGGAGCGTTGAGGGCGGTTTCGGCAGACGTTTCGTTTTGGTAAGCGTTTAACCTGATGCGCAATCAGGCGCAACGCACTTTCGATCTGAAAGATATGGGGTTACAAAGGCGTTTCGGCAGAAGCGCTTTCTATGCCGCAGAACCTGCGTAGACGAAAGCAAGGCAAACGAATCTGGGATTGATGTGCGGAGCACGCATGACTGGCGGTCAACTGTTGCGTCTGGGCCATCCAGGAACTGCTTCGTTTGCCCCAGGTCAGGACGGATTGTTATTGTCCCATCTCGCTATATACTTGAAGCAATCAATTAATGTCACGTTAGGAGATAGACTCTGCTTGATTTTCCGCAGCAATATACGGCCTTTGTCATCCTGGCGCCCATTGCGACCCTTTTGACAGTGGGCATCATCTTCTACGCCTGGCACTACCGCAAGCGATGGGAAACGTCTTCTCTGATCTGGCTTCTGGTGACCGTCGCCGGTTGGCTGACCTTCAATACGGCGGAATTGGTCGCAACCAGCGAATCCCAGACTCTTTTTTGGGCCAAAATCTGTTATCCTTTTATTGCTATGACGCCGCTTGCCTGGTTGCTCTTTGCGTTGCGCTACACCGGACAAGAAGCCGCGCGTAAGCCTCGGCGTCTGCTATTATATGCTGTCATACCCGCAATCACGGCGCTTCTGGCGTTAACCAATGAGGTGCACAGATGGCTCTGGTGGTCCTATACCTTCACCTCTGTGGGTAGATTGCTGGCAGTTCATGTTTCCTACGGTCCCTGGTTTTGGGTCCATCTCACCTATAGTTACCTCCTGATCTTTATTGGTGCGGGCTTGATCATCAGACAATATTTTAAGTCATTCCATCTTTATCGGGCACAATCGCTCTGGCTGGTGATCGGCGCGCTTATTCCTATTGTCACGAATTTGATTTATGTGACCGACTTCATTCCCCCGTTGCAAAAAGACTACACACCTATTAGCTTTGCACTGGCCGGGATGGTTTTTGCCGTGGGGATGTTCCGCTATCATCTTTTTGATCTCCAACCTGTTGCACGCGATGTCGTGTTGGAACGGATGTCGGACGCTGTCATGACCGTTGATTTGCGAGGTCGTGTCGTCGATCAGAATCCGGCAGCTCAAAGCCTGGGCGAGCGCATGCCGGAGACGCTCATCGGTCAACCGCTGGCCTCGGTCATCCCTGCATGGGAAACCTGGGCCGAGGCGCTGCAAACGCACGATGATTTTCAAGCTGATTTTGTGCTGGACGATCACGATGATTCGCGGGCCTACGAAGTGCGAATTTCTACCTTGTTTGATCCCAGAGAAAAGCGCACCGGGTGGGTGGTGTTACTGCACGAGATCACCGAGCGTAAGAAAGCGGAGGAGGCGTTGCAAGATTATGCCGAGCAACTGGCTGCTCAAAACGCCGAGTTGGACGCTTTTGCTCACACGGTTGCACATGACATTAAGACTCCCTTAAGCGTTGTGCTGGGTTACGCTAGAATGCTTACGAAATCATACAGGTCTGTATCACCGGACGCCCTTTACCAATCTATCCAGGCCATTGAACAGTCTGGGGAGAAGATCAACATCATTATTGACGAGCTGTTGTTGTTGGCCGGAGTGCGGAAACAGGACGTGAAGCCGCAACCTTTGGAGATGGCAAAGATCGTACAAGAGGCCTGTGACCGATTGCAGCCGATCATTGACGAGACAGAGGCAAGGATTAGCCAGCCGGACCCCACTACTTGGCCGGTGGCCCTTGGGCATGCGCCATGGGTGGAGGAGGTCTGGGTCAATTACATCAGCAACGCGCTCAAGTACGGCGGTCGTCCCGATACCGGTATCCCGCCGCGTGTTGAGCTGGGGTATACGGTGTTGGCTGCTGAGGCGCCGTTAACGGGCGTGCAACCGTCACCTTCTCCGGTTATGTTGGAACATCTCCAATCCAAAATTCAGAATTCCGAATCCAGCATCGTATTTTGGGTGCGTGATAACGGTCCTGGCTTTACGCCAGAAGCGAAAGGGAAGCTTTTCGCCGAGTTCACACGTTTGGATCAGATATACGTGAAAGGACATGGCCTGGGACTCTCCATCGTCCGGCGTATTGTGGAGAAGCTCAGCGGAACGGTGGGGGTCGAAAGCGAACCAGGCACGGGCAGTCACTTCTACTTCACCTTACCGAGGTCCACGATGCCGGATAGCGATGTCTCCCGAAACGCCTCTTCGTGATTTGGGAGCGAAGGGACGGTCTTCTCTGCTTTCGTGCCCACCCGTATGATCGCGGTTCCTGATAGGCGCTTGCCGTTATAGCTGCCTAACCCTGTCGACAGTTGGCCGGTTCCCGTCTTTTTTGAAAGTAAGCGTTGATTCCACTGAAATAACCATTGACCTCACGCAAAGGCGCCAAGAACGCAAAAGAAATTCAACTGCTGGTAAATTTCATTGATCCGGGTGGGCTTTGCTGTTCACAAAAGCCATAAGCAGCTTAAGAATTTGGAATTACGGTATAAGGTGCAACGCACCTAGCCGTGCATGCACAAGCCATTTTTCGAGCATTCGAAGGCGCGTTGCACCTAGCTAGTGTTTTGTCAAGCGTCAATGGATGAACGTGCATGGCGTCTTACCGGCCGGTGGTAACCCGACTGCCCTGGCCCAACGGCCCGATGGCCGTGGGTCGCGCCGCGCGTCGACGTAGGTCGACGCGAGATCCCGTCCACGCAGGTGGACGGTCGGCCAACGGCCCTGGTAGAGTACTTGAGTACTCGTTTGGGCTGTTTATCAAATCAGGTCTGACAGAACACTAATTCCTAATGCCGTAATTTCAGTTAAGAATCTTGGCGACTGTTCGACCTTTGGTCGGCGGCGTCTTGGCGTGAGGCACAACCTTTTTTCGGGTGAGTCAAGCGTTTAGTTCTGTGAGTAACCAGGTGCAACGCACTTTCGACAAGAGGCATTTGAGATTACTGAGACGTCTCCGGTTATGTAATCAAGAACCACACCTTCTTCGGCGTAAGTGCATCGCACCTCTCTCAGAACACTAAACGGATACTTTTGAAATTCCCCCTTGACAAGATGGCGCGCGGCGATTAAAATAGAGTTAAGGTTTGGGAGCGCTCCCAAACCTGTGACCATTTTAATCGACGTGGTCGCTTTTTTCAGCGGGTTTACTCCTTAAAAATAGCTAAACGTCTGTTTTCCTGTCCGATTTTGAGAGCGCTTCCACAACATGAGCCTTGTGGATAGACTTATGCCAACCTTGGAAGAAATAGCTGCACGGAGCGGCGTCTCTCGCTCGACCGTCTCCCGCGTCGTCAACAATGATCCCCACGTCAGTGATAGGACGCGCGCAAAGGTCCAGGCCGTGATCCGTGAATTAAACTATCGGCCCAACGTCGCGGCGCGCAGTCTGGCCGCCGGCCGCACGCGCGTGCTCGGTCTGGTCATTCCCACGGGCGTCTCGATGCTTTTCACCGATCCCTACTTTGGTTTCCTCATCCAGGGCGTCTCGACGCGATGTACGGCGCAGGATCACTCGGTGATGCTCTGGCTGGCCGAACCCGCCTATGAACGTCGCACTATCCACCAGGTGCTTTCCAATGGCCTCATCGATGGCGTCATCGTCTCCTCGATGCTGACCGACGACCCCATCGTGGAGTCTCTGATGGAGGCCGAGTTGCCCTTCGTGCTCGTGGGACGTTATCCCGGCGACCACGACGTCAGTTACGTGGACGTGGACAACCGCGCCAGCGCGCGCCAGATCGTCAACTATCTGCTGCGATTGGAGCACCGGCGCCTGGGAACTATCACAGGGCCGCTTGACGTCATCGCCGGCGCGGACCGGTTGGCGGGCTATCAGGAGGCGCTCGCGTTGCACAACGTGCCATCTGATCCGACCCTGGTCGTGGAGGGCGATTTTACCGAGGACGGCGGATACTACGCCATGCAACAGCTGATCGATGGGGAACCGGACGCGGTCTTCGTGGCCAGTGACACGATGGCCCTGGGCGCGCTGCGCCTGTTGCGGGAGATCAATCTATCGGTGCCCGGGGACGTGGCGTTGACCGGTTTCGACGACATGCCCTTCGCCGCGCGAACCCAGCCTCCTCTGACGACGGTCCGACAGCCCATCCGACGGTTAGGCAGCACGGCCGTCGATATCCTCATCGATCTGGTGGAGCAGCGAAACGTGGCGTCCCAGCGTGTTATTCTCCCGACTGAATTGGTGATTCGTGAGTCCTGCGGCGCACTACTGCGCCAGACCTAGGAGGCCGTTATGCGATTTGGACACTTCGACGATACCCGCCGGGAGTACGTCATTACCCGGCCCGACACCCCGCTGCCGTGGATCAACTACCTGGGCAGCGAGGCCTACGTCGGCTTGATCTCCAACACGGCCGGCGGCTACAGCTTCTACAAGGACGCGCGGCTGCGCCGGATCACGCGCTACCGTTACAATAACGTGCCCTCCGACACGGGCGGGCGTTACCTCTACCTGCGTGACGACGCGACCGGCGCCTTCTGGTCACCCACGTGGCAACCCACACGCACGGATCTTGAGGGCTACGTCTGCCGGCACGGTCTGGGCTACACGATCATCAGTTCGACGTATCAGGGCATCGAAGCGGAGATACGCTACTTCGTGCCGCCGGGTGAGACGCTGGAGATCTGGCAGGTTACGCTCACCAACCGGCGCGATGGGGTAGCCGAGCTCTCGCTTTTCTCCGCTGTGGAGTTCGCGCTCTGGGACGCGTGGGACGACGCCACGAACTTCCAGCGCAACTTCAACACCGGCGAAGTGGAGATCGACGCGGGCGTGATCTACCACAAGACGGAGTACCGCGAACGGCGGGATCACTTCGCTTATTTCGCCTGCTCGGAGCCGTTGGCCGGCTTCGACACACAGCGTGAGGATTTTTTGGGACGTTATCGCGGCTGGGACGCGCCACGGGTCGTGGAAGAGGGCACGTCCGCGAACTCGGTGGCGCACGGCTGGTCGCCCATGGGCTCGCACCACGTGACGTTGACGCTGCAGCCGGGTCAATCGCGCCAGGTGATCTTTATGCTGGGCTACCACGAGAATCCCCGCGATGCCAAGTTCGATCCGCCCGGCTCCCAGACGATCAACAAGACCACGGTCAAGCCTGTCATCGCGCACTATCTCAATCCCGCCAACGTGGATGCGGCCTTTGAGACACTGCGAGAGCGGTGGGACGCGCTGTTGAACCGCTTTCAGGTGACGACGCCCGACGAACACGTCAATCGCATGGTCAATATCTGGAATGTCTACCAGTGCATGGTGACGTTCAACCTCTCGCGGTCGGCGTCCTACTTCGAGTCGGGCATTGGGCGGGGGATGGGTTTCCGAGATTCCAACCAGGATTTGCTGGGCTTCGTGCACCTGGTGCCGGCGCGCGCCCGCCAGCGCATCCTCGATCTGGCCGCGACGCAGTTGCCTGACGGGGGCGCCTATCACCAGTACCAACCGCTGACCAAGCGCGGCAATGACGCTGTCGGGAGCGGTTTCAACGACGATCCGCTCTGGCTGGTACTGGCGGTGGCCGCGTATCTGAAGGAGACGGGCGATTGGGAGATCCTGGAGGAATCCGTGCCCTACGACAATCAGCCTGGCAGTGAGACGTCGCTCTACGAGCACCTGACGCGGGCTGTGCAGTATACGCTGGACAATCTCGGCCCACATGACCTGCCGCTCATCGGGCACGCCGACTGGAACGACTGCCTCAACCTCAATACCTTCTCCGAGGAACCGGGGCAATCCTTCCAGGTTCTGCAGAGCAAGGACGGCAAGACGGCGGAATCAGTCTTCATCGCCGGGCTCTTCGTGCTCGCCGCTCAGGAAATGGCCGAGATCAGCCAAAAGCTCGACACGCAATCCTTCGACTCTGCTCAGGACAGGCACGAAATACGCAATACGCAACCCGCAACCCGCAATCCTTCGACTCCGCCCCTCGACTACGCTCGGGATAGGCTCAGGACAGGCACGCGATACTATCAAAAGGCCGCCCGCGACATGACCGCTACCATTCTTACCCACGGCTGGGACGGCGATTGGTTCCTGCGCGCTTACGATCACTTCGGCGAGAAAGTGGGCTCCCGCGAATGCGAAGAAGGCCAGATCTTCATCGAGCCGCAGGGATTCTGTGTGATGGCGGGTATCGGGCTGGAGGACGGGCGCGCGGACCAGGCGCTGGACGCGGTCCGTGAGCGGCTGGCGACAGAGCACGGCATCATGCTGCACCAGCCCGCTTACACGCGCTACCACGTCGAGTTGGGCGAGATCACGTCGTATCCGCCGGGCTACAAAGAAAACGCCGGCATTTTCTGCCACTGCAACCCGTGGATCACGATCGCCGAGACGCGCCTGGGCCGGGGTGACTGCGCCTTCGAGGTCTATATGCGCACCAACCCCTCGGCGCGGGAGACTATCAGCGAGATCCATCGCTGCGAGCCCTACGTCTACGCGCAGATGATCGCCGGACGCGACGCGCCGACCTTCGGCGAGGCGAAGAACTCCTGGCTCACGGGGACCGCCGCGTGGAACTTCGTGGCCATCACCCAGTGGATCCTGGGCATTCGGGCCACGTTCGAGGGCCTGCAAATCGCGCCAGTGCTGCCGTCGGGCTGGGACGGCTTCAGCACGACGCGCGTCTTCCGGGGCGTGACCTACGAGATTGAGGTGCAACGCGAGGGGCCGGGTGACGCGATCGCGTTGACCGTGCACGGGGCACCGGTCACGGGTGATGTGGTGCCCTTGCCGGCAGAGGGCGTTGCGGCGGTGCACGTCGCGGTGAGTGTCGGATAGTGCATCCGTATGACACTTGAAATTCGCCGTCATGTTTCAGAGATTCTAGAGATTCAAAGGACACATCATGCGTTACGGTTACTTTGATGACCAACATCGTGAGTACGTGATTGCCGATCCTCGCACGCCGGTGAAGTGGATCAACTACATCGGCACGCTGGCTTTCGGCGGCTTTGTGGATCAGACGGGCGGAGCGCTGCTCTGCAAGGGTGATCCCGCGCTCAACCGCATCACGAAGTACATCCCGCAGATGCCGGATGCCGAGTTCAAGGGCACGACGCTCTACCTGCGCGTGCACGAAGACGGCGGCTACCGCGTCTTCTCGCCCTTCTACACGCCCACGCTCGATCCCTACGACCGCTACGAATGCCACGTAGGGCTAGGCTACAGTCGGATCGTCTCGGAGTTCTACGGCCTGCGCACCGAGGTGACGATCTTCGTGCCGCCAGATGGGACGCAAGAGCTCCGCGATATCCGCGTGACCAATCTGCGCGATACGCCGGTGACGGTGGACGCGGTCCCCGTCGTCGAATACAGTCATCCCAACGCGCTCAAGCAGTTCACCAACGCCGATTGGGTGCCCCAGACCATGACCAGCTGCATGGTCGAGGATGCCTCCGGTCACAAGGTGCTGACGCAATACCCGTTCATGTACCGCGACATACAGGTGAACTACTTCACCTCCAATGGGTCGATCAGTTCCTTTGAGTCGGATCGGGCTCATTTCCTGGGACGGTACGGGACGTGGGCCGCGCCGCAGGCTCTCCAGCAGCCGGAGTTGGGCGATCACGAGGCGTTGCGCGGTGATAACATCGGTGCGCTGCTACACTACCTGGGCGAAGTGCCACCGGGCGAGACGCGGCGGCTGATCACGCAACTTGGCCAGGCTGCCAGCGTCGAGGCGGCGTACCCGGAGATCGCGCGTTATCGGACGCCGGCCAACGTGGACGCGGCGTTGGATGATCTCCGGCGCTTCTGGGAGAATGCCCTTGCCGAGTTACAGGTGGATACGCCGAACCCGGCTCTCAACACCATGCTCAACGTTCACAATCCACGCCAGTGTTACACGACGCTGAACTGGTCGCGCTACCTCTCGCTCTACCAGCTGGGGCTGGGCGCGCGGGGCATGGGCTTCCGCGATAGTGCTCAGGACGTGATGGGTGTGGTGATGCAGACGCCGGAGGCGGCTCGGAATGTCCTGCGCATGTTGCTCCAGGTGCAGCGGCGTGACGGCTCGGCCATGCACCAGTTCAACCCGCTGACCATGGAAGCGAACGTGGGCGACTCCCGCGAAGTTGAGGACGGCCCGCATTATTACGGTGACGACCATCTCTGGGGCGTGCTTGCCGTCACGGCCTATCTCAAGGAGACGGGCGACCTCGCGTTCCTGGACGAGGTTTTGCCCTTTTATGACAAGGACGAGGACGAGCAGCCGCTGGAGTCGGGCACGGTGTTGGCGCATCTGCAGCGTGCTCTCGCCTTCACGCGCGATCACGTCGGCGAGCACGGGCTGCCGCTGTTGGGCTTCGCCGACTGGAACGACACCATCAACCTGCGCGCCGGGGCTGAATCGTTTTTCAACGCCAATCTCTACGGCGTGGCGCTCTGGGAGATGGTCGCGCTGCTGGAACATCTGGGTGATGAGGAGACGGCGGCGCGTTACCGGCGTATCTACAAGGAGATGCGGGCTCGTGTCAACAAAATGAGCTGGGATGGCGACTGGTTCTTGCGCTATCTCGACGCCGACGGCGCGCCCATCGGCTCCAAGTCCAACGAGGAAGGACAGATCTACGCCAACGGCCAATCCTGGCCCGTGATCTCCGGCTTTGCGTCCTTCGAGCGGGCGGTCAGCGCGCTGGACGCCGTGTACGTGCGCCTCAACACGCGGCGTGGCATCAAACTGAGCGCGCCGGGCTACGACGGCTTCGACCCGGAGAAGGGGGGCGTGACGACGTATCGACCGGGGGCCAAGGAGAACGGCGGCATCTTCCTGCACGCGAATCCTTGGGTGATCATCGCCGAAACCCTCATCGGGCGGGGCAACCGCGCATTTAAGTACTATATGCAGATCAACCCGGCGGCGCGCAACGACGAGATCGAGGTCTTCGAGTGCGAGCCTTACGTCTATCCGCAGAACGTCCTGGGCGATGAGCACCCACAGTTCGGCCTGGCGCGCAACAGCTGGCTGACGGGGACGGCGTCGTGGATGTACCAGGCGGGCACGCAGTACCTGCTGGGCATCCGCCCGACGTACGGGGGCTTGCGGATCGATCCCTGCATCCCGGCGACGTGGGAGGGATTCCGGGCGTCACGGGCGTTTCGCGGTGCCGTCTACAACATCGAGGTGCGAAATCCGCTCCACGTCTGCAAAGGACTCAAGGGGATCACCGTCGATGGTGAATCGATAGCCAGCGACGTCGTTCCGCTTTTCGAGGATGGGCAGGAGCACGAGGTCGTCGTGGTGCTGGGAAATGGGTGCTAAAGGTTCGTGGTCAGCGACTTAAGCTGTGGCCGGTGTCCTCACCGTGCCACTGCGAGCCCTCAAGCTGTGGCTGGTGTCCCCACCGTGCCACTGTGGAGCTCTTAAGCTGTGGCCGGTGTCTCCACCGTGCCACTGTGGAGCCCTTAAGCTGTGGCCGGTGTCCTCACCGTGCCACTGGGGGTCGCGTGGACGGCACTCCGGCTTCGCCTGCGTGCCTGACTACGAGCCAACTATCATCAATCCGTTGATCCATCTCACAGTTCCACGGTACACCCCAGGCCGGGCACGTCGCTGGCGATGAGCCACCCCTCATCCAGGGTAAAACGCTGGCGCGTGGGATCGTCGACCAGATCAAAATAACCGTCCAGATCTCCGTAGGTGACGCTGGGGCTGCTCAGCGCGAAGGCGAGGCCGGCGGCGGTCAGCAGCGCCGGCTCGTTGATGCAGCCCACCATGGTCGTCAGCCGCGCGGCA